>DAHXNH010000202.1 GCA_027365485.1 Clostridiales bacterium
ACCTGGTGAATTCGACGCTCGGGATCGGGGTCCAACACGATAGTGATCCACCGGTCTTTCCATAAGCCCACGGCGACACTCGTGTTGATTTTATAGTTCGCATATTTGCGGTGCACTTCGCCCCGCGCGCGACGTTCCTCCCATCGCCTCTGGGCTTCATGTTCGACCAGCGCCGCCATGTTGCGGGTCACGACGGTGGCCCGGTGCTCTTGGGCAATCACTTCGGGCCGAATACCTGAGAAATTCTCCAGTTCCCAGTCGTATTTCAGAATATCGTAGTGCGTTTCAGGCCCCAGGGTTTTGGCTGACTTGTTTTGTCACCGGTCTGACCAACCCGCTTGTCCACAGATTCCTCCAAGCCACCGTCCCCGAGTGCATCCCGGCCGAAATTGAACCCCGGCCGTCTAATCATTCGGGGTTCGCGTAGGCTCATGGCCTTGAGCCGTGCGCGAACCCCGAATCCCCGCCCTTGGGGCGGCTCGCGCAGCATTCTCGGACAACCGTGCCCTAGCCCTTTTAATGACATGGAAGTTAGCTGAAGTGATGACAGATTGCATTAGCACCAACACCCAGCGCAGATGGTACACCGCTTCGACTTGCTGGTAAGGCAGCAAGGTGGCTGGCACATTGGTCATCAAAATTTCTTGGTTCCCAGTGGCCAACGTGATCTTGATCAGGCGGAGACGCAGGACGGTGCCTACGGGCAAGGAATTGCCCGCACGCGCTAATTTTTGGGCCTACGCTTGGTGACCACGAGGGTTATCCATCCGTCCTTGGCCACTGAGCCAAACTCTTCCAGATAAAAACTCTTCTTATACTGCGCGTGGGTCACATTTGACGGTTTGATGCCAAGGCTGTGGGCGTCTCAACACCTTGCTGCACAATGGTTTTTCACCACGATAGCGTTCTCCCAAAAACGAGAACTATGACCCGCACGCAGTATAATCATCCGGGAGCCCACCTCCGACATCTGCCGGCCCGGACGTTTCTGTATCGGTGATAAACCACGCACCAACGGCCGCGGAATATGCGGTCTTTCAATTATTCGTAACTCACGGAATCACAGTTAGTCACTCTGGAAGATTTGATCGGTCCTCCCAACCGTCTTTCAAGTCCGTCCAAATAGGGTCGGTGAAAGGCTTCATCAAGGGATGGAACCTCAGTCTGAACTATGCCATCCCTGGCAACATGACGATTGGGTCGGGACCTCACTGGAATGGGGGCGATGCAATCAGACTGGGCATCTCGACGACAGGCTATCACCAACTGGGTTACAATCCAGTCGCCCAGAATACCGATTCACGCCGGTGATTACAATTTACGTGTTAACGGCGCTATCGTGGACGGTGATTTCGTGCGTCCTGAGCATCTTAACGTGTACTTGAGTGTCGACTCTGCCATTGAGGCTGAAGACGCACCTAGGAATCTCCCGTCGGCCTAGCCCCAACGTACCCCCGAAGATTGCGTTGGGGGTACTCGGTCGATTAGGCATGATCTCTCTCACTTTCTGCCTACCCTTCGACACCCACCACCCGGACTCCTACCACGCGCTTTCCTGCTATGAGCTGCTTCTTTCTGTGAATAGTCCGCCCGCTGTGTTGACCCGAAGGCTGGCAAACCCCTGAGGGGTTGCCAGCGCCGAAGAGGCCAAGACGGCGCGGTAGCCTGAAATGGGCACGACCCCTTTGAGCGACAGTTGATAGGGATCGAACCTTTGCCTCAAGATTCACCAAAGTTTGCTTCAATATGGGCGGATTCGACGCATAGGGCGGCTCACTCCCTGGAAAGGGGGTAAGGCTATGGTTACATGGTCAGGTCTAACGTTTGCGGTTTCGTTAGCAACGTTGGTGCTTGTGATTGTAGCAGACAATAAGAAAGACCGCCCTTGATTCCCGTCAGGTAGCGGTCTTTCTATGGTTTTGGTTTATTAGGAGCCGCCCTGGTTGAGCGCTCGATCCCGGAGGTCCAAGGTTCCTGCCTTGGACCTTCATTATGTCTAACGTAGCATAACCTCAGCGAAGTCGGCAAGCCTCCGCCGGAATGCTTGAGGTCATTGCGGCGATCGTTCCCGACCGGCCCATTGCTAATTCGTGGCGTTAGCGCCCGCGTCTCTTGAGGCCCATACGCCCCCGTTTAATATTAATATCCCTGCCACTTCGAAGCCACGTTAACGGTCGTGGCGCCGTTCTGTTGGTGGGCACGCGACACGGGATGGCGTTGGCTATGCCCTACCATGGCCAGCAAACCTTCTTGCGCGGCCAGCACAGCAAGGTTCGGTGCGAGCCGCCGGTAGGATCATCCCCTATTTGTCGTTATGACTGACGTAATCGGTCGCGCATAGAGGCTTCCCGTTTACGGGCCAAAAAAGATGGTGTTGCCATCGGCAAAGGGCACACCCGGCATAAATCCTCCGTGAAAATGTTCTTCGCGCAAGATATGCCCGGTGTTGGGATCTAGCGTATATAGCGTGCCGTCTTCGGTGCCTGCCACTAATACGTCGTCCACCCACCCCGGTGCCTGGTCAATCCGTTGGTCGGCTAAGGCATTGGACCACAGCACTTTGCCGGTTTCCCCATCAACCGCATAGACGGCATCGGTCACCGCACTTCTCAGATAGATGACCCCATTGCAAAGGCGAGGCACCGCAGATTCAAAGGGCTGGCCACTCACCGGCAGTTCCCCAAACCCTCGGCGCGTCTGTCACACAATGGCCCCGGTGTGGATATTAAACGCCGTCAGTTGACTCCCGACCTTGCCTTGATCATCATAGACGGATTCGCTATACACCATGCGCCTCGAGGCCACTGGGGGATCATCGTCCAAGCCTCCACTGGACCTGTTTGGACCTGGACGGGTCATCACAATGGCGGTCCCGCTGCCTCAAGGGCGGGGATGCCATGAAATCATTGACACGGAGATTGGTCAGACCTATGACAAAATGAGTTGGCCAAAACACATACTGCCGGAGGGCCTGCCATTGGGGCCGTTGGATGGTGCTGCCACTAGCCTGGTCGATGAATACTTTGTCGAAGGTGTCCCGTTGGTCGGCGGGTTGACCGGCGGGATTTTGTTCCACGGTACTGACCCGGACATGGCCAATCCTTTGGCCTGTGGCCATCGGAATCATCTCCTCCTACTGATAGGCCGGCCGTAACATAAAAAAGCCCCTGTCGCATGGGGGTCATAGAGTGCGAGAAAACGACACCGGGTAGGGTGTCGCATGAGACCAACCTCTTGCCCATGCGACAGAAAAGGGTGTTGCAGGACCCCTGTTTCAGACGAGACCCGGGAGCGACGGGGTTTTGAACAAAAAAGCCCCCGCCAGTCAGGCCGGGGTCAGACGTTAGAAATCTCCAAAGCGCTCGGGTGCCATCCGAGGAGACCTTTTAGCTCTTTCGACGGTTCCTTCTTCGGGCACACTCGCCCCCCGTTAACCGATCATTTATTGGTTTC
Source organism: Clostridiales bacterium (assembly GCA_027365485.1). Classification (GTDB taxonomy): domain Bacteria; phylum Bacillota; class Sulfobacillia; order Sulfobacillales; family Sulfobacillaceae; genus JAMCVM01. Next base: position 3,454 of record DAHXNH010000202.1, read on the forward strand.
GCTAACTACCGCCGAACGGGCTCTCCGGCCACGAAATCCAACAGCACAAGGGTACAACCACCCACGCACGCCCGCCCGCCGGACGGGGCCTGTTGAATTACGTCCAGATCGGTAACGAAAGGAACTTGGCCACATCTTTTACATGACTATTGCAAGTTTTCTTTGTTAACGTGGCACGCGCATAATAGTCTGGGTTAACTCGCATATCTTTCAAGTCTTGAAGAGCCAACCCTATCGCTCTTTCTTCTTTAGTGCGTCCTGGTTCCTTGAACCAGTCAATTATGGGCTGGTGGTTGATCTGCCCATCGTATCCGTGAGCGCGTGCATAGTCACCAGCGCAATGATACGCTGAATAGT
>DAHXNH010000355.1 GCA_027365485.1 Clostridiales bacterium
CCTTGGTGCTCAGACCGAGTCCATCAACCGTCAATCGGAGGCTTGTCTGCGATAACCTCGAGAGCGGATGCCTCGTGCCAACGCTGATAGAGCCAATAGGCAGGGTGACGGGCTGGAATGCCTAGGATTTGGTCAAGGTGGACGGCGCAGGTCCCGCTATCAACCCAGAGTTCGCCCAAAGTTTGGTTGATCTGCTCCTTCGCGGCACTGCCCATCCGGTGCGCAGTCGTTTCGTGTTCGGTCTTAAAGGCGTACGAACCGGCCGCCCCACAGCATTCGAGGTCGAGCGGCATAACCTCGCTGAGACCGGCTCTTCTGGCCAAAGCAAACAATCCGCCATCGCCACGTCTTTGCCCGCGACAGGTGGTGTGGGTCCAGACTCGGGGCCTACCCTCCCTCTTAAGCTCCTCATTGCTGCGGAGCTCATCCCAGAACAATTCAGGCGCATGCGACACGGCAAATTCGTGAAAAGGCATGATAGGAATCGGCAGCGGTTCGAGGCCGAAATACTTCGCCCACTCTTGATCCATGGTGCCATCACACGTCGCATTCAGGGTGACCAAAGCGGTGACTTCGTTAGGGAGATCCCGGATAATAGCGGCCCGCATCGCTTCCGCTTGGCGCTTGGCTTGGTCCACTCGCCCGCTCGCATAGGCAGCCGCACCACAACAAAGACTCGATTTGGGTACCGCTGATACCTCAAATCCCCATGCGGTTAATAGGGCAGTGCTCGCTGACAAGGTCTCCTGGTCGAATCCGCGATCAAAGCAATCGACGAAAAGGCCGACCCGGCCATGGATTACTCTCGCAGACGGGGAGACCACGGCTGTTGAAAATCTTGGCTGGGGTCGACGCGAGGTCGTGGACAGCCTCATCATTCGGCTGACGAATCGAGGCGTTGTGGAAAGTCTGGGTGCCCGGGCGACCCACTCAGGATGGGTGAGAATCGCATCTCTAAGTCTAATGGCCGCCGGTTGCGCCAAGCGGGCCCGGTCTTTTTGTTCAGCAATCAAATGCGCAATCGGAACGCCTACGGGACAGGCCAGTTCGCACAGTTGGCAAAACGTGCAATCCTCGACGTGGTCCATGACAATGAGATCACCGGCCGCACGCCGTCGCTCCCATTCGGGTCCGAGCGCCTTGGGCCCGGGAAATTCCGTGTCCTTACGGTATACCGGACAAGCCGAGACACAAATCGTGCACTTCAAACAAGCGTCGGTTCCATTCACCCTGGGCCCTCCTCCCGAGTCGACAACCATGAATTGACCGCACGTTCCCCCATAATCGCTTGAACCGCCGTCGCCACGGACCAAACATTCATCGCGCCACCATCCCCGTGGCGGTCAGGATCGGATCCTCCCACCATCCGCCCTACCACGTACCCATGAGACCGCCGATTACCCACGCCCACGCTCGTCAAGGCGTTCAGTTCGCCGCTAAAAAAACCCCTTTCTCCGGTCGCGGTGTTGGTCAGGATTCCCTCATGGTTAAGCGCGAGCCCGCCTCCGACCATTCCTCCGGTCGCGATCACCACCTCATCGGCGGCAATCCGTCCCGCACTCTCCCCGAGGCGCACGCCGGAGTCGGTGACCTCCACCACATGACCGGGACGAAACAGGACGCCGCGCGATTTGAGCGACTTGCGCCAGCGTTCGCGAATCCGAATTCCGCCGACCGCGGGCGGCATCAGTGCATATTCGAAGACGGGTCGATCGACCGCATCCGAAATCCTTTGGATCAAGCGCTCTGTAGTAGCCACGCCCAATACCTGGGGAAAGACGAGCGCTCCAGACAAACGCATGTGCTCTCTTGCCTGAATACTCTCAGTGATAAGCCAGTCGGCTCCCGCCGGTTGGTCCAAAAATGCCGCCCAGGCTAGCCCCGACCAATGTCGACGCCAGGCGTCAGGACGCCTTAGGGCCACGGTCTCTGTTAGCCAAGCGGACTCATTACGGGTGCGTGCTTTGAGCCAGTTGATCGGCGTATCCAACAGACTCCCGACATCAACCAACGTGACCGGTTCGTTGGGCTCGGAAGAGGAGAGCGTCCATTGCCATGGTGGACACCAAAAGGTGGGTCGCAATCGACCAGTAGGGGCCACTATCCACCGGTTTTCCCGAGGGAGGGTTAGATCGACGATGAGACCGATATCTTTGAAGCTTCGAAGCAACGCGGTCCACCATCGTTTCCAGTCGCTGAGTTCCCATGCTTGGGCAAATGTCCGATGGGACGGTTCAGCCCACCACTGCCAAGGGTCCGTGACCATACTGCCATCCTGATCATAGTTCCGAAAGTCAAAGCTCCCTGACCAGAGCGCTAGACTTCCTTCCGACGCGGCAACGATAGTCACCGCTGCCCCGAGCGCGGAAAGCCAATCCGCCGCTAAGAGGCCCGAAGGCCCTTGCCCCACAATCACGACGTGTCTCACTCGGATTCCACCTCGGCCAACACTTGGCTTCGAATACTGCGAGAGAGCGCCCATTGGCGCGCATTGTCGCCCCAAAGGGCTGCGGCCATGCCTCGATCCCGCTCTCGCCGAAGGCTCATCACTTCGCTGTCCAACGTCTTCACATCCCCGTCAGCAATCCGGGTTTCCGCCACTCGGTGAAGACAAAACGTCCCCTGGCAAGGTCCCATCGAAAACCACGTTCGGGTCCTGAGTTGCCCCAACGACGCTTCGGGCCAAGCGGCCACCTCCTCGCCACTCACTTCCTCGCATTCGCAAAGGTTCACTCGATCGCGCCTAAGCTCTAATCGTGACTCACCTAGGGGCGGCAAGAGCACGTCCTCAGTCTTGCAGGTAGCGGTGATTCCCAGTTTGGCGACCATAGCGTCCACCGCTTTTTCGGCCATCAGCCGATAGGTCACCCACTTTCCGCCCACCACAGACACCACCGCTTCGGGTCCCCCCATTTGGGCATGGTCAATGATCGTAAAGTCCCGGGTGACGTGCCGGCTATCCATCGAAGTCTCCGCTTGGTATAAGGGCCGCACCCCGGAGAAGGCCCTCAGCACCCGCCATTGATGCATCTCAGGAAAAAGGTCGCGGGCAAGGGACAAGAGTCGGCGAGACTCCTCGATGGAAGGAGGGCCCGCCTCCGGGTCGCTGGTTTCTTCGTCGCTCGTCCCCCAGATGCTTATCCGATGATGCGGCACTAAAATGTCGCCGTCGCCGGGCGGAGCGAGGCGATTAATCACCGCTGACACTTTACGCTCCGCGAACACTAACATGACCCCCCGCGAAAGACGCATAGGAAAGGGGTGGGAGAAAAGCTTAGCCACCTCACTCGCGTAGGGTCCGGCAGCGTTAATTAAACCGTCACAGGCGATCCACTCCGTTCCTCCTTGGCGCGACTGGACCTCGACCCCTTCCACTCGTCCCAGCGGTTCGACTTTAACTCCACTAACACGAGTGAAAAGGCGCACGGTCCCTCCCTGCATTTCAATTCCCTGGCGCATTCGAAAGAGAAGTTCAAACCCGTTGATCACCCCGTCCGGGACCCAATAGGCTCGTTGAATCTTCGGATGGAGTTCGGGCACGCGAAGCCGAAGTTCGCCTAGCGACGTCTCTCTCATAGTGATCCCAAGCCTATTCATAGCCTGTACCCATTGCTGGCTGTACGCTGAGTTCGACGCTTCGGGTTCGACGAAATATCCTCCAGTCGGCTCAATCGAGCCTACAGCAATTTTCCGTAAAATTTTATTTTCCTCAAAGCATTCACGGGCGGCCTTAGGGTCGCGAACCGCATACCGAGCTCCACTATGCAAGAGGCCATGAAACCGTCCCGACGTGCCCTGAGCGATATCTCCCTGCTCTACGACCGTGACTTTGATCCCGCGAAGGCTCAAATCCCAGGCAATGCCCAGACCCGTAGCCCCTGCTCCCACCACAACTACCCGCACGCCAATTCACCTCTTCTCTCTACGAACCCAAGTCCCACCCCTGGGAGCGGACCACCGCGCGCTGCCACCGAGCATAGCTCTCTAGTCGCACGATTGAGGACATGACAGGAGAAAATGATGTGGGTTCGCCCAAGGAAGCCGTCGGCAAGCACTCCAGAGACGGCCATAGCCCCGATCCTAAGCCAGCCAACCAGGCCGCCCCGCGAGCCGTGGCCTCGGCCATGGCATAACGAACCACGCCCATATCGGAAACATCGGCTAAAAATTGGGTTAAGAAGTCGTTTTGAGCAACCCCACCGTCGACCTTCAACTCCGAAAACTTGGTGTCCGACGCTTCTTCCATCGCACGCAGCACATCGACGATCTGAAATGCGATGGATTCGAGTGCCGCTCGGACCAAATGCGCCCGGCTGGTCTTTGACGTCATGCCAATCAATAGCCCACGCGCCGCCGGATCCCAATAGGGTGTAGCCAAGCCGGAAAAGGCAGGCACCATCACTACGCCACCGGTATCGGCAACGGACCGTGCCATCACTTCCGTATCCCTTGGTTCCTGGATAATAGCCAGGCCATCCCGCAACCAATTGATTAAAGCGCCTGCGGTAAATACCGCCCCCTCCCAGGCGTAAGCGGGGGCTTGGCCTGACAGGCGCCAGGCCACGGTGCGAATCAGCGCCTCTGGAGCCTGATGCAATTCAGGGCCGGCATGGGCCAGAATAAAGGCCCCCGTCCCGATCGTGCATTTAGCCTTGCCCTCGCTGTGACAGCCCTGACCGAACAGTGCCGCTTGCTGGTCGCCCACCATACTGGCAATGGGAATGGCACGGCCAAACCAGGAGGGATGCGTCGTAGCCAGCACGCCAGCGGTATCCACCACTTCTGGCAAGATCGCCTCGGGAATCCCCATCCGACAGAGCAGGTCCTGATCCCACCGCATGTGTTTGATGTCAAAGAAAGCGGTTCGAGAGGCGTTGGTGACGTCGGTGATATGCCTTTGATGTCCACTCAAGCGGTATACTAAAAAGCTGTCCACGGTGCCAAAAAGGAGTTCGCCAGCCTGAGCGCGACGTAGCAGTTCCGGGTAGGTCTGAAACAAATACCCCAGTTTGGTCGCCGAAAAGTATGGATCGAGGTTTAAGCCGGTACGTTCTCGAATGACAGGTTCAAGGCCCAACTCCCGCCAGGCCTGAGCCACCGGCGCACTGCGTCGACAGTACCATAGGATCGCCGGATGCACGAGACGACCGCTTGATCGCTCCCAGAGCAAAGTCGTCTCGCGTTGATTGGCGATGCCAATCGCTCGAATTTGGTCGATGTGCCAATCCGGCAGACCCTTGGCCATGGCCAGACAACCTTGCACCGCTTGCCATTGACTCGCAAAGAGCGCTTCGCCGTCTACCTCGACCCAACCTGGCTGAGGGAATACTAAAGGTAGGGGAGCATTGGCCTCTGCCACCACCAACCCGTTGGCCTGAAACAGCAGCGCGCGCGAACTCGTCGTCCCTTGGTCGAGCGACAGGATAAAGCTTGGTCGCATGGCCTCGCCTCTTTCGTTGCTTATATGGGAAGAATCGTGGTCTGCTGACGGTTCTTCGCAGATTTCGCGGCCGCTTCCATGACCTGACTCAGGCGCACAATCTCATCGTCGGAAACCCATTGAGGCACCCGATCAAGAATTTGATCGAGCCAATGTTCAAGGGCCGAGGGAACATCATGACCGGAGGCCGGCACTTCTACATACCCGTCGCTGCCACGTTGACTGGAGTTGATCCAAATCCGAGGCTCCGGGGTACCAAAGTACAGCGTCCCCCCGGTTCCGTATACTTCCACCGATAAGAAAGGATGGCGTCCATTGACAAAAGCCGCCTCAGCAACAGCAAACCTATTCCCCTCGTAGGTAATGATTACCGCAGAATTGTCGTCCACTGGGCATTGCGGCTGAACTCGATAAAACTGGGCAGTCACTTGCAGCGGCTGACCCATCAGCCAATTGGCCACGTATACGGGGTGAGCGCCTAAGTCGATGAACGCGCCTCCGCCCGTCTCGTCTAGATTAAAAAATCGCTCTGGGAGCCATCCCACTACGCCACCATCGTGGCTGGCCCGCGTTCTGACTGAAGTGACTTGACCTAGAGCGCCTTCGTTGATGAGTTGCTTAATCATGCGGATCTCTGGATTGAAGAGTCGGGGCAAGGAGAGACTCAATACCACCCCGGAACGGCGAAAAGCACGGATAATGTCCGCCGCCTCCCGCCCTGAAACCGCTAACACCTTTTCCGAAAAGACGTGCTTTCCTGCCGCCGTCGCCCGAATCAGGAGGCCGCCATGGCGCTTGGTCGGTGCGGTCATGACCAAAGCGTCGACCGCATCCAAAAACCGATCATAATCCGGCTCGAAAGGAACCTTTAGCTCGCTCGCGGCCGCCGCTCCCCGCTCGATATCCTCATCCCATACCAGAGCCAACGCGGCCCGCGCGGAGGCCTTCAGATCTTTGGCGTAATCCATCGCGTGGACATGCCAAAAGCTGGCTACCCCGATCTTCAACACCGATGAAGACCTCCTCTCGGCGGAATCGATATCCGTCGTTCGCCGTGATTACCCTGTGTCAGTGCCATCGACCACCCGACTAGCGTTCTGAATCAAGGGCATCCGGCCACTAAAAATGCTTAGGCTAGCTGAGCCCCGACTAGACTTTTTCGACAAACGGAGATTCCCCGTGGGTCACTTCCGTCACTCGGTTTTTTTCATCGACAAACACCACCGAGGGCTGGTAGGATTCAACCAATTCGTGCTCTTCATAGAGTCGAAACCCAATAATTATCACCAGGTCTCCGGGGTGAAATTTTCGAGCGGGGGGGCCATTCAAACAAATATCTCCGGCACCGCGCGGGCCCGGAATAATATAAGTGTGCCACAGTTCGCCGTTCGCTAAGTTGGTGATCTGAACCATTTCATTGGGCAAGAGCCCCGAAGCTTCTAACAAATCTTGGTCGATGGTAATCGAACCAATATAATTTAGGTTAGCCTCCGTCACGGTGGCCCGATGAATCTTCCCTGCCATCATCCGATACTGCATACGCGCTCTCCTTTATCTAACCCAGTTCCGCCATACTCCTTAGGTCGGAGGCAACCTTATCCGCAATCTTGGGATTTAAGCCCTAGCCATAACCCATCGCCACAGATCCCTCTCTCGCTTTTAGAGATGACTGGCTATGCCAAATTCCGTGTATGGCGTCCTATCACCCTCTCGGGGTACTGTACCATGCTCGCGGCGGTTCGATCAAACCATCTGCGGTCCCTCTTCGACCGCATTATCATC
>DAHXNH010000225.1 GCA_027365485.1 Clostridiales bacterium
GTGGATGAGGCCAGGTTCAAGGGCTCTATACGCGGGGCGTCGAAGCGGTCCTGGCCATCATTCTGGCCATCGTGGCGTTGGTGCGAGGATTACAGCACGACAATGTCGTGCTTCGTCAGCGCGTCGACGAATTGGAACACCAACTCCACCAGGATAGCCACAACCGTTCGAAGCCGCCCTCCAGTGACGGCATTCGCAAGCGGAAGGCGAAACCGCGACGGCAGCGGAGTGGGAAGAAACCCGGAGGCCAACGCGGCCATGTGGGCACCACATTACGGCCGGTGGACCATCCCGATGTTGTGATTCAGCATGCGGTCGAGCAGTGCGAGCACTGCCATCGAGACTTGAGCGAGGTGCCTGCGGTGGAGACGCAACGCCGCCAAGTGTTTGATCTGCCGCACCGTCCCTTCGAGGTCACCGAACATCGAGCGGACATTAAAATCTGTCCGGACTGCCACGCCAAGACGTAAGCCGCCTTTCCCCCAGAAGTGTCTGCTCCGGTGCAATATGGGCCAGGGATTGTCGCCCGCATCGTCTATATGCATTGTTACCCACTGCTTCCCATCAAGCGAATTGGCGAATGGTTTCGCGATGAATGGCGGATTCGATTGAGTACCGGCCCGGTAATGCGCAGCATCCGTCAGGTTGCCGATCGCGTGGAATCGATCATGGAGACGGTCCGACTGGCTCTGCAGCAGGATCTTCACACGATCCATGCGGATGAAACCGGGATGCGCGTCCGAGGCAAGTGGTGGTGGTTTCATGTGGCCTCGAATAGTCAGGTGACGTGGTGATTCGCACATCCTAACCGGGGACATAAAGCGATGGAGGCCGCCGGACAGCAATACCATGCATGACGGATTATCCGCCTATCGAAGATATCCGGGGAAGGACTCGCTTGGTAATGCGCATCACGGTCGCGAACTGGAGGATGCCAACGAACGCACCCACCAGCCCTGGGCGGACGAGTTGCGAAACCTCTGCTCTATGAAATGAATGATGCGACCGAGGCGGCCCGGCAGGCTGGAGCCAAAGCGGTGGACTCCACCCTCAGAGAGCGTTTGCGAGAAATATAATATATCCGTGCGTTTTGGCGTCAAGAAACATACCAACCGGGGAAGTCTGATCCTACTAAACCTTATCAACCGCCCACAACTCTTAGGCGCTCAAACGATCTCTGTCCCACCACACACCCGCACGGTCTCCTTGGTAACCAACACGCAAAGCAACAACATCGCCTCCAGTCCGAGCGGAAATCCGAATCGCTTTAACCGGGTTCTCCCTACCATGGGGGCGGGTTGGCCCTATGAGGCCGTTGTGGTTGATTTGAGCACTAATCAAGTGGTAGCCTATACAACGTTTGGCTTGACTTTTTTCCCCGGCTCGGTGTTTGCGCCGCCTAAGGTTCCAGCGCTACCGAACGGACCTCCAACTGAGACGTTGCCTCCCTTCAACGCATTTCGCCAAGCATTGCCGAATGCCATGATTCCCCCGGAATATTACGGTGAGTCGTGGGGCGCGCTGATGCAGGGAGCGTCGTGGTGGGTCGTCCCTTTCTACCAGAAAAGCTATGGTCAAGACACCTCTCCAGGTTCCAGCAACGGATTAGCCTTATTTGACGGCCATCGCCTGGTTTGGGTTTTGCCTGCGGCCTGGATGAACGGCGAAACCGGCTCTATGGGAGTGATCCGCGTAATCTCGGCAGGAGCGCGTGGTAATCAATTACTGGTTCAGTTTCATGCGAACCAAGTCGGTGCATCCACGTGGTTCATTCACGTCGTGGACCTGACGTACCAACTTCCCGATCTGCGTCCGACTCTCAAAGTGATGGCGCAGTATAGGCACTAGCGTGAACGCCTGCGCCAGGCCAGTGACCCATGGCGGCCGACCACCGCATTGGGTCATGGCGCGCCGGGTGGTTTGGCCTCCCTCCAGATGCCCCGCGGTACCAAAGCAGTGCATGCGGGATGCCTTGAGGAAGCCCCATCACCCGATTTGGCGGCAATCACTTGGTTAACTCCATCGCGCGGGAGGGTTGCGGGAGATGGATCGTACCGACCCGTCAGGCAGTCTGTCTGCGTCGGTGCAACACCCTGGGTTCCCCTCTTGCAGCACAAAGACTTGCTCTCAACGTCAATAGGGATCGGACCAAAGACTAGCCCGTGGAAAACAATAGGTTTTCTAACGGCCTTTAGAGCGACGAGCTATACGGCGAGTGCTGGCCAGTGTTGGTGGTTAATCCGACCCGGACCTGGCGAGGGCGCAAGACCGAGTCCAAGTGGAATGCCGGCCGTTGCGGCCAACTCGTTTTGTCCCCAGTCTGACCCACTAGCGTGCCAATACATTCCTCCTCGCCACCGTCACGGAGCGCATCTCGGCAGCCGAACTGGAAACCGGCCCTCTAATCATTCGGAGGTGGCATAGGCTCATGGCCTTGAGCCTATGCCACCTCCGAATCCCCGCGCTTGGAGCGGCGCGAACCGCATGCTCGGACGACCGTTCCGCAGCCCACTCAACGACATCGAAGTGATCCAAAGGGATGACCGATCGCATTAGCGCCAACACCTGCCCCTTGGGATGTTCTTGGCTTGACGCCTCTCTCTAATCATTGGGGCATCTGAGGACCGGAAGGGTTATTGTCGTAAGGGCCAAATTAATGAGCGCCCAGCCATAGGATCGAACCGATGGGCACCCATGGGCTTGCCACCAAGAGGCAAGCCAGTTCCCTTCCATTTCGATACTGTCATCATATACCAGGACAGC
>DAHXNH010000256.1 GCA_027365485.1 Clostridiales bacterium
AGACCCCAGTCCCAACGGGGAATCCTTGACCCCCCACCAAAATGGGTTATAGGAGGCTGCCGAGTGGCTTGAGCCGGATGACGGGAAACTGTCACGTCCGGATCTGAGGGGGGAAAGGAGCCGCAAGGCTCCTGACCTACCCGGCCCTTCAACGTATACTCACTCGGATTGAAGGTATCCAAGATAAACGGCCCTGTCACGATCGGGTTGGGATCGGTAAAGGTGACGGGGTTTTTGACCTTCTCAAACTGTGGTGGATAGACAATGACTTGCGTAGCGATATACTGCCAACCGGGGACGTTCGGCTTTGAAAAGGTGAACGTGACCACGTTACCCGAGGCGGATACTCCACTGATATAAGACCAAATCCCGTTAACATCCAATGCCGAATACTGTTTCAACAGGTCGAAGGTATAGACCACATCTTGGGCTGTAAATGGCTTCCCGTTCGACCACTTGACGCCCTTTCGAATCGTAAACTGGAGTTCACGGGTACCGACCCAATGGTAGCTAGTGGCCAGCCAAGGAATCTGTTTCCCAGTCAACGCATCGATTTCGTACATGGGTTCGAACATGTAGGTGACTCCATTGAGATCGTTGACAGACAGTGGATTGAAGTTTTCGGTGTATCCAGGAGACCCATCTTGCACGCCCATCACCAAGGCAGGCAGCTTCGTCGTCTTGCCTAACGCTTCAGTGCTTCCACACGCGCTGAGGCCAACCATGGCCAACACGCCAATCATCGACATCATCAATCCAGTTTTGGCTCGCATTTCCTCATCTCCTTTTCATCCAACAAAGACCACTCGGGGACGCATCAGTTGTGATTGGGGACGGTTTGAAAAGCGATCCGCTGTTGTTTCGGCCACCTCGAACCGACAACTGTTTTGCGTGTAATGCTATTTAGTATTCGACACGAAGTGATCGTTCCTGGGGGTGGGCAAGTCTTTCGCAGCATGTAGTCACAATGAATAGGCTCATGTGCAGTTTGCGGTATGAGCCATGACCGTGGACTTGGGGCTTCGAGAATATGAGACGGGTTGAACGCTCGATTCATGGATTCCGGTGGGGACGAAGCACTCTCTTGCCGTTCTGATGGACCTATCTATTTCTGATCACAACGACAGAAGGGCCGATCGGAGGAGAGTAATGGCAGCGAATCCCACGCCGTATCAAGATAACCCGGTCGGGGGCCTTTTGTTTCCGACCGGTGCCGTAGGCATAAGCTTCATGGCTTCTCGAGTACTCTCCCGACGATAGGGCGCCGGATTGGACAAATAGGAAAATCTACGAAGAACTGCGGTGGCCTTGGGCATAGCGCCTAATGGGCGTTCAATCGATCCCTGCCTCGCTTTTCTCCGCTGCTTGCCACGGGAGCAATCATGAACCAATCTATTGCCTGCTGCAGGGTTCGGCCACCCATTTTGCACTGAGCAGAAAGGCTTCAGATCGTTCCATTGCCCCTCTACTGACCAGGAGATGGGCGTTAACCTCGTTTCTTTATGTATCATGACAGATCCATCCGAGGACCTAGTGAAAACTCATCCAGATAACCAAACATTTTTCTCGAATCCCTATCCCCGCTCTAGCGATTAGGACGTTATACTGGAAGCAGTTCCCGTGGACGATCCCGGAATGTTTACCGAAGTTCATAGCGCAGGTACACCTCCATTGAGGCTGGCTAATGCTGGCTCCGTAGCGAGTCATTGCCTATCGCCGACGGATCTTTTCTGTTTGCCTACCCACCCGCGCCAGACTCGCCTCGTCCGGGCCGTCTGGCGCCTCATGGCCTTCGAAAGGGGCTCTCGGCATGCCTAAGCCAGTAAAAGGCAATAGTCGCTATATGGCCGGACTCGATGGGCTTCGAGCCCTCGCTGTTCTTGCTGTCATCGCCTACCATCTCAACCTTAGCGTTGTTCCCGGTGGACTCTTAGGCGTGGCCGTCTTTTTCGTCATATCCGGATATCTGATTACCGATTTGCTAGCGGCCCAGTGGGACCGCCGAGGGACTATCAACCTCAAGGACTTTTGGTTCCGGCGTGCTCGCCGTCTCCTTCCCGCTCTGCTGACGATGTTGGTCCTGGTGTTAACGGGGATCACCATCTTTCACCCGAGTGAATTGGCCTCGCTCCGTGGTGACGTCCTGGCTGCTGTCTTATACGTTAGCAACTGGTGGTACATTTATCACCACGTCTCGTATTTTGCTCTTTATGGCCCGCAGTCGCCGTTTACCCACTTGTGGTCGCTGGCCGTCGAAGAGCAATTTTACTTGGCCTGGCCCTTGATTCTGATCGTTGGCTTGAAGTATGTGCAAAAACGCGGTTGGCTGTCTATTCTGATCCTCGGCGCTGCCGCCTTGTCCGCACTAGCCATGGGAGTCCTTTATCACCCGGGGATGAATCCTGACCGAGTCTACTACGGAACCGATACCCGCGCCTTTTCCCTGCTGATCGGCGCCGCTCTAGCTCTGGTTTGGCCCAGCCGAAGACTCTCAGCCAATATCTCCAATGCTTCGCGCTGGGTCTTAGACATTGTCGGAGGACTAGGGCTACTAACTATTCTTTATATGTTCTGGCAATCTAATGAGTACCAAACGTTTCTGTACCGCGGCGGAATGGTCATTTTATCGTTAGCCACGGCCGCCCTCGTCGCCAATCTGGCCCATCCTGGCAGCCGGCTATCCCATCTTTTGGCCGTCAAACCCCTAAAATGGCTAGGCGTTCGGTCGTATGGACTCTACCTTTGGCATTATCCCATCATCATTCTGACCACACCGACAGTCGATACCGGAGGCTTTGATTGGCTCCGAGCGGGACTGCAAGTCAGCGCTAGTATCGGGATTGCTGCCTTGTCTTGGCACTTCATCGAAGAGCCCATCCGCCAAGGTGCATTCGGACGCTGGTGGCAGAAGGTCCGCCAATACGGCAGTCGTTGCCTGTCGGCTACAAGTTGGACGATTCTCCTTTCCTCATTGTTAGCGGTCGGCATCTGTGTTCTCGGGCTCTCTGGCCTGGTGCCTGGCGCTTTTGCGACCACTTTAGCCTCGGGCAGGGTCCAAGCCGCGTCCCCAGGGGCTCCGGCTACGACGAAACCGTCCCTGCCATTGCAACCAATGCCACCTTCGAACCCTTCGGGCTCCGACACCATTGCCCCCAACAGCATCCAAGCGGTATATGGTCCTGACGTCACGGCTATTGGTGACTCGATCCTGGTGGACGCTTCGCCCTATTTGCAGCAAATGCTGCCGGGAATTGACGTCGAGGCCAAAGTAGACCGTCAGTTAGACCAGGCTCCTCAATTGGTGGCCCAACTGAAAGCGCAAGGGCGCCTAGGTAATCGAGTCATCCTTGAACTCGGCACCAATGGGCCGTTTTCCAGGACGGAGCTCACCTCCCTTTTAAAGTCTCTAGGGCCGGTCCAACGCATCGTCTTGGTCAACACCCGGGTACCCGAACCTTGGCAATCCATGGTCAATCAAACCTTGGCGCAAGTCGCCAAAACCTGGCCCCATACCGTCTTGGTCAACTGGTACCAAGACAGTGCTCATCATCATCGGTGGTTTTATCCCGATGGCGTTCATCTCAACCCCGTCGGGGCGAAAATCTACGCTCGACTCCTGCTTAACGCGGTAAAAGAGCCGCTGCCGCAAATCTCACTGACCCCGTCCCCGAATACGGTCAGTTCCCCACCGGCCCATCTGCCTTCTGGGAAGGGTATTACTGCCATTGGCGATTCCGTCATGGTCGACACTTCGCCCTATTTGCAGCAAATGCTGCCTGGGATTAACGTGGAAGGGAAAATCGGTCGTCAGCTGTGGCAGACCCCTCCTTTAATCGCGCACCTCAAAGCCGACGGCACCCTCGGCAACCGAGTCATCATTGAGTTGGGTACCAATGGCGCTTACACGGCGGCTGAGCTCACATCGCTCTTAAAGTCGCTAGGGCCGGTCCAACGCATCGTCTTGGTCAACACCCGGGTACCCGAACCTTGGGAATCGGTAGTCAATCAAACCTTGGCGCAAGTCGCCAAAACCTGGCCCCATACCGTCTTGGTCAACTGGTACCAAGACAGCGCTAATCATAATCGGTGGTTTTATCCCGACGGCGTTCATCTCAATCCCGTCGGCGCTAAAATCTACGCTCGACTTTTGGTTAACGCGGTAGAAGATCCACTATCCTCGGCTCACCACTAAGCTTGGCAATGAGGCCCCCAACTCCATCTGGTTTGGGGGCCTCTTATTGCGATATCGACGCTCATCTCGTCATCTCCGGTCGTCGCCCCTCCCGCACACGATGCTTGGCGTTTGCCTCTAAGTGATGGTTAGCTTGGCAAAACTCCTGGACTGAGGCTGCCTAACGGCGAGCCATTATCGACCGGGATGCGTGAATCGGACCACGCTGACGGTACTCGGTTCCTTTTAGCTCGTACCTTTAGAATAGAGCGCCCACTTCACAGACAACCTCGCGCTAAATCTTGATCAGGGATGCTAAACTCGCGGCCTAAACATCCGCTCGCGTCTCTCCTCGCTCTATAGTAGAATGAGGCGTCATCCATGCTTCCAAGGCCGCATGGTGGAAGTTGGGGAGAGGTTTTGAAGAGAGCCTAAAGAGTGCTCTAGCTCTGTGATGACCACGTGCCGCGCTACTGAGCATTTTGAGGCTGAATCTCGATCGCCCCATGAGTCGGGTCAGACCCTTAAGGTCTTGTTCACGAATAGGCCCTTTGACCGTGTGTTTGACATTTAGCCGTAGGCAACCACGTATTTTAACCCCTCCCGGCGTTGCCCGAGTCGGCGAGCATCTGGCTTAATGCTGACAGAGAGATTCCATCTAGACGCCATGCCGAGGGGGACAGGAGGTGAAGAGCCGACTCAGCGCATATTACTTTCTCTTCTTCTTGGCGGTGGGATCGAGCGGACCCTTTCTCACCCTACTTCTTCATGCCCGAGGGCTCTCAACCTCCAAAATCGGCCTGATTTTAGCGGCAGGTGCCTTGGTGGGAAGCATAGTACAACCCTTTATCGGTCATCTCAATGATCGCCTAGGTCGCCCCCGTGGGCTTCGGCACTCCCGAGCCCCAGGGTCTGGGACTTGTTGAGGCAACCACAGCTCATGGCCTTTATCGCCATCAGCTTTGTGGTCACCATCGCCATCACTATCAACTCCAGCTTGCTTCCGCTCTATTACGCCGACTTGCATTATCCGCTAGCGTGGGTGGGCTTGAACTTTACGGTCGCCGCGGCCGTGGAAATCCCTTGTTTCTATCTGTCAGGCCGACTCATCACTCGTTTCGGCCAAATGCAGACGGTTGTCATAGGGACTGCCATCTACGCGGCGAAGTACGCCATCATGGCATGGGCTCCCAAAGCCCCCATCGTGATTGCTGCCCAGGCCCTTGACGGTATAGCCTATGCTTTATTTTGGAGTGCTTCCGTCGATATGGTCAACCGATTGGCTCCGACAGGGCGAACATCCTCTGCCCAATCGCTCTATAGTGCCCTTGCGGGCAGCCTGAGCGGCATCATTGCGACGGCGACGGGGGGATGGATCCTGGGGAATTTTGGCCCACGTATCCTTTATGCCGGTATGACTCTCGCCACCGCGTCGATGATCCTTCCCTTTGTTGGCTTAGCCAAAGCAGTCTCTCATTCTCGATCGTCTCGAGGCCCCAGTCTCGACTAACGATTCACCTTGAATTCGGCGCTTAGACCTATGCTCTCCGGCCCCCTGTCAAGCCGTGTTTTCCTCATGACCGATGGCATCGCCCGCCGATGTCTCTTAGCTGATGAAGTCATGCCCAAACGCGGACCGAGTGCCGGGCGGTGAATCGTCTAAGGCCATCGATCTCTTGAGATCAGGTCCCGGGAAGGTGAATCAGTTGGGTTTGACCGACATTCAAACCTGATGGGTTAGACAAAGTCGCGGTCACCGGAAAGGGGGCGCTGATGGCCTCGGGGGCGTTGAACACAAAGACTTCCTCGTACCCCGCTCCTTCTGGCACCGCGGGGATGCTCACACTCGGATTGGCACTCGCCGAATCTCCAAACGGTTCCCCCGTCCAACCTGACGGCAGGGTTAGAGACAGCGTGCCTCCTACGGGCGTTGAACTATCGTTTTCGATGCTGACCGCTACCTCTAAGGTGTCAGGATTGAGCAGCCGGAGCGAATGCATGCTCACCGTAAAGGGCGCGGCCGTGGGGGTTCCGCTGGCCAGAGGCGCGTTCAAAAACGTCTGCACCTCGGTGGGGGTGTTAGTAGGAAACACGAGATAGACGGGTTTTAGGCTGAGCGGCAGGGTCACGTCGGCGCCGCTGGTGCTAATTGGATTGTCCATCCAGTCGTAGGCCTGAAAAGGCAGGGTATTGGTGGGCAAGGTGATGGCGACATTGGGTTCGGTGGTCCACAAGGCGACTTCCGTTTGATTGCCATCGGTCCAGGCGTCGGCTTGGATGGAAGACTCCGTATTGAGCGTGCCCGCCGGTTGATAGCCGGCAGTGCGGTTGGTCAACGCCGCCAAAGCCGGATAGGCCATTTTGGGGGTAAGATTAGGGTGCTCTTCACTAAACCCAGACCCAGGATAAATCTGGGTAAACAAAAACAGATGGGAGGGGCCGTCGGCCAGCGCACCTAAGGCCGTATCCACCCAGTGTTCGGCTTGCTGAACTGGGGTAACCTCGCGAGTGGACCATCCAGTCTCCGTGATCCATAAATTTACGTCTAAGGTCTTGGCATCAGCCAGCCCGTTTTCAACGACCGTATTCAAGTTGTCGTTGGGATTTAAGGGACCTGGAGCCCCTGGATAGTAGTGTAGTGACAACCCCGAATAGAGATTGGTGTCCGTCGCTGCTGCCAACCAATTGGTGCCGTCGTCGTAGACTAAGATGGTGGCATTGGGCTCGATTGCTCGGATGGCTTCGGCTGTAGTTTGGGCTAAGTTGGCGTAACTTTCCGCGTCACCGCCCCAAAACGCCGGATTGGTCGGTTCGTTCCAAATCTCCCAGGTCGAGATGCCGTAGGTCTTCCAGTGATTGTGCGTGGCTACTTGCCCACCGGGTCGATAATGCTGAACAATGGCTTGCACGTCGGTGACATACGTGTCGAGCGCAGTTTGAAAGGTCACCCCGCTGTTACTGACGAAGGGATTCATGCCGTGCGGCCATCCACTTAAAACCCCCACCAATTGAATGCCCTGAGCTTCGGCGGTCTTGACGCCCAAATTATCGACCCGATAATTTGGGCGGTTAAGTCCCTCAGCAAAGATCGCCCCAGGATTTAGGGTCACTCGGTACCAGTTAATGCCTTGATCCTGCAACATGGTATAAACATCTGCGAGCGGCACACCAGCGTTGGCGGCCGAAAAATTGCCGTTCATGCCCAATGGGCCGGCCGTGGTAGAGCCGGAGGCCGGAGCCGGATCTGGAACCAGTGCAAACCCAGCAGGACCGGCTTTGGCCACGATGGCCCCCGCGGAATTTTGTATTGTGGTGGTCACCGAGTAGTATCCGTAGCCGGAAATCCGGAAGTCAAATTGGGCCACCGCCGCATTCCCCAACGCTGCGCTGGCTGCGACTTGTCCCTGGTTAATGACCTGACCCGAAGCATTGTCCACCGTATACTGGAGTGTGCCGGTCCCTGTTAAGGCCGCCGGATCATCCATTTTAGCGGTGTACCCCACGGTGACGTCGGTCGGGTCGCTTTCCGTATAAATCCCACCCACCTCGGATGGTTGTAAGGTCATCGCCTCTAGATTTGCGGTGGCAATCGTAGCGGTTGGTCGTGCCTGGGCGGACATGCCGTCAATACCGCTCAGCAACATCGCTACCGTAGAAGATACCACCAAGGCGGCTATTTTGCCGCCATCCGCGAATGTTGACGTCTTTATAGCCAATGCGGGCTCATCTCGCTACTAAACATTTTCAACCATCCCCATTCGTGGTCTCGGCTCATCTTACAATAATCTTCGCATGACTTCCCTGCTTTCTGACCATCCTCTGCAAGTTTAAACAAAATCTTCGCCTCACAAATGCTATGCAGTCGCCGCCAAGTGGGAGGCTCGAACCATTAAGCTCCCTTCACCGGGGGCATTGTCTGTCTAAGAGGGCGGGACCTTTGCCGTGCCTCTTCAAAACGGATCCCGACTGGCCAGACCCGGCGCTGGCCTCGGCTCTCGCTCGGCCGACCCATTAGGGATACCGTTTGCCTAGCCAGCGGTTAGCCGCTGGGTTCGGCTCACCTTCACATGTGCTCAGGGTGATTCGCCCGATGGCATCTAAGCGCCCTCGCCAACCGGACCGTGACCACCAAGCCACACCAAAGTGGCATTTGATTACGATCACGAATCATGGCTCGCTCGTCCCCAAAAGACCCGTTCAGGCGGCTATTCAGCCTTGTGATGTGCGAGATCTCCCGTTTATGAATCGCTCGCGGGAGCGATACCATGGAACATCCGTCTGTTTCAGCCCCAAGATTCGCGGTGGGGTGGCTTACTGCGCCGTCGCGCACTCCCCCCAAAACGTCCCGCAGACCGACCCGTTCCCGGAACAGTCCGGGCTGGTTCAAAGTCGTGATGCGCCATGGTGCGTTTCACGGAGCAACCGCGATTATCGAATGCACCGTAAAACCCCTAGCTTTAGCTATGGGGATATAAGGCGCTCGCCGTCAGGCGAAATTTTGTCTGTGTAATACCATATCTTGGTCACTTCGTACTATACTCACGTTGTGTTCGCCCTTTGAAAATTGGATCCGTTGGCGGTTGTCTCCCGCAATCGTGGGAGACGTAAAACGTATCTCGTCGTCAAGACCAGACGTAAACAGGATTCGGCGAACCAAGGTGGTTAGCGAAGTCTAACCATCACGTCAAGTAACCAGAGACCTTCGGGCGACTGGATAGCGGGTGTTTGGCTCACCCTTTGCGAGTAAAGCTCACGTGA
>DAHXNH010000281.1 GCA_027365485.1 Clostridiales bacterium
TTTTCGCCGTCTTAGACGGCGTATTTCTTCGGTTTTCTGCCCCATTCGGCCATTTGGGCAGATTGCTCCCATGGTCGGACTTAGGAGGGTTTCACGGCCGTTTGCCCTGGACGGCGGAGCACGCGGAATCCTTCTTCGATGTTTTGCACGGCACTGACGATGTGCAGCTGAAAGTCGACCTGGCGTTGGCCCCAATAGCGGCTGTGGCGGCCCCCATGAGCCACGACGCAATGGAGGGTATACTCCACCCGAGAGCGTTCTCAATAATGGGTTTGCCAGTTTGCCTCCTGTTGACGCTCGCGTTCGGCTTGACGCGCCGGATCATCACCATCGAGCGAAATCGTGCGGCCGCAATCCCCCGAGGTACATGGGGCTTTGAGGGGAGATCCCTGACCGGTGGATTCCGGAAAGTGGACGGTCACTCGGCGGTCAGAAGCTTCCGGCAGTCGCGAGGGTATGGAGAGAGTGATCCTTCAAGAGACGATGACCACGGCGGCACGCAACGGCCGACCCGAGCGCCTTGACATGCCAGATTCACTCTTATGGCATCAAGACAGGAATTCCTCCTCCAAGAACACGCTTGACACCCCTTGGGTTTCGACTGGCACCTACCGCGCAACGGTTTTCCCAGCATTGGCATTGCTCAGTTCAGCCTCAGACCCACTTCATCTGAGCCATCGATCGAGATAGGTTCCTATTAGTCCCATGCGCGTTGAGTGATGTCAACAGCCTGTTCTCCACCAGCATAGGGACGTTTTGCCCGGTCGTCTGGCACGATCCTTATGCTGCCTCAGCCGATCCTTTTGGGTTGCGTCAGCACGACTTTAATCGTGGGTACACGTCGGTCCCGGAGGGTTTCCAACGCCTGCGCGTATTGATCTAGCGGGTAGCGATGGGTTACCAATCCTTCAATCGGCACCTCCGCATCTTTTAACCAAGAAAGCGCAAGCGGAAACGTGGACATCCCACTTCGACCCCGGTAACCATACGTTCCGAGCCAATGAATCCCTCTTGACCACAATGGGGTGAGGTCGGTCTGGATCTCGCCCGATCCCCCCAACTGCAGGAATTGCCCGCCAGGTTTGGTTTGTTCCAGCCCTTGACGAATCGATGATTTCGTCCCGACCGCATCGATGACCAAATCATAGCCTTTGGGATAGTAGGTGGGTGCGCCAAATTGCCCAGGATGGGCCGGCTGTCCCAATACTTCGAGAGAGCTCTGAACAAATCCTGGATCCGCTGAGGTGGCGTCGGCACCGAGAACGGTCGCCCAGTCCGATTGATATCGATAGCGGGATACCACATGCAGCAGCGTCGGAGAAAATAGCTGATGGCACGCCCAAGTGGCCAGCAACCCGATGGTGCCTGCGCCAATGACCAACACCCTCATCGAGGGCTTTGAAGAGACCAACTCCATCCCCGCCAGCACCGTCGCCAATGGCTCGGTCAAGACCGCCCGATCATCAGACATGCCTTCTGGGACTACCCAGCATTGTTCGCAAGGAGCCCACATCTTGGTCGCAAAGCCCCCCGGCCATCGATGATGATATCCCAAGAGCATGCCTGCTCCTTGTTTTGGATCTTGCCGCTTCTCGCAAAAATAGGGAAAGCCCGAGGCACAGGCGGAACAGGGCACCGCTTCCCGTCGAGCATTGCACCCCAAGGTAGGATCTACCACCACCCGGGTTCCTTCCGCCCTGCCCGGCCGCGACTGCACCACTCTGGCCAAGATTTCGTGACCCAGCACCGCAGGAAACGAGGTCAGCGGAGCTAAATAGGCAGAGCTTTTGCCAAAAATGACCGCAGTATCGGATCCGCAAATTCCACTTAAAATCGGTTGCAACGGCACCCAGTCCGGGATTTGCTCGACATCAGGGGGCGCCGGGTTAGCCATCCAGCGCAAACTGCCACCCCACATGTTCGATCGACCTGCCCACTTCGGGCGGAGCCGAATCATCGCCATGCGCATTAAGTTGGGCTCAAAAACCACGCCCCGATAAGATTCCACGATTCGCCAGATCCCTCGCATTCCTAGATTGCCATGGTGAACCCCGAACAACATGGACACCCATCTCAAATACCATCGGCGTCATCTGCTGCGGTGCCGGGCCCACCATCTTTCACCAAAATCCAACCGGGTCGTGAACTAGCCGCCCACTGCAGCATAAATACAACCCGGATCGGCAGCGAATACATCGCCGGTTACCGCGTAAGCCCGAGCCCGCGATCCGCCACAACTTCGGTTCCATTCACAGTGGGCACATTGCCCTTTCAAAAGGCTGACGTCACGCAGTGCCGTCATCAATGGAGACTCTTGATAGATGGTGCGAAATCCTTCCTCTCGTACATTCCCCGCCTTCAAGGGAAGATAGCCGCTAGGATAGACAAACCCTTGATGATCGATAAAGGCAAAGCCCCGGCCTTCCCGCAAAGACGGTCTTTTGTTGTCCGGCATAGTCCGTTCCAAGACCCTGCGATATTGGGGAGCCGCCACCACCGTCACCCGAAATTCGACGGTCTGTGCATAGTCTGCGATCCAGGTTAACCGTTCCTCAATCTGCTCGGACGACAAGGCCTCACTTAAGCGCGCGCGGCCGGTCGGGACCACAAAGAAGATCTCCCAACTCGACACCCCCAAAGACTGCACCCGATCCCCTAAAGCCTCCAGTTCTGACGCCGTGTAGGTCCCTACCGCCGTATTGATTTGCAGACGCATGCCATGAGAGGCCACTTGGCCAGCCATCTCCATTGTTCGTTGGTACGTTCCCGGAACCCCTCGAAATCCATCATGAACTCGAGCACTGGCTCCGTCGAGGCTCAATGCCACACTGCGTACGCCCAGCGCCTTCCACCGTGCAATCGTCTCTTCATTGAGCCTCGCGGTCACACTCGGAGCCATTGCAGTGCGAATCTGGCGTTTTCCCGCCGCTTGTAAAATCTCATCCAAATCGGGGCGTTCCAAGGGATCTCCACCGGTAAACACAACCACCGGCGGCCATTCATACCCTTCAAGATCGTCGAGCACCCGTTCAATCTCCGCCAGCGAAAGCTCCGAAGCATCCCGATGGACAATCGCCTTCGCCCGACAGTGCCGACAATGAAGCGCACATGCCCGCGTCAGTTCCCAGGTCAGGACATGCGGGGCTTCATGAATCGCGTGATTCAAAAAAATCATCTCCTCGCAAACACGTTTCCGACATAGCTCTTTATGCACCTTGCGATTCAGATCTGAGCCACTGGGGGGACACTCACCTGCCGGCCGGGTTGTTGGATAACCCACTGCGCCAATTGCTCGGCAGCAGTAATGGCGTCTTTAATGCAAGAGGCCACCCCCACCCCTCCCATAAATGCTCCTACAATAGCCAAGTTCGGATACAAGCGCAAAAGCGTTTGCCGCCAGTCGGCAATTCTTTGCTGTTGATCCAGATCGATCTGGGGCAAGGCCTGATTCCAGCGGTAGATGGTAGACACCACCGGATCCGCTTTCACACCTGCCAGGTCATTCAATTCTTGGCCGTGATGGCGCATCATATCCTCGTCCGACCATGTGCGCACATCGACTGGGAGGTGAGCGCCCCAAAACGTGCGCAAGGCCACATAGGTGCCGTCGTCTGGATACTGCCACTTGCGCGAAAGCACCGTGCAAGCATCCATCAGCCACGGGGTGCCGGGGCCATTCCAGAAGCCTGAATGTTGGTACAGTCGTTCAGGAATGGCATCCTTGGCATACAAGCCAACGACCAGAGCGCGAGGCCGATGACCGATGGTGTCCAACTCTCGAGCCCATGTTGGCTGCCACCCTGCCATCAAGCGCCGCGCTATGGGTGCGGGAGTCGCCAAGACCACCGCATCGGCCAGATAAATCCGACGATCGCGATGGACTTTAAAGCTCGTGGTCTCGACGTCCGGTTGCAAAAGAGTGATCGTACTGCCTAGTTTGATTTTCCCTTTGAGTTTCTCGGCCAAACGCTTGGGCAACTGAGCCATACCCTCTCGAAAAGTAATGCCTTGGTCTGTGCTTGAAGGCCCGGTCGACTCGCCTTCGGCGGTAATTCGCCATGCTGATTTTATCCCCGGCCGTGGATAGACCATATCGGAGTCGAGCTTTAGTTCCGAGATCCACTCCCGCAGCCAATCTTCCTTCACAAAGAGGGTATCCGGTCCGCCTTCGACAACCATACCCAGCAGGCGATCGCTGCGAATAACTCCACCCACTTGGCGCTCCGCCTCATACACCGTAATCACATCATCCGCGGCCAATTTTTGCTGCAAGTGATAGGCTGCGGTCAAGCCCGAAATCCCCCCACCAATGACGGCAATCTCCATCCGTTGTCCCTCCTTGCTTCAGACTCTATCGATTCTGAAGCGCCTAGCATCCTCATTATAGACGGGATCACGGGCGACTCCTGTGGTCAACCGGTCGAGATCTTTCGGTCCAGTCGGTCCTACCTTTGCAAACAAACCGTTCACTTTCGGGACTGCTTCGCCCTCAGCCGGTGAATTGAGCCCGCCCCCCGGGTCGATTCACTCGAGTGGGAACACATTATCCGCGATCGTGGTTGACAAATTCGTAACGAGTAAAATGCGAGGCCGCCTCGGTTCTGCGCGCATATCCCATTTTATCTAAAATCCGACTGACGTAATTTTTTACTGTTTTCTCGCTTAGATACAACTGCGAGCCGATTTGGCGATTGGTCATGCCTTTAGCCACTAAGGCCAGCACCCGACGCTCAGACGGGGTCAGACTATCCACCGGATCGTCTGGACCGATGCCTCGAACCACCCGTTCGAACCCCCCCATCCCCACGATTAAGCCCCCCAACTCGGCAGTGTGGATTCCTTCAATAATCGATTCGGCGCGAGTGTCTATCGGAAAGCAGGCCGAAACCCCGGCTCTCAGCGCATCTTGAAGTTCCGTTCGGCTCCAGTGGTTGGCCAGCATGATGACGTGCAGAGGCGACCTAGCCCGAAGTTCTCGGCACAAGGCGGTACCTGAAATGTCGGGCAAGGTGTCGGCCATCACCACCACGTCGGCGTGACCTGGAATCTGACGAAGCGCCTCTTCTCCGGTGATACACTCCCTGGTTAAAATCAAGCCCGATTCGCGCTCGACTAAGCTTCTGAGGCCCAGTCGCACCAAATCTTGCCCGTCCACCAATCCTACCCGCACCGAATTCGCTATCTGATGTGCAACCAATGTTCCCCATCCTCTCACAGAACGACCCGAGCCGTCCTAAGCTCTGGTGTCTATTTTCAGGCTTGCAAAACCTCGGAAGTCTCGACGGGAATCGATTCTCGCTCTTTGAGTCCACTGAGAAGAAAGCCCCCGAGCACTTCTGCCATTTCGCCGGGATCCAACGGCCCGTTGGGGTCATACCATAGATAGACCCAATTGGCTACGGATAATAAGACTAAACGGGCATAGCGAACCGACACCGGAGCAAAGACCCCTTCATCGATTCCCGCTTGAATAATTTCTGTCCACATCGCTTCATAACGATCTCGACGCTGTTGAATTAACGCCCGCCGCTCGGGGCTTAACAGCAGCCATTCATGAAGAAACACCCGGGACGTGTCTAGATGCGTAGCGACCACGTTAATGTGGGCCTTCAGGCCCTCCACCAACTTGACATCCGCGGACGTCGGCGTCGATAGGACCGGAACCAACGCCTCGATAAAGGCATCGCTTCCCGCCATCACCACCTCAAACAACAAGTCCTCCTTACTTTCGATATGGGCGTATAGGCTACCGGATCGAATCCCCCGGGCACTGGCAATATCTCGAATACTCGTGCCGTAAAATCCCTTTTGACTGAACAGTTGTCCTGCTGCCTGAACCAAGTCCGCTCGAGAATTTTGCATCGGCCGCGCCTTCTTTCACCAAGCAATCGCTTGCTTTTTTGTAAGCTTAGAAAATTATCGCTCCTAACCATAGGGCCGAAGGACTCTATTTCATGGGTCCTTTGACCCAATCTTCACACGTCCGAACGTGCTATGCGCACAAACCGCATGGTCTAAAATTCCGTCAAGATGCGCCTATCTATGCACTTTGGGTCGATCCAACGATGCCGCTTCTCGGGATGAAAGGAGACCCAACCTGAATGTCGTCAGGTTAAGGATTTTCCGATCAATGGTTCTTCGAATTGGGCGAGCAGTTGATTGCGCTGATGGCCTCAGATCCGGGATGTCCAGCCTTACCGGCGGTAAAAAAGCGGGGTCTTCGCACCACCTTCCAGTATTGAGACCCCGAAGTGGGTAAGACTGTCCATTAACGAGCGGGACCTTATCCATATCATCGGTCAAGCCTAATCGGATTCGGGGTTCTGGCCTACTCAACCAACGTCCCAACGATTTTATACGGCACACGGGTCACAGTTTTCATTTTTGAGTGAACGCCATCGTGTTGGGAAACGGTTATGCACCAAGGTATTGAGACGCCCACAGCATTAGAATCCAATGGGCAAATGGTACCCGCGCCCAGTATAGAAGAGAATTCCGTTTTTCATCTGGATAACCGGCTTAGGCTCTTTTCACCCGCTGTAGACGTCGGACGGGCGGTGGCTCTCGATGCGACCAATGCTATGCTAAATGGGGAGAACATACATTTCCTATAATGTCAAAGACTGTCGAGGACACGCGTGCTCACAGGTCAGACGCGGAGGTGAGGAGAGGAGAGAGGATTCACGAATGCGAGTCACACTTAGGAGAAAGCGCAAGAGGGCCGATACGAAAGCGTCCATCTCTTACCAGGCGAAAGATATTATTCAAAAGATTCTAGTCGATCGGCTGGGTAACGAGGCGCTGGCGTGGTATGGACTGGAGTTGCCGGCGATTAATGGGCCCCTGCCGTCGGTATGGTCGATCTTGACCATTGAAAAACGCGAAGTCGACTCGGTGTACCGCTTAGCCGACGGGACGATTTTGGATGTGGAGTTTCAAAGTGACTCGGTGGGGCAGAAGGATCTCGAGCGGTTTCTTCGCGATGCCACGATCTTGGCGACGCACTACACACCGCGGTCACGATGGTCGTGGTCCATCTACGAGCGCACTCGGCTGCAGCCGGCCTGGATTTGGGGGCGGTCGCTCTGCATTTGAATCACGTGTTTTTAGCCGAGAGCGATGGGCAAGCCGCCTTCAAGCGGCTCGAGGCCAAGGTAGGGCATCCGGACACCTGGGAGCCGGCCGATTATTTGGACCTCGCATTTTTGCCGTTTATGCGCGATCCGACGCGGACGCAAGAGGAACGCGCACTATGGGCGGCCCAGCTAGCAGAACAGTTGCCGGAGCCGATCAACCGCTATGCGACGGCGATGATCATTGGGCTTACCAGTACCTTTGTGGACCCTGAGGTGCTAAACTCATTGAAAGAGGTGATCCGGATGAATCGCTTAGT
>DAHXNH010000282.1 GCA_027365485.1 Clostridiales bacterium
ACTGTCCACGGATTCTGAAAACTACTGACCGGCAGTTCTGATGATAGTGACCACCCTCGCGTTGGGGATACCAGGATTTCCAGAGTGGAGGTCGAAGCCTCTGATGGGGCTTGACCCCACTCTAAGGAGATGACTGGATGATGAAACGGGGGCTTCCCATGTATCAAATTCGAGACATGCATCCCCAGATAAGTTAGGTAGCAGGAAACGCGCCGTACTTCCCCCACGTTCGGGCGCACTACGGCCCTTTCGGGGAGCTGTAGTCACCAATTGCACTCTATGTCTTCATTGGCAGGGTCCCACCTGACTCATCTGGGGATGCATGTCTCGCAATGCGGTGGTTCCCGGCCCTGGCAGATCGGCCGGAGTCACCAGCGTCCAACCACATTCGTGCCAGGCGATGTCTCCCATTTTTCCGCTCCCCGACAAATGTTTGAATGCGTTAAACCACCGATATCCCGAGAGATGCGGGAGAATGGCCACTCGAGTGGCCCGTGCAGGAATCGCAGTACCCCCAGGTCCGACAAAGATGGCGTGGGCTACGGTCGGGGTGGCATAGGCTTGGACGTTGAAAGTCAGCAGGGCATTTCCGGCGGACCCGAGCGTGTCTTGATAGATTTGTGGACTGTTGACGGGCAAGGGTTTCTTGTCGTCGTGCCAAGAGATCTCATACGCATCAGCGGTCGCGTGGACTTCGGTGGCTA
Source organism: Clostridiales bacterium (assembly GCA_027365485.1). Classification (GTDB taxonomy): domain Bacteria; phylum Bacillota; class Sulfobacillia; order Sulfobacillales; family Sulfobacillaceae; genus JAMCVM01. The sequence goes on from DAHXNH010000282.1 coordinate 705, forward strand.
TATAGCCGCCCCGGTGTGGCGGCATCCACGTCGGTGCCGAAAGTGGTAAGCGCGTAGTTTTTTCCGCGATCGCCAGCGCTTGGCGCGTAGCGTTCTACCCTCGTGCAGGAGGTGTGGTCACCGATACCGCAGCCAGAATCATCCCACTGACCGCGACGGCAGCGAGGCTCCCGAAGATCGGAATCCATCTCGCAGGCAAGATCGTCATCAACTATCATCCTTTCGAAATCCCCATGTTGTCGCTCCTATAACGCCCTAGGGTAGTAAAAGGTTTCAGGATGATCCTCGAATACACCGTTTTCCTCGATCGCCGGAGTCGATGCTGAGCGAGAGAAAGCGCATGCACGCCGGATGACTACCCGACATTAAGCTACGCCTGATGACGCATCGATGGCGGACAAAAATGGTGCACCTTCCGCAAAAATGTAGCAAGCCGACTAAAGGTTACCAATAATGCCCATCTATTTAGAGAGAACGGAGACGTCTGGGACTTAAGCGATGGCATTGGCACCGAACTGCTTGAAGCACTAACGGGCAGGAGTACGTCCTACGGAATTTGATTCCGCTAGTTGCGGATGGACGGTCGAGAAGGTGGCCGGGACTTGCGCATCATACAGCAATCTTACGCACGATCCGGGGGTTATCCGGGATATCGCTCCATCGATCCGACTGCAGAAAGTGCCGTCGACACCCCGCGATCGGCACCGAGCGTGTAGACTAGCCGACCGACCTGCCAAATGGCTTCGGTATGCGCGCCATCGGGTGCGGGATCAATGGTGACTCCGCCAAACGAGCCGGGCCGATTTGCCGTGATAGCGTTGACGTCTTGCTGGGCGCTCCAGATTAACCCACCCATTAGCACGCCACCGGTGGTCAGGGGTTTTCCTTTGCGTCCTTCTCGCAATGCGGTGGTGCCCGGCCCTGGCAGATCCGCCGGAGTCACCAGGGTCCAGCCGCGTTCGTGCCAGGCGATGTAGCCCATTTTTCCGCCGCCCAACAAATGTTTGAATGAGTTAAACCAGCGATATCCCGGGAGATGCGGAAGAATGGTCACCCGGGTGGCTCGTGCAGGAATCGCAGTGCCGCCAGGTTCGACAAAAATGACGCGTGCCACGACTGCGTGGGCCTCGGCGGTCGTGGCATACGCGTGAACGTCGAGGTTTAGAAGGGCATTCATCGCAGGATCGGTCGTGTCCTGCAAAATTTGCGAACTGTTGACGGGCAACGGTTTTCGGTCAGCATACCAAGCAATCTGGTACGCATCAGTGGTCGCGTGGACTTGGGTGGCCATGTAGCCACGGTGGGGCCGACAGAGGCAGCTGCGTGGTTTTGGCCAGGACGGTGAGGGCTTGGCGGGTCGAGTTGGCAAAAAGGGCGGTGGGGACGGGCTTCATTCCGACGATCATCAAACTGCTGCCGAGTAAGATCATGCCACTGGGAACCGCTCCACATCGAGGTAGAATTTTTCTCATAGTTGTGCATCCTTTCGTTGTCCTTGTTGTCTAGCGTAACGCCGTAGAGTGGATGCCGGTTACCCGTGGAAGTGTGCTAATTTTTTCGAGCACTGCTAAATTTACCCGACACTGAATATAACGTCGCAACTATGGCGCAGGTTACCAAAGGATTTAAATCCATTTGTGGCATGAACGGGGGCCTGTGTTCGTCAAGAAGTCGTTGGTCCGAATTTTCCACGTTGACAGCAAGACGCTTCTCATTGCCATTTGAGACATTGCACGGAGCCACTACATATAGTACTATGTACGTGAGGAGCGCGTTCTCATGAGCCAATGAGAAAAACTACTGGCCCGAATCCACAACAACCCGAAAACGGTGACGTTCGGCGAGTTGGACGCCATTCTGCAGAGGGCTGGGTACATGCGTCGGCAACCTCGGAGTGGATCAAGCCACTATGTGTACACTAAGGCTGGTCGGATACTCACGGTCCCCAAGCATAGTCCATAGGTCAAGGAATCCTATGTCAAAGCAGCGCTTCGGATCCTTGACGAGGAGGGAATTGAACCATGAGCGAAATGGACTTGGAAGGGTTCATGCGTTTGCCCTATCACATGGAACTCTACCCGGACGAGGCCGGCGGGTTCGCGGTGGCCATTCCGGACTTGCCAGGCTGTGTGACCCAGGCAGAAACAAAGGAGGCGGCGCTCACCACGATTGAAGACGCCAAGGCGGCCTGGATTAGCACCGCTTTGGAACAGTCAATCCCCATCCCGACTCCAGGAGGGCGCGCAGGATCCTATTCAGGGAAGTTGAATGTGCGACTTCCGAAGTCGCTTCATCAAGCCTTGGCGATTCGCGCGAAAAAGGAAGGCGTTAGCCTCAACTCCCTCATCGTCTATCACCTAACCCAAACGTTGGAAGGCCGAGATCCGGGCATCCAAGCGACGAAGCCCAAATCTCAGAGGGCGTTGACCCGTCATCGCCGGGTTCACGGTTCGTCGTTGACTTCGCGCTCTAGCGATGTCCGCAGTTAGCAGCCATTCACGTCATTCAGCATCAGTCTACAGGGCGACGCGCTAAGAAAATCTTTCATAAATAGCCTTCCTTATGGGATTAACGGGGGCGTTAGTTCAATAACACTCATCTTATTCCGAACCAATAAACGTAGCCCCAGCAGTCATCTTAGACAAAAAGGCTCTTACGCACTTTCTGTTATTGATAGTCGACGTAGTAACGATGTAGCAACCTAATAGTACTGGTTTGCGATTGTTTCCTCGAGAAAATGAGGGAAAACCGTCAAACCGTCCAGAGACGATAGATATGTTGTGCGTATT
>DAHXNH010000292.1 GCA_027365485.1 Clostridiales bacterium
ATTTCGACGCCGCAACATGACCAGGAGATTGTCAACCAATTGGGGGAATTCGTGCCAACGTTTAAGGGGACCCACCCGATTAAGTCGCTAGCGTCGGTGGCTAAGCAGTTGAATTTGCCATGGTATCAAGAAGACGGCGGAGAATTTTTGACCAGCGAAGAGTACACGACGGTTCGCAACATTTTCCAAGAGTATGTGGGAGGGCATCTTTCGCTCAAAGCCGCGACCACCCAATACGACGCGGCCGTCAGTCAAGCGTACCAGCAGTTTGCGCTAGAGCACCACTTATCGTAATCGCGGGCAACAGAGTGAGCTTTTTCTGTTGCTAGAAAGGCCGCGGTAGGCAAGAGTTTCAGAAGCGGGTAAAATGAACTTTCCCCCCGTTTTCACCAAAAAGCGCGGGTTTCAGGCACCGAAAAGGGGGCTAGCCCAAGATTTCACCCCAACTATTTCCGAGAAAAATCCGTGTGCCTACGGCCGTGATCCGCTTAGCCCAAGGCAGACTGTCGAGCGTCATCTCCGCAGACCAGAGGTCCGACCTTGGGGTGGTACACATGACTTAGGACTCGCGAAAAAATAACCTAAACAAGTGCTAAGCATCGGCGACCGATCAGCGGCAGTACACCTCGGATCCGTTAATGTTTTACGCGAATTGGGGTAAGGGTCGGAATGATGGAGCCATGGAGCATGCAAAAGGGCGTGCCTTCGGCCAGCCTCCCACTGATCGAGGACTGGATGGTCGGGATATGGGAGCGTTTCCGAGAGTAGCTGGCTCGCTAGGCGCTCTCCGCCGTCGGCGGAGTGGGTTTGATGACGTAATTCCAGTTTCCTTGAAATTCGTTCCGTTCGATGTTCACCATGGCGAGGGCCGCCTTCGACACCTTGCGCCCGGTTTCATACGTCCGGTCATCGAGAACTGCCTTGACGGTCAGGCCGGTCGCAGTCGCGGCGTGGGCGGATGTACTGAACCACGGTGTCGAAGCTCTCTAGCGGGTGAGTGCGCCCGTTGAGGCTAATGGGGCTGAAGAGTTTATGTTCAATCGGATTCCACTGACTCGTGCCGGGAGGATCATGGCTGACGTGAATCTCCAAGCCCGTGGCATCCGCCCAGGCTTGCCGCTGGACTTTATAAAGACGGCTGACGGCCGAGTGACTGCCGCCACTATCGCTGGTAATATACCAGCGGATCGCTTCCGGATAACGCACATGGCCGAGTGCGTCCCACCAGCCTTGAATACTCGCAACCGCAAATTCGGCGGATCATGGCTCTGACCCACATTCACGAACGCTTTATTGGCGGCGACGTCGTAGACTCCGTAGGGTGCCGCCTTGCCGATGGCAAGGCGGCGAAAGTCATCGGCATTAACCGCGATCGGTGCCTTGGTCTCTCGCCAATCTCGACCTTTGTTTAGAACGTTGCCTACGAGTTCTTTTTTCTTCGTGTCGACCGAAATCGTCGGGTGACCTGCTTTCTGAAAGCTCTCTCGTTGGCGGGCAATAAACTGAAACTGGGCCTCCCGATTGGGATGATCGGCTTTTCCCTCGTGCACCTTGCGGGGGCTTTGGAGGCTACAGCCCGCTTCTTTGAGCAGTTTGCTCACGCTGCGTTCACTCACGGGATGCCCTTGAGCGCGTAATTCGGTGGTCAGATTCCGCAAACTTTTGGACGATCAGAGCAAAGGTCGTTCGGGATCCCCCCGGGTCGCAGGCGCGACGAGCGCCAGCAACGCTGGCACGAGCGGCGGATCATTCTGGACGATCGTCTTGCGGCCGGCGGATGCGTGAAGAGGCTTGAACATCGGGATCTTGCACGTCGCGAATGCCGGCGCGCACGGTGTTCGGAGCTTGTGCTCACGGCGGTAATGCCGCCGTAGCCAAGTTCCAACGCAGTGGCTCCAGCCCAGAAACGCTTCGCTTTTTCATTGAACACGGGTGCCACCGTGGCGGATTTCTTGTCCTGCGACCATTATCATAGCATCCCCCAAGATTTGGATGGAGACTTGTTTCTCATGTTCACCGTAAATTCCTTTATCCATCTGTTGTTTTTTCATTCTAGGTATTGCAAATTGTAGGCGAGTTAATCAGCTTTACGCGCGTTGATACCCGAAACAACCAAGTTGAGAACCAACCGGTAGCGTCCAGTAATCATTCAACTTAATTTTTCGTGAGTCCTATCAAGCCGGATCTCCGGACACCATCCATGCCTACTGCCAGCATGATGTGTTGACCACCGTGTGGGTCTATGCGCGCATCGCCGCCCATCGCGGCTGTGGTGGGATGCCACGACCGTCCAACGGTTTGAAGCTTGGGTCAAGACCCAAGCCGAATCCCATCGGGTGGAATGGGTGGCTGCCGCCGAAGCCCGCCAATTGTGGCCGACATGCTGAGTCTGGCTTTAAGACTCAGGCCGTCTCCCTACACACCCCAGAAGGAATTAGACTGACAATTTATGGAGTAGAACCCGTACG
>DAHXNH010000306.1 GCA_027365485.1 Clostridiales bacterium
AAAGCGCAATGTCTCAACTCGGTCTATCACGAAACCTTTGCCGAATTTAAGCAAGCCATTGATGACTGGTTAACGAAGACGGCAACCGACTACAAGCCGCAACTCGATACCTTGTTAACCTTGAATTTTCAACACTTTAAGGCCAGCTAAAACGCAAAGTTTGACCCGCGCGCAGTATACTATTTGGGACCATGGATGTAGATACGCAGTACTGACGCACTAGGATCGTGTCTTTCGCATCATTCCGCGGTTCGGGCGTAGTCGGATGATTTAGTACAGTCCCTCAGCGAGCATACGGCGTCCACGGTATTCCGAACAGCACACCAAACATCCGTTTCATGAGAAACGACGCATGCCACGATGAAAGCGACGGATTCATACTGACAGTTGGATTTACCCAGCATTCTTAAGGCGTATACCTGCCCGTTAACGCCTCAGCGGCTAATTGGGGGCCAAAGCTTTTTAGGGCACACTCGCCCCGTTAATACATCAGTGCAGGGCAGTGTGATCTTCAGTCCCACATAAGACGGATAACACATTCGCCTTCTACATTCATTCGCGAATCAAACAAAGTAGGTAATCAAAGAAGAGATTGAATTATCTAAGCGGAAATACAATTTCAAGGCGGTCGAGTGAATATATTCGGCTAACTAACCCGATTGATTCAGAACGGTACGATAAGATGAGACAACGCGTGGTTGCTACTGTATGCAGCATCGGGATGGGAGCGTTCGGAATATTAGGCGCTATCGGAACCACCTATCCTAATCTAGATAACCCAGCTAATGCTCAAGTAACGATTATCGAACGGCTTTGCCTACACCGACAATTCCTGCTAATGCCATTGATTTGGCTCCGCGCCAGCCCATTCCTACTGACGCGGAGGTTGGTCAAGTCTACGTCTTACCTCAGGCGATTCCGCCCAATTCCCAAAACCTCCTGGTAATTCACGCCAATCCAGGGCAAGATGTCGAGATATTCGGGTACGCGGGTCCATTGCTTATTGAACCGACCACGCCGACCAGGTAACAATCGTGCATAATACGACCGCGAACCCTGGCGTCTCCTCGGGCCCCTCAACGTCTACCCCCGGAGGCATCACGCCTAGCGCGGTCGGTGCTGGACCTAAAGATGCAACTTACATGGCTACCGTGACAAACATGAATGGTGCAGAAGGTACGGGGACGATCTTAGACTTTAATGGTTATTGGGTGACCATCAACCATGTCGTCAACGATTAAGTCAAAGGTGCACTGTATGCGCCCGAGAAGGTGGTGATTGCGAGCGCCAACGGCGATATTGTCACCGACCAGACTGGAGGCATTTCGGATCTCGGCGATAAGTCCTTGGGCTTCGCTAGTCCCTATAATCTGGTAGCCCCGACCGGAAGTTCCCATGATATTACGGTGGTCCATGACCAGACGGTACCGCAATCTGCTACGGTCCTCAATGCGTACAATCCGGCCGACGAAGATGATCTCGGATATGTAAGCCAGAGCGTGACCATGACCGCCATCACGGTGTCACCTTCGGGATACAACCCGGCGCCCGAGCCCACGACGCCGATCTATAATGAATTCAGCCCTGACAACACGACGAAAGGTTGGTCAGGTGCAAGGTTTTGGAATGGCTCCAATCATCAGCTGGCCATGCTACAAAGAGGTAATGGAAGCGACCAGTATGGTGTGAACGGAGCCGATATCATCAACTTCTGTTCTGAGAATTGGATTCCCTATTCGGAATCTTCAGGGGCGTAATTATTGGGACCGCACGACGAACAAAGGGGGCTAAGGCGGGTGGGCGTATCGATTTTCCAGGACGATAGTCTAAAGCAAGCCTGGGCGGAAGGGTATAATGTGCTCGCGTTAGATCCTGCTCAGGCTCCCACCACGTGGCTCGATCAGCCAATTTCTCTGCCTCTGCGAGTCCCCGTTCCGTATCCTTTCCAGCCGTTCCCAGTAGGGTTTATCAAAGTTAAACGGCGATTTTCCCTGGACGTCATGTACCCCCGGGTGCGTGGACTTTGGGCGGGAGCTCTAGAGGCACTTTGCGGACCGGGGTCCATCGAGGAAGTATCGCGGTTTAACGCGATCGTTCATTGGCCGTTCCTCGTGACCACGTTGACGCCGTCGTGGATCGTTGGACAGACGGGGCCTCATGCGGCGCTGGAACCTGACACGGTGCTGCAAGAATGGTTAGCCCACGCTTCGCAAATACAGGAAACCAGCGCCGAGCAATACCTCCTGGAATTGAGACGTCGTCCCCGGTGGCATCCCTACCGGGAAGCCACCGGGGCGATGCGGCGAGCGCCTTTGTGGGGCGTCCTTAACGCGCCTATTCCCGCTCAAGCTGGAGCTTTGGCGTACCACGATGCCGTGGTCGCTCATGCCGAGTGGGGCACGTGGACGGCCTACCTCATCGCGCAAGTCGCCGCCCAATTGTGTCAGTCGAGAGACGGACAGTCACTCTCAGCGGTGTTCACCAAGACCCTCGAACAGGTTGCCGGCTATAAGGGGGCCCAGCCCGCCGCCATCGAGCTCTTGGCCGATGTGAGAACGGCTTGCGCCAAGGCGCACACCTGGGAAGACCGGATTCGGTTGATTCTCGAACCCTTTGCGGGCTATCCGACAGGCCATAGCTTGCCCAACTTTGCCATCATCCTGGCCGCAGTGTTGTCATTTCCCAATGATCCAGAGCCTACTGCGATCAATGATTCAGGAAATACCGCCATTGCGGCGATTTGCGAGGCAGGATGGGATGCGATCGGTAATAGCGTGGTATTTGGGGCATTGCAAGGCATTCATCATCCGCCCGAGTCATTGACGACCGCGCCCGCCTTTGTCGAAGAGTGCATCAATCATACCATCGCATTGTTGCCAAAAACGCCCTCATTCCTCCGCCCATAAGCGTGCTTCCTCCTCATGGCACACTCCTGCCGGTTAACGCCACAAGCCTGGGAATGGTTAGCTCCGGGCTTGTGGCATATACGCCTCCGTTAAGGCATTAACAATCAGTAATAGAGAGCGAGCTCGAAAAGAAGATGAAACCATAGCAGAACGACTGGCGTTATGTTTTTTGAAATTTAAAAATTCACAAGGAGTGGTGATAAAGTGTCGCAGTACTTTGGTGGTGACACAAATAATGGGACGCCATTTCCAGTCGTGGCCGGGTCCCCAGGATTGGCACATTGAAATGAGGAGTGACACGTATGCGATTTGCCTATTGGACCGCCCTCATAGCCGCTGGCGGTATGAGCCTGGCGACTACGTTTCCTACGACACCGGCCCCCCTGCCAGTTCTCGAACATCTCACCATGCACACCCACGAGGCCGGCTGGGCCATCACCTCGCAAGGCCAGATCGTGCATACCGTAAACGGAGGAGCGAGGTGGACGCCGGTATTGACGCTACCGGGAGGCGTGCACCCAACCTCAGTCGCATTTCCGACGACGAATCTTGCCATGATTACGACCGGCCAACCGGCGAAATCGCTCATCGTACAACAAACCAGCGACGCCGGGTCGTCCTGGGAAACCAGCGTTTTACCGATCAGTTCCAACACCGCCACAGTCATGGCCAGTGCATGGGTAATTCCTCAAAAAACTGCATGGATTGCCACTCAAACCCCCAACCACATTCAATTATGGCGAAAAAGGTCCTTGGGCCCGTGGAAAGAAATGTGGCACGGCATCGATATGATGGGGTCGACCACCGTGTTAGGCTTCGGGTTTGCTTCCGATAAAACCGGGTGGCTGACCGGAATCAACGCCGCTCTCGGTCGACCGTTCTTTATGCGTACTCAGAACGACGGCCGCGGGTGGAGTAATGCCGCTTCCACCTTACAGTGGCTGCCGAATCAACGGCCAACAACGAATGCGACCGTCATAGTCAATCCCCCACACTTTTGGACGACCCGGACGGGTTGGCTAGATATCTTGGTATCTCGTCCTCACCACAATACGTGGGAATTATTCACTACCCAAAACGGCGGCACTTCCTGGCAAGAGGTCACCGGACTTCCTTTAGGCTCAAACCCCATGGTCCCACGCGTGAGTTTTCCCAATCCAGCGTTTGGGGTGCTCGCCACCGGCCATCAGGACGTTTGGACCTTTCGACTCAGTAAGACGGGGAGGATAGCCCGTCAAAAGGCTATCCTCCACCATCCACCCTGGACGAGGATATCTTCCTTCACCTTCACATCATCGACCACGGGTTGGGCACTCGTGGAAACTCAACAGGGACAAAGACTAGAATACACCATGAATGGTGGAAACACGTGGCATCGAGAAGAATTTACCGTTCTCGCTGACAGAGACTAAGCCATCAAGATGCTTCTATTCATTAGAGTCCGTTTGCCCAAAACACCGTGCGAAACGCCTATGGCCTTCGCAGAACTGAAAATAATCCAGGGGTGGCCTTCCGCGTAAACGACGTCTACGCGGAGGCCACCATCCCGTAACCTTGTTGAGCTCGTCGACGTTATACCGGGAGAACGCTCGTGCCGAGTCGTTGACCGTCGAAAATGAAGGAAGGTTTGGCCATGATTGTCAGACGCCGTGCCATTCGATGCCTAGAAGCAGGCCTCACCGCAATGCTGTTGATTCCCGTTGTGGGAGCTGCCACCGGGGCACCCCCGTCATTTCCACCCGTAATTAATCAAGCTATGGCAGTGGTGGCAAAGATCACCACCGTTCCCCTAAAGGCGCCCACATGGGCGCCAAAAGTCGGCCCAACCGGCACGCCAATTGCCTCAATCGGACACTTAACCGCGTCGACCACTGAAAGTAAAACGGCGTACCGAGTCCACTTATATTACACGCCCAAGACGCTCCCAGTGAACTACCGACTCCTCTGGAAATACACAAACATCAACAACTCCGGTGGTGACTATTGGTTTGGCGGTACCCGCCATGCAAGCATCACTGACGCCCAAGTAGCGGTACAGAAGAACGTTTACTTCTGGAAAGTGCCGAAGCGTACGATTCCAGTGACGCTGAGCGCCGGAGTACGGGCAAAGTTTTGGTATCGAGGTCCCGAGCGTCAGGAGCAAAGTACGATGGCCTGGCACGTCAAGGGATGGTCTGTCGAATTACTAGCCAGCACGTTTCCGAAGTCCGTCGCGGTCAACTCTGCGAAAGGACTCAGCGCGATGGTGCCACGCTGTCCATCCTCCGATGGGACCATCGCAGTTGAAGTCGCACCTGATCATACCTTGGTCTCTGCGATGTGGCGCACGGGGCGAGTGGTCGAGACCGTTGGGTCCGTCATTGGGAGCACCCCGGTCGTTCAGCTGATACCGTCCCTACGGTTGTGGACCGCTCCGTCCGCGTAAGCAGGTAGGTGGGATTCGACCGAAGGCGCTTAAGGCAAAGGCGTGGGCGTATGGTACATTCCGACCCGTTAACGCCGTAAGAGAAGCGACCGCCATCCCTCCGGTGATCGGTGCCAGTGTAGGTATTGCGCGGAGACGGTCGCTGACGAGGGTGGCAACAGCACCCATTGCCAGTAACGTCCCCCATCCGTGGTGGTGTAGACGACGAGATCTCCTTCCATCATTGTCAGCAGGGCACCAATCCGGGGCGTGGCGAAAAGGGGAGCGGCTCGGCCTCGGGGCCCGCTAACGCTAGTGGCACCGCCAAGGGGACCGGACTCCAAGCGACTCCGCCATTGCGAGTGTGATACAGCACGGGTTGTATTCCTCATGCATTCGCTGATGGATAGCCTGGCGAAGGCTTCTGGGGGTCTGAATATTCTAAGGCCAGAAGTACCCAACCATAGGTAGCAGACCACCAGTATGTGGTAGCCCCGGTAGCACTGACCGCTCCTGGTAGCCGCGTCGTCTGCCAGCGTTAGCCTACATTATCCGTCGTCCATACGACCGCCGAGCGATTGAAATTACGAGGACCGCCAATAAGTATGGCGTGTGTGGTCGTGAGCGCCGTGAGGGTTAATGGAGTCACGTGGGGATGCGCAGGACTGACGACGGCCCAGGTCTTTTTGCCATCGGTGGTGCGCAAGACTTGATGGGTTGCGCTGAGCCCCCAGCCCACCTTTGCGGTGACCATGGTGATCGAATGAAATATCGGTACGGCGGGAGATGTACCTGCTGCCGTAAGGGAGCGCCGCGGGGTGGTCTCGGATACGGATTGACGGAGATGGGATTTTATTGGCGGCGGTGTTGTTTGGGGTGGCGAACTTTCTCGTCCACGCGCCGCCCGTCCAGAGAGACAGACTACTGATTCCGAGAATCGGCAGTTGTCGATAACCTAACATCATTCGGCAATCTCCTTTTAACTGCGGGATTGACCCGGCTATGAGGTATAACGATTCATTGGCGCAAAAGGTTACTAAAGTGGTTAGACGAGGCGAAGTGTGGGGCATATATGCGCCCGTTAATACTTTACCCCACCCGTTGGCAGCGCCACAGCTTGAGGAATATCCTCCCAAGAGGATCTCTCCGGTCACATCGGGCCAATACTCGGTACCGGGCATCAGCAGCAGGGTGCTCATGTTGCCCGCGATGATGGGCCGTACGCCTTTGTCTGTTTCAGGATTTTCCATCCGGTGGGATGCTTGCGAGACCCGCTTTCGATTGTCTTCAAGGTCCCCCTGCAAATGTTCCTCTGTCCAAGACTCGGAGGGGTGAAAGGTCTTCCGTTTATCCAGATGCGCCGTAAAACTCCGCCGTTTAGGGCGGAGATACAAGGCGTTGCCGTCAGGCAATTCTTTTGCTAAATTATGCATGTTCGCTCTTTGACCACTGGATACGTTCGTGCGGTTGTCTTTCGCAATCGCGGGAGACGTAAAATGTATCGCCTCGTCACGACCAGACGATAAACCATGCGAACCCTCGTGGCCACTAAAAAAAGTGGCATTAGAATCTCACGTGGTGAAATCACACGGATCACGTATCGCCGTCCCGTCCCCCCCCCCGGGGAGCGTCAAGGCGTAGTCCGGCTGAACCCAGGGAAATTGCTGGCGGGAGAAACGGTGGCGAGTCAGGAGGCCCACTCCCAGGGGTCACACCCCCCGACGCAGCCACGGCGGTTCCCCCAGAATCTCCGCCCTTTAGGGCGGGGAGGTTCAATAGTCCCATTCATGAGAATGTCCTCAATGCTGTTCCGGGTGTCTTCAACCAGTCTACTGAACTCACCCAACTGCATAAGAATGGCGGGGCCCATGTAGGTCACCGTACCCGTCCGTGAGAAAATTCCAAGTGGCAACGCGGCAATATCGCTGTATCCCAAGAGTATTTTGGATTCTGCGCAATCAGCTCAAAATCTAGTTCATCCAGCAACGGGTGAGAGTTGCAGCCCCCAACGAAATGGGCGTAACGTTAAGCTTGGAGCGGTTCGAGCCGCATTCTTGGACCACCGTGCTGTAGCCCGGGCAATGACATGGACGTTAGCTGAAGTGATGGCAGATTGCATTGGTGCCACTACCGCTGAATCCGTTTCCGATTCACGGCGCGGCCATCGCTCATCCCATGGGGCGGCGATCCGTCGAGAACCATAAAATGGCAAATCCTTGTGGTCTTGTCCGTGCCATGTTTCATCGCCCCTGCTTGGGGGTACGGCCCGATGGATCGAGCATAGAGATGCGTCCGGTTGAGACTAAGCAACAGGGACTCGAAGCTTATCGATACACTATCGGGCGCGGGGTCCAATCATTGACCTCGCTCAGAGCATGAGAGGGTCAAGGCCAGATTTTTTTGAGCCAAAGGAGGGGACTGTAAATTTCCCAATTTGGGCATACGGTCTGGCGAACAACTTCGCGTGTTCGCGAGCTTGGCGTTGTAGATCTTGGGAATCGATGAACAAACGAGGCTCTTACGCACTGTCCGTTATCCCCCGCTCTGACCTGGGCGTTGGGTAGTGAACGGCGTCGGCCGCATTGCCCCTTTGACTCCAGGGTTCTCCAGAACTATGAAGAGATCTTACGTTCCGATTCACTCCTCCGTTGAAAGTCGTTGAGAGCATAGAGACCAAGGTAGAATGACCGCGACCCTGGCCGCATAATACAAAGTGCGCAAGAGCCACAAACGAGAAACTCCGTCCAGGACTAAGCGCTTTTAGCGATGCCATGGTCCCGGGTGAATGCCGTATTCGGCAACAATCTCGGTCACGGTGTTTTCTCCTTTGAAGCGTTCTAAGGTCACTTGTACCTTGAACGGCGAAGTCTATGTTTTCATCGAGTAGTCCATGCAACATTTGAGAGCCTTCCAGATTGTCTGAGTTTCTAAGTTTCTAAGTTTCTAAGTTTCTGGGTCCAGCATAAATAACAGAAGACCATGGCGAGCCGCAGGAACCCCGAAAACGCATGAAGGACAGCGGTACGCCCTCCAAAGCGGGCCTTAGTGTTTCCATAGCATCACCGTCACTCCAATCAAGCATATCCCTGCACCGACCCACTCAGTCACATCCGGACGTCGATGATCGATCCCCCATCCCCAGAAAACGGATAAGACTATGAACGCTCCTCCATAAGCCGCATAAACCTTGCCAAACGAACCGAACTCTTGCCGGGTCGCAATCACTCCGTAAAAAAAGAGCACAAGCCCGCCTAAAAGACCAATCCAGAACGACCAACCATTTCTCAACCACTGCCAAACCAAGTATCCCCCGCCGATCTCGGCAAATCCTGCGAGGACAAATAAGACATAGGCCCGTATCATTATCGATTGCTCCCTCGTTGCCGTGGCGAAAGGACACCATTCCGACAAATTACCATAGCATCCCTAATTATCGACGCCAAACTGCGCGGCAAGTGGGTGCCATTGACCATTCCAAATCAAAAGGTAGTCGCCAGCCCGTCCATGTTTCGTCCCATCTCGCTGCTCTTATAGAATTAGCCGCTGAGATGAGTCGACCTATCCACTGGTTTAGACCAACCATACTCTGTCCAAACCATTATGGATCGCTCACCCGGTATGGGTTCTTACCATAAAAGACGTATTTAAACCGGGCTTCCTCTGAAAACGCCCTGAAGAGGAACCATTATGACCGTCCCCAACCTAATCATACCCCTACAGCGAGTGCAATCGAACTGCGCCATCTAAACTCCTTCGCATCGGGTCATCACTTCTGACGATTCTTCCGCCATAACAAACATAATCTTTCGGTCAAAGGGTGTATTGCTCTCGGAAATAGCCCCACGCTTTACGCGGTAACGGCCGTCACAACCTGTCCAACCACCCATTTTGACAGATGTCCCGTAACCCCGGGGAATCTCTAGCATCGTCTCGAACCGGATTAGACCATCATCGAAGACCTCTGTACCCACCATGGGGATAGCTGTCTATCATGCTCATAAATCGTAAAATAGCCAACACGTGGCTCGCCTATCACGAAGTGATCGAGGCATTCCATGACAAAACCACGGATTAACCTCACGGCGAACCTCTGATATGCGGCTCGTTAAAGTGAAAGATTTTACGGCAGTTCCAATCACGGTGTATGGTTCCCCAAGCATAAAAATGTCTACCGCTGAAACGACGTCGATTTGGTCCCTAATCTGCCAATGGAATGCCATAGAGACATTCTAAGGGGCAGTCGATCAGGGTTTAGCCGTAAACCCAGCCATCGAAAGACGACTTAGACTGATTTTTTCATGCGAAGGAGTGTCGGCCGATGACCGAAAGGAACTCACAGGAATGAATGCGCTGATTCCCGCATCGAATGGTCGAGCCAGAGTCTGAACCCTAAGAGCAGATAGGGTGGCGAATTCACAGCATGTCACTTCTACCCCTCACCTATCCACTTATTGCCTCCGTTCGCTTATCATGCCTGGTCAGATCGTACCAATGCCTCTGACCTCGCCATTGAAAAGCACACCCTTAAGCCCCTTAGGTTAGGAAGAAACCGGCTCACCCAAAAGCTGATGCATCCGATCGCACAGCTTTATTTCGGCACCCTCGCCAAGTTCTCTGACGATGTCTGCCGCCGATTTCTCTGATGGGGTTAACCCCACGCCCTGGCCCGCGTAGATATAGTCCACTTGGTAGTCGCCCCGCCCGGTTCGAAATTGCTCGACCGCTTGATTGGATGTTTGAAATTGAGGATTCCCCTGCCACTGCAATAGAAACGGGTTGGTCAAAGCTCTGCCCGCATATTCATCAGGCCAGTCAACATGCGTAAGGACATCAAACACATGGGTTCTCATCGTTTCTGTCTCGTTGGCTTCCAAGAGCCTGGAACGCGCCGCCTGCTTGTGAAGCGCTTCGGGACAGGCGAGAAACGCCGTGCCCAGCCAAACTCCGGCTGCCCCCGCAGCTAATGCCGCGGCTACTCCGGCGGCCGAACCAATCCCACCCGCCGCCAGCACGGGTACCTTCACGGTCTCTAAGAGAATTTGCAACAGCGGTAAAGTCGCGACATCCCCGGTATGGCCGCCAGCCTCCCAGCCCTGCGCTACGATGACGTCCACCCCAGCGCGCTCTGCAGCCAGCGCCTGCTGACGACTCGACACCTGAGCGGCCACACGAATCCCGGCGGCATGCGCCAGAGGAACGTAGGGTGCAGTCTCTCCGAAGGATAACGCTAAGAGGTCAGGGTGCTGGGCGATAGAGGCCTCCAACAAGTCCGGACGTTTCTCCAGCGTCCATACCGAGAGGCCAATGCCAAACGCACCCCCGCTACGCGCCACTTCTGACTGTTCTCGAATAAACTCTGGAGACTGATTGCCAATGCCGATCATGCCCAGTCCTCCGGCAGAGGCGACAGCCGCGGCCAGCCGACCATCGGCAACCGCCACCATAGGAGCACCCACAATGGGATAGCGAAGGCCCCAAGCATCGGTCATCTCGGTGTGGATCATGAAATACCCTTCCTTCTTTGGCAGTTCCTTTTTCGGTCCTGCCCTGCCCGTTTGGTGACACTACGCAAGCGAGCTACTTTTGCTATAGAACTTAGGCGGTCAAAAATCAAGAGCCTATTGGCCCCATTTTAAATCGTGAAGCCTCTGCCCGCTGGGAAGCGTGTATCCCAGAGGCTTACCGAACGTCTTATTGGTATCTGCGATCTCGCGTCAACCGAACTCGCGCTTTCTACCAGTCGATGAATTGTCTCAACTCTCCCACCTAAATTTCACCAGTTAGGACGAGACGGTCGGCTGTTTGGCGATGTCACCGCGCTGAGGCTGCAGACGCTTTGACGAGGAATTGATAGGAGAGTCCCGCCCACGGCACCGTTCGCGCTCCACCGATAACGACGCCTAGGATGTAGCGGCTTCTGCGTGGGTCCTTCGAATCTGACCACGCCTCGGGAAATTATATCCCTGTCCTCGTCCAACGCAGACCGCGATCAAAGCACAAAAAAAGCCTGCATCAATTGCAGGAGTTTAAAATGTGGTGCCGCAGGGCGGAATCGAACCGCCGACACAAGGATTTTCAGTCCTTTGCTCTACCGACTGAGCTACCGCGGCAATTGCCCCCGTTGTCATTGGTGGGCGAAACAGGGTTCGAACCTGTGACCCCCTGCTTGTAAGGCAGGTGCTCTACCGCTGAGCTATCCGCCCAACAAATCGCGATGCTCATTGTATCGGATTTCCGCCCCACTGTCAATCCAACGCCCTTGATTATATCACGAGGTCGGGACGCGTGAAAGGCATTTTGTCCTGCCTCTCTGGTTAACCTTGAACCCACCAAGCGTAAGTGCCCGCGTGTTCGCCTGATGGCACCGTCACCATAATCCAGTGGCTTCCCAAAAACCCTAGCAGATAATAGGTCGTTTTGCCGTCAAACAGCAGGGAAATTTGCAAATGCTGACCATCGGCGTACGTCAATAATTGCCACTGTCCGCCCATCGTCTGGCTGAGGATGGCCGCCATCTGGCCATTGGCAGAAAATGCTGCGCGGCCCACCCATTTGAGATCCGGCCGGTCGAAAGCGAGCTTTTTGCCCTCAGTCCAAAAAAAGACGTCATTGGCAGATTCTCCGAGAATATCGGCGCGACTTCTGTCTAAAAATAGTGGAGACAGGGCTGGCAACGGAAGCATCCCCTGGCCTTGCTCTAAGACGCGTCCGGAACTGGGGGCCGCCAAGAGGATATTGGCCTCGGAGAATCCCAGACCGGTCACGGTCTCATTGGCGGATGCAATCACCAGAGGGCTGACATTGCCATCGCGATCCCACACATAGGCACCCTCACCGTCAGGACCCCGTCCGACCATGCCCACCGCCTGCCCATCCGGAGACCACAGCAATTGGCTGATGGACCCCATCTTGGACGACA
>DAHXNH010000325.1 GCA_027365485.1 Clostridiales bacterium
CGCAGCACCCGCTGCCGGGGACTCGCCGGATACTCCGTGCCACAATCTTGGCACGTGGCCACCACCACCAGCGTCATCCCCGCCAACGCGTTCAACGGATCCACCCAGGTCTTCCACTCGCTTGGACGACTTAGGCTGGTCTCATCCATGGCGCACCTCCCAGCCTGAGTCTATCACCGGCGGGGTACAGGAAACCTGGTCAATCTTCGACACGCCAGCGCGATGCTGGGTGGAATCGTAGTCTTAGCCCCACCGCCTCGAGCATTGACCCCGCAGGGACCTACCGGGCACCACAAAGCCCCGTCCCTACGGACAGGGCCTGCGGTCCCACTCCTCATTCCTTCTATTGGCTGTTCTCTGGCGTTTGCTCGCCCTCGTTCTCAGCCTCGTCTTCAGCCTTGGGCTCCGCCAACTGACTCAAAATCTGTTGCAAGGCGGTCACGCTCTGGCGGAGTTCGGCCAGATCCTCAGGGTTCCACTCCTGCAACGTCTCGGCAATCTCCGTGGGATCCACCGTATGCACCCGCTGAGTTTGGCCCAACCATGGGGCCACCAGAAAGGCCTTGGGGGGAGGGGTGAGCGCCGCCCACGTGCCAGTCTTCAAGGCCTGTTTGGGGTTCGTGGGTGCCTTTGCGACTTGCAGTTTGCGCTCGAGTGCGTCTAGGGTCTTGCCGATCCATCCTGGCGGCAGAGGAGTGGGAGCCGCTTGCAGTGCGGCCTCCAGTTGCCCCACCAGCCAATCGATGACCTCGCGTTGTCGCGCTTCCCGGATGGCTTGCCGTTCGGCTGGGGTGGCATGCAAGGATGTCCAGGCGTCCTGGGACCACGCGGTTTCGCTCCACCGGAGGATGCGTTGGACATGCGTGGGACCGAGCAGTTGCCCTGTCAGCCGTTTTAAGTCGGGGTATTCCTGTAAACTTCGGGCGAGCGATCCGTACAAATGGGTCAATCCCCCGCTGATTCCCAACTGGGCGGCAATGGCGGTCTGGCCCCATCCTGCCTCATGCAGTTGTTTGACGACCGCAGCCGTCTGCGCCCACTGCAATTTGGTGCGGTGCGCATTTTCCACCCATTGCAGGGCGGTAATCACCGATTCATCCAGGCGCTCGTGGACGAGAACCTGAAGGGTGGTTGCCTCGGGATCCTCAGCCAAATGGTGCGCGGCCACCGTCCGTCGAAACCCCCAGAGCAACCGATATAGCCCATCGGGCTCACTCGGGTGCATGACATGCGGCGGTTGCAGGATGCCTTGAGCGTGGATACTTTGTTGGAGCGCTCGCCACGCTTGGGCTTCGACGGAATCATCCGACAGCTCGGGAAATTGGTCCCAAATGGGAACTTTCAGGCCGGGCCAGCGGAGATTCGGAGAATGGGGGTCAATGTGGGAAAAGGGAATGGACTCCAGCACGCCCTCGGAGAGCGCGGGATTGGGTTCAGATTCCGTAACGAGTTCAGTTGCCATGGGTTGCCTTCTTTCGCTTGGTTGGTCCTCCATCGATCAATTCGAAACGCCTGTCGAATCTCCTGCTTTCCCTTGCTGCAATCCCGTCAACTCTGGCGGCAAGTCGGTGACTTTGCCGCTAGGCAGCGCCTCCATGGCACTCGCCAACAACCGACACCCGGCCACCATCCATTCGCTCATCGGAGCGGTCTCCGTCATGTAGGGAAACCGGAGTCGGACGAGTTGAATGGCCGTCCCGGTCCGAATCCGGACCAGGATTTGTCGATTGGGCCGATCCACATTCCATAACAAATCCATAGTGTCCTCCATTGCGCTTGTTTGCCTCCCTCTTCGCCGACGGGCAACGGGTCCCAGCCACCGGGCTTTCCATCGACTCACTCGTCCATGAGTTCGGACGGCCCAGGGTCCTCTCGAATCCGCCACCGGACCCGACAGCGCCCCTGCGCGTCCACCATCCGCCATTCCATCCAAGGACTATCGACGTCCTCGAACTCCGAATGCCAGCATTCGACCTGAGCAATGGGCACGTCGTTAATCCCTTGCGCCAGCGTGAGAAGGGCCAGCGCATCGCCGGTCCACACCCCTTGACGAATCATGGCCCACCTCCTTGCACTGGGGGGTATTCGACACAAAACGACGGCGTTCCTACTATCCTTTGGGCCAGCAAGCGTTTGGTCGCTCTCGGCGTCAGGCTACGGTCAACACGCGCACGAACGGGCACGAGATCTCACCACTTTCATCCATCCGAGATCCCTTCGGACACGCTGATAGGGCAAGGTCGGTTTGTGGTCGGTAGCCTTGTAAGCCGTGACAAATGGTTCGGACCCTATCAGCTGCCGCTCAAAGGGTCCGTGCCTAGTCCCATCCGCCTCGCCGTCCTGTTGCCTACGTCGGGCAACCGCTACGCTGGCTTGCCAGCCTTCGGCACAGCACGGCGGGCGGTCCTTGGAAGAAAACTCAAAAAGCCGATAGAGAGTAAGGGAGTGTCCCGGTGTGCTTGGACCCCCCGGATCTTAATGCGCGTCTCAGCCACATGCGGCTACTCCCTCAGCCCTACTGCCGTTGAGGGAGCTCGTTGTCGTATCCCATTACGCCATCCCCCGCTTTTTACCCTAAGGAGGTCTTCCCGCCATGCCAGCTTTATCATCCCCAAGCGCTGTTAGCGTCACTTGCACCAATCACCTCTCCCCGAGTCAAGCGGCGGCCGCTTGGCAAACCCTCGTCCGGGACGTGCTTTTGCCTTGCGCGATCCAATCGGCAGCCCCTTCGGCATCACACTTGATTCTTGACAACCTAGTCGCGACAGCGACAATGGGAAATGAAATCAAGTAACTCATACCAAGGAGGGTCGCCATGAGAGTTCTCGGCGTGGCCCGAGTATCGACCAAAGAGCAGGCGACCGATGCCCATTTTAGCTTTTTATCCCAGCGTACTCGGATTGCCGACTACGCCCAAACGCGTGGCTGGGAACTGGTGGATGTCATCGAATACGTCCAATCGGGCGGCTCCAACCGCCGCGAATTGCGTGACATCCTTCGTCGGGTCGAGGCGGATCGTATTGAATGCGTCGTGGTCAATGAACTCGATCGACTGGCTCGGGATATGGTCTCCACCATGTTGTTTCTCGAAGAATTACAAAGAGTCGGCTGCCGGTTTGCCAGCGTGTCCGATGACCTCGACCTGACCACCCCCGACGGCGAACTCAAAATGATGATGTTAGCGATGTTCGCGCACTACTTTCGTCGGCAATTAAGCCGCAAAGTGAAAGGGGGGCAAGCGGAGCGGGCCAAGCAAGGCAAACGTCATGGTGAACGCCCCTTCGGGTATCAACCCGCCGGCGATTCGTGGGCCATCGACTCCCAAGAATCCGAGGTGGTGCAGCAAGTCTACCAGTGGTATCTTCACGAGCAGCAGGGCTTTCGTGCGATCGCCAAGCGTTTGAATGAAACCCAGGTGCCTGGTCAAAAAGGACGAATCGGCACGTGGGATGCGCGAACCATCGAACGGATGTTGCGCCGAGAAGTCTACGCGGGCGACATTATCTATCAAAAGTGGGTGCAAACCACAGATCGGGAAGGGCATCGACACACTCAACGTCAGACACCGCAAATCGTTCGAGACAGTCACCCAGCGATTATCGATCGCGAGACCTGGAATGCCACCCAAGCACGGTTGGCGGTCCGGCAATCGTTGGGGCATCGTCCTCAGCACTCGCCCTATTTGCTGTCGGGGCTGGTGTCCTGTGGACTGTGTGGCGCGGCCATGGTGGTCTTGCGCACCGGGCATCGCCGCCCCGATGGAAGTCGCGACCCCGTGTACTGTTGCCGGGCCTACCATACCAAGGGGGCGTGTTCGACCGCCACCAAAATCCCGTTGGATGATCTCGAACACGCGGTCTTGGGGGCATTGCGGGCCGAATTGCAGCAAGTGCAGCAGCACCCCACTCCCGATCAAATTGCACATTGGCTCGCAGACGATCCGGCGGTCGCTCAAGCGCAAAGGGATCGTCGGCAGACCGAACAACGACTGCAGGCCATTCCGGGGATGCTCGCGAGAGCCGAAGAAATGACCCTGCAAGGGGTCTACACGATCGACGAGTATCGCAGCACTAAATCACGGTTGCAAGCCGAACAAGCCCGTTTACAAGCCGCGTTACAGCAATCCTTGCTCCTGCCAGTGGATGCCCACGCCGTGAGCGCCCGTCTTCAAAGTCTGGTTGCAACGTTCGAGGAAGTCTTAGCAGGGGACCCGGACGTGGGGCGGTCTTGGATCCAATCGCTCGTGGAGCGCATCCGGTGCCATCCTGGTCGGCACATCGAGGTCACCTGGCGCTCGTAGTGTTTCAAGAAAAATAACACCACAGGAGACGCTAGCATCGTGGTCTTGGCGATGATCGTGCCCATCGAAGCATTGCGAAACGCCTTAATCAATGCCTTTGGACAAATCACAAACAACTTGAACTCGATTCCGTAGATGGTAGCGTATTTATCGAACTAGCCTTAGTGTTGCCGATGATCATGATGGTAATATGGGGGAGTGTAGCGGTGTTTCAAGTCATGGAAGTCAACCTCGCCCTTAATGATGCAGCAGTTGTGGGCGTACAGGCCGAGATGGACGGAGCTAGTAGCGGTGCCGTGGAAGAGGATATTGACACCGCGTTGCAACAGGCGAGGATCAATCCGCGCGTTGTCTCCATCCAGTTACAGAGCGGGTCATCGCTAACCGACGTTCACTTGTCCACGTCGCTACTTCTTCCGGTAATCGGAGCCGTGACCATTTCGGCCACGCAACAAAGCTATGCAACGCCTTAAGGAGAGGTGGCTAAAAGACCGGCGAGGAAACGTCTTGATTCTGTCCGTGGTATGGATTGCAGTGATCGTCGCGGGCTGTTTGGCGACCGCTGATGTGGGTTCAGGGTTAGCGGTGCGCCTTCGTCTGTCAGGCGCTATGTCCGCTGCTGCAACGAGTTTGGAACAATCGATGCGCTATGCCGGGCCCACCCGGGACAGCGCAGTGACCTTTCAAGCGATAGTCCAACGAGATCTTGGCGACCAATTGACGTTTCGGCTAGCAAATTTTGACGTGCGTCGTGGAGGTCGGCTAGGATGGAAAGTGACCGCTACGGGTTACGTTCTCTGGCCAATAGTGGCTCTTGTCGGCAGTACTCACGACGTGGTTATAGCGGATCAGGTAGGCCCTTAAATAGCGGCACATCGACGACGTCCTAGTTCCCGGATGTGCCGCTTTCAGCCTTGGTGCCCCAACCTCTCGTCGGCCATAGGGGCTGACGTGCTGTGGCCAAGCACTCAGTGCGTCTTTCCCTATACCGGCGAAGGCTTTGGGGTAGGTTGGATGCCAGAAGATGCGAGCGCGCAGGGGACGAGATTCGTTCGGGCGCGGCAAGGTTTCGAATCCCCAGTCCGAACGTCAGCCACGTCCTATTTGCGACGCTTAATTACGGGCTGACAGCCCCTAGATTTTCACGACTCGGAAGACAGGACCAAATCTAGAACTCTGAACGAACGCAATTAGGATAGCGCCAAAATTTGTAATCGCAGCCTCGGTTGTGGCCGCTGTTTTGCGTCGGGGTAGCCGCATTGTCATGGGGGGCACATCCCCATCTTAGCTACTAGCATTTGCTATAGTAGTAGCGGAAGAGGAGATGACGTGATGTTCTTGCGCCAGGTCCGGTTTATTGATTTTCCCGAAGGGTCCGGTCATCCGTTTGATCTCCCGGCCTTCCAGCGTGTGAAAACGATCAACTTCGAGCACTGTGTCACCTTCCTGGTCGGGGAAAATGGCAGCGGGAAGTCCACCCTGCTGGAGGCCATCGCTGTGCAAGCTGGGTTTAACGCTGAAGGAGGGTCCAGGGGGAATCGCTTCGCTACGGTGTCTGCCCATTTCGAGCTGTCCGACTACATCCAACTGAGTTGGATGCCTAAAGTCACCGATGGTTTCTTTTTTCGAGCCGAAAGTTTTTTCAACTTCGCCAGCTATATAGATGACCTAGAACCATTGAGTCCTGACCCGTATAGCGCTTATGGCGGCCGACCTCTTCACGAACAGTCCCATGGGGAGTCCTTTCTGAATCTATTCACGCATCGCTTAGGAAGCCGACGACCCGCGCTATATCTTTTGGACGAACCGGAGGCGGCACTGTCGCCGTCCCGTCAACTAGCCTTCTTGCGAATCTTGCGTAACCACGAACAAATCGGACGATCGCAATTCATCATTGCTACTCACTCGCCCATAATTCTTGGCTATCCTGAGGCAGACTTGTTTACCTTTGATGATGGCCCGCTCCGGTCCACTGCCTATCATGACACCGATCACTATCAGATCACTCGACAATTTCTTAATGCCCCGGAGCCGATACTGCGAGAATTATTCAAGGGCGAGTAAGCGTGTATCCCTGGCTCAGCGTTCCGAAGGATATCATGGGCCGGTAGGGGATCTTTGAAGTTTTGTCCGAACCCTTGGAGTTGTCTAACGTCTCGGCAGCGAGCTCGGGTTAACTCTAGGCGAGTAGCAAGAACGGGGCCGCTCGGCGAGCGCACGACGAACATGATCAATGCCGCTGACACCGTTCGTTTTTCGTATCTCGACAAAAGGCCAAATGCTTTTGCCGCGGCTGCGCCATGAAGTGGCCTCCGGACCAATGGCTCGCTCTGGGTTGGTGTGGCAGGATTCGTTGGAGCTATTGGCGAAGTGTACCGCGAACCGCTAACCATGCGGACGAACTTCGGCGCTCACAGTCCGTTGAGCGCCAGAGTCGAATCCAAGATCCGTCCAAAATGGCTGACAGTGTCGAAAGTCGTGGAAATTCCGTTGACGAATTCGCCAGTCTTTGCCTACATGCCAGCCTCAAAGGAGCCGCCGTTTCATGCAAACGATTAACATCGGAGATGTGTCCATTGTGTACTCCGTAGAACAGCGGCCACGCCGAAAGTATGTGGCCATAGAAATTGTCGCCCACAATCAGATTAACGTCCTCATTCCGCCATCATTCGATCACCGCGAGGTAGAATCCTGGCTCCACCGCGAGGCTGCGTGGGTGTTAAAGCAACTACGCACGCAGTCTCCAACGGGCATCCTACCGGCAAAACACTTCGCGACTGGAGAACAGTTTTGGTTCCAAGGGGATCTCTTTCCGCTGACTATCGCTTACCAGCCGGTATCCACTGCTCTGGTGGAGTTGGGAAACGCCCAACTCCAAGTGGTGTTGCCTTGGGAATTTCGATTGAATCCGTCAACCGAGCCTATTCGCCATGCCTTAATCACCTGGTATGCGGAACAGGCGCGAGAACAGTTGCCGGAACGAATCGAAGCATTCGGACCAATTGTGGGAGCATGGCCCACTCGCCTAAAAATTTCTGACTATAAGTCGCGTTGGGGCTCGTGCAGTCATGATGGTACCATCGCTTTCAACTGGCGCATCATTCAAGCCCCTTTGTGCGCCATGGATTATGTCGTGGTTCACGAACTGACGCATCGGATCCATCACGGTCACGGTCCCACGTTTCATGCGGCGATTCAGGCAATTCTTCCCAATGCGGCCGAGCGTCGGCAGTGGTTCAAGCAGCATGCTCCAGATCTTCGCTGGTAGCCGCATGCGGGGCTACGACAAACCCAGGTCCCTAAGCCGACTCGGACCACATTCTGATGCGTCGGCGTCCCAACGATATCCTTCTAATCGTTGCCTGGATTTCTCGCCGAACAGTTCCGCGAGAAAACAGCGAACGGGGACAGGATGACGGAAGAGGGCCAAATCCGTCGTTGAATGTAGTGGCCGTCAGGGTGCGAAACCGCGGAAGACCGATGGTCGAAAAATTCACGGCCCCGACTTTCTCTACAACCGAGGGTCCACCGGCTGACTTTCCAAGGCCAAAATAGCGTGGACACACTCATGTACGCGGCGGAGAGGTTCATGTTGGACGAAGCGATGCAATCCTTCCACTCCCAAGGCGAATTCTCGGATCGCCAGCGACCGTTTCGTCGCTAAGCCACGGTGCCTAAGCCGGTCAAGATTAGCGTCCACGCTGTAATCGGGGCCATAAATGATGCGTAGGTATTCGCGACCCCGTACTTTGATGGCCGGTTGGATGATGCGTCCGCGGTCATTTCTCGACACAAAGTGCAACGGCTTGACCACGATGCCTTCGCCGCCGCGTCGGGTCACTTCTTCCCACCACTGGACCGCGTCCGTCCGGCTGGCAAAATCGTCCAGTTGCACATGACGTTGCGGGGTCTCTTGGAACAGAGACTGGTCGGATGAAAAGAGAGTCTGAATCCGGTCCAGATGCCATCCGTGCGTTTGATTGGTATGGACGGCTCCTTCCGACGCCAAGAGGTGAAAAGGCGCTAATCTTAGACCTTCGATATTGTCCACGGGCCAAGAGTACCTTCGATACACGTCAATAAACTGTTGCAGGCGTTCACGCCGACCCAAAATATTGGCCCGAAGGTCGGATGCCTTTTCGACCCCCCGTCGTTCAGCCTGATTTAGGGCGTTATCTGCAGCGGCCAACGCCACCGCTCCGACGCGACCAACGGCCGCATATTGATTCATAATGAGAGGTTGGGCTTTTAGCGACCAGGGCATTAACTCGGAGTCCAAAAGCACCCAATCCGACTGCAATTGGGCATATAGGCCCGAGTCATGAAGGGCTCGACCCACTCGTGCAAGCAACTCTTGTTCTCTTCTCGGGTCTTCAAAGAAAGGGCGTCCGCTCCGGGTATAGACAACGCCCATACTGCCTGGGCCGACCCCGAACCGCCGTTGGGCCACATTTTCGTCTTGACACACAATCATCATCGCGCGCGAACCCATGTGTTTTTCTTCGCAGACGACCTCTCTCAGACCCTCTTGTTGAAAGTAGGCGAAAGCTTGTTCCGGATGCTCCAGCGTCTTGGGAAGAAGACTGGTGGCGGCAGGTGACATGGTCGGAGGAAGATAAATGAGCCAATGAGGGTCTACCGCAAAGCGGCTTAACCCTTCTAAGGCAGCGGCACTGTTCTCTTCCAGTATGCTGATATTACCGAGCAGTTCGGTGGCAACGCGACGGCGGCCAGTCACGTCGTCCAGGTCCAGCACCTCCTCAGATTCTTGCTGGACGCTCGGGGCCGAAATCGACCGGTGTCCAATCGGACGGATCGGATCGTAATAGGTTCGAAACGCCGAAACTTCAACTAGTGTTTTCTCGGGATACCGCAGCGCAGTGAGCGCTCCACCAAAAACACAACCCGTGTCGACATCGATGGTATGGTTCAGCCATTCGGGTTGAGGCACCGGAGTATGGCCATAGACGACCATGGCCTGGCCTCGGTAGTCGCTAGCCCAATGGTAACGAACTGGCAGTCCAAACTCATCCGTCTCGCCAGTCGTTTCCCCATATAAAGCAAAGTCGCGCACCTTGGCCGATCCTCGTCCGTGCATCGCTTCAGGCAACCCTGCGTGAGCCACCACCAGCTTTCCGTCGTCAAGCACGAAATGATTGACCAAACTTTGTAAGAAGTCTTGCACTTTTTGTTGAAACTCGGGAGACTGGACAGCCATCTGCTCCAAGCTCTCCTGAAGGCCGTGGGACACCGTAACCTTCTGACCTTTAAGCTTTTTTAAAAGTTTGGATTCATGATTACCGGGCAGGCACAGCGCCGCCCCATCGCTCACAGCCCCCATGACTAAACCCAGCACTTCAGCCACTTTCGGCCCGCGATCGACTAAATCTCCCAAAAATACCAGCTTTCGCCCCTGGGGGTGGTGAACGTGGTACGTGTGCGACCCATCAAGGGATACCTGATAGCCCAACTTTTCCATTAATGCAATCAATTCGTCATAGCATCCATGAACATCCCCGATGATGTCGAACGGTCCGTGTTCGTGCTTCCTATTACTCCAGAGCGGCTGTCGTTCCCAACTAAAGCTCTCGACATCTTCTTCGGAGGACAAGGTGATTATTTGATGAAATCCCTCGCGTCGAAGTTTGGACACGGAGGCATGCAGTTGACGGATTTGGCGATGGACAACATCGCGCGGAATGGCGCGATCCGTCCGCTCGGCATTGTGGTTAAGACAGACGGCCTCTGGGAGGTCAAAGACGATCGCCACTAACAGAAAATGATGGTCGCGAGCCAGGGAAATTAGAGAACGGCGGGATTCGGGCAAAACATTGGTGGCATCGATGACGGTCAGTCGACCCCGAGCCATCCGTTTGCCGGCAATGACATGAAGCAGTTCAAACGCGTCTTTTGTCGCATCCTGGTTGGTTTCGTCGTCAGAGACCAGGCCTCGGCAGACGTCGGAGGATACGACTTCACTGGCGAGAAACTGTCTCCGGGCAAAGTAAGACTTTCCTGCGCCGGAGGCACCAACCAGCAGAACCAGGGAAAGCTCAGGAATTTTAGCTAACATTACGCATAAACACCCCCATCTGAGTCGGTGAACCGACCAAAGGATCGGTCGGTCCCACTCCTTCAATACGCACCTGGTAGCCAAAACTGAGGCTGACGTCATGTGCCCATGCTGAAAACTCGTTTCGGGTCCATTCGAATCGGTGATCCGGATTTCGGAGTTGGCCATCGGCCAGCCCTACAAACCTTGGGTTGTATTCGACATTGGGGGTGGTTACGATAACTAGGGGAGGGCGAGTAAATTCGAACACCACCCGTTCGAAGGAAGCGAGCCGGGATCGGTCCAAATGTTCTAGCACTTCGACAATGGCGGCGGCATCATATCCTTGCAGGCGTCGATCACGGTAAGTCAGGGACCCATGCAGCAAGCGCAGTCTTCCCGCATGACTGCTGGGCAAGCGATCTAAATGCAGGCGCTTTTCTGCGCGTTTTAAGGCTGCAGGAGACACATCCAGACCCACAATTTCGTGGAAAGTCGAATCCTGTACCAACAACTGGAGCAATCGACCTTCTCCACAGCCAAGGTCTAGCACGCGCTTTGCTCCATAGTTTCGAAATTCCTCAACGACTCTGTTTAGGCGCTCCGTGCTGAGGGAATCCGTCCGAGCCGGGTGAGCTTGGGTTTTAGAGTCGGGCGAATCCGGCACGTCGTCCTCTCCTTCGAGAACCAGGCGAGCCATAGCGGCTTCCGCCAACGGCCGACTGCGCTTAAGATATCTCCAGGTAATGAGGTCGCGATCGGGATGGGCGTGCAGCCAGCCGGCGCCATGACGCAAAAGTTTAGCGATTTCATCTTCTCCAATGTAGTAATGCTTCTCATTGTCGAGGACTGGGAGCAGGACATAGAGGTGACTCAATAGCTGGTGCAACGGCAGGGTGGCCGTTAGCGTCACCGTATAATATGGGCTGTTGCCCCATTCAGGGAAATGATCGTCGAGTAAGGTTCCCTCAATGCTCATGGTGTAGCCTAAGGGCTGAAACAGGCGTCGGATCAGCGAAGCGCCCCCATCACAAGGCAGCACCGCCAGGGTCGCCTGGAGCGCAATGGGCATCAGCGCTAATTCCGGTCGAGCTGTGCAACGGCCCGCCAACGCGGTGCCAAACACCTGCGCTAGGGCCACCGACATAAAAGAAGAAACCGTATACGGGCGATCATTCACGTATTGGTCAGTGACGGCTTCCTGCCCTCGACCGGTTCGAACCAAGCCGACTGCGTCGATGTCCAGCAGTAAAGCGGCGGTGCAGGAATCCTCATCGGCCGAAGGATAAAACACATGCGCCTGCCCAAACGAGAGAGGAAACGATTGCAGCCTATCGGGATGTTTGTGAAGCAAGAACCCAAGGTCCGTAGCGGGTTGATGCGTCGTCGTAATGGTCAAAAGCATGAAGCCGTTCACACTCTTTTCCTGTGCACTTGTCCTTTGACGATGGATAGGTCACCAAGACCTTACCGGCCAGGGGATTTTCGAATTCGTCATCTCGGTGAGCATCAGTCACCAAGTTAGCAGTAGTGTAACCTAATCCTCGCCGCTCGGAAAGGTCGGAAGACGAGCACAAGAAAGCCGGAGCGTACATGGCGTGATCTCGACTTAATGATCTCTCTTCCCTATCCTCATGCTCTTCTCTAACGGAAGCGTTTACCGTAGGCAACGCGTCAGCGCGATGCCTACCAGGCCTCGACGCGACCTGCACGCTGTGGACCGTTCTGCTTATAAGAAATCAGCCTTGGCTGGCAGGACAAGCGGGTGTGGCTCACTCCTCATAGCAAGCGAATGCTTCGTCGACGCGGATTCGTCTCGAGCGGATAGACCGGCTTCTTCGAAGTCCCAACGCATTGGGCCATCGCTTGCGAAGCCGAGGACTAAAGAGAAGATCAGGAAGTCGGTAATCGCGGGGGAGGAAGTTTAGCCGCTGACGGCGAAGGACTATGGTATGGAGCCTTAGTAAACCCATCGGCTGCCAAGGGGCCCAGGACTTGTGCGCAGCATGAATTCATTGGCAATCGCCTTGTTCCTGAGCCTCGGGATGATAGGGGAGAACCGCATTTGAGAGAGGTGTGAGCGGACGTGGACGAACTGCGACTGCAAGTAGAGGATTTGACGGTGCAATACGGGGCTTACACGGCGATAGCCGGGCTGAACTTGGGAATTCCGCGAGGCCAGTATGTGGTGCTGATCGGGGAAAACGGTGCGGGCAAGTCTAGCCTGTTGAAATGTGTAGGCGGTTGGATCCGTCCCAGTCAGGGGTCGCTGCGGATGGATGGTCAGTTGTTTGAAGAACACGAAAGGGCCCTGCGTGCCCAGGTGAAGCTGGTGCCCGATACGCCCGCCTTTTATCCCGAACTCAACGCCTGGGAGCACGTCGACTTGGTGATGAGTGCCCATCGCCGTCGTCGAGACGAAGACTTGCGTCGCGAGGCTCGCAGTTGGTTTGACGCTTTCGGCATCGATCGCAGTCGCGAGGCCTATCCCTCAAGCTTTTCACGCGGCATGCAATATAAATTGGCGATCATCATGTCGATTCTCACCCGACCGAACGTGCTTTTGTTGGATGAGCCCTACGGTCCGCTCGATCCCGCCTCGCAATCCTACTTAGCCGGTCAACTAACCCAACTCGCCGCTATGGGTGTCAGCATTATCGTGAGTACGCATTTACTGCCCAACGAGCATCCACCGGAGCGCGTGATCATGCTCGACCAGGGAAGCTTGGCGCTGGATATTCCCCTCAGTGAAAAATGGAACCCTGAATCCGACGTGCCTTTGGCTTTAATCCCGGAACAGCTTTTGCGTCAGGTCTTGGCCGAACGACGAGGATTGCCCCATGAATGAGTTGATTGCGGTCGGCCGGATTCGATATCGTCGTAGTCGCGCGCAATGGTTTTATTGGCTGAAAGTTCTAGGCGTCGACGACCAAAAGCCCGACATTTGGCAGTCCCTGTATGCGCTCTATCTCTTAGCTATTGTGTGTGGGTGGGTGGTGTTGAGTTGGGCCGGAATCGTCTCAATTGCGCATTATTTGGGTGGGCCCGTGAGTGCCCTATGGTTGCATCGCCTGCCGCTCATCTTCACCCTTGTCGCCATCCTGGTGGTGACCTGGCAAGTGGCCCGGATTCCATTGCGCCTTGGCCACGGCGATCTAGAATGGCTGGCCCCTTCCCCTATATCGCGCCGTATTCCTGTGCTGTTTGATCTCATCCCTAAGCAAGCCGTGCGTTTAATGATGATCACCTTAATTGGTAGTGTGTTGGCATCCGCGATTCATGCCCCTCAATACTTAGGGCTTGGGCTTTTGGTCGGTCTTTGGTGGCTGGCCATGGAATCGTTCGGCTATGCGGCTTCCCTGTGGCGGGCATCCCGACCCCGGGGGCCGTTGCCCGGCCTCTGGATTGCCGTGCTGCTTGGACTCGTCGGCCTGTTATCGGTGCTTCGTGCCCCCATGGTCTGGCCCAGCCATTTCGTCATCTTGCCTCTCACTGAACATGCCTGGCAGACCGCCTTTATGGGAGTGGGTGCCTGGTTGATTGCAGGTTGGCTAGCCATCTGGCTGGCCGCGCCGAGCGTGCATATGCTGACCATCCAAAAGGGCAGTGTATTGTACGCGGACATTCGAGGATTAGGAACGCGCTATGCACCCAATCCGGGATTGGTTCAAGAGCTGCGGCAAAAGGCTGTGTTGAGTCGGCGGCGGCCTTGGGGCCGACTGCCCGAAGGATCGTCTCGATGGTGGGAATTAGGCCGATGGTTTTGGAGTATGGTCCGGATGCCCGGGCAAATTTTGAGGTTTTTTGAATTGTCTTTGTTCTTGCGCGCGGGATTGTTATTAGCCAGCGACCGTCGGATTTCGCTGGCCTGGCTGATTTGGGTGTTTGTCGCCTATTGGTTTCGACGGGCCAGTCTTAGCCGCTGGTTTCGAACCGATGTGGGCGACCCCTTTATCCGCCAATTTTGGCCGGATACATTGGCCCATCGCCTAGTATGGAGCACCCTCCATCCGCTGCTCTGGGTGCTCGCGATCGCCGTCGCGGCATGGGTCATTCTTCCCGCAGGAACCGAGTTTACGCTGACCCATCTGCTGTTCCTCATCGGGCTCGCCGTCTCTTGGTGGCTAGGCGAGGCGGTCCTGATCATCCGCCAAATCGACAATGACGGGCGGACGGACGGTGCCCACTTGGGCTCCGTGGTGGCCGTCGGAGCGATGATGTTTGTCGGAGCCCAACTTCATCATCCTGGCGCTGCCTTGGCGGTCCCGATCATTTTACTCTTGTGGTTTTTCGGCCAATGGCAAACCGGATCAGCATCTTAACTAAGAGCGTCCTGTCGTCTGCCCTCCCTGTGACCGACCGGTTCGGCCACACCCTACTTGCAGAGAGTGTGGCAAAAGGACGGATCGCGCCAGCGGATACGAGGGCACACCTTCTTGTTGCGGCTGCTCCTTGGTACCTTAGGCTAGTCATGGCGGAGAAACCCCTGACCCGCGTTCCCCCGGCGCTCCCATGCAGGCGACCGGCGCCCGCCATGACCGCTCGGGGCGGGCGAGATTGGTCGGGTCGGGTATTCGGTGTGGCACCGGTGGTCTCGGGGGACAGGACTGGTGCGAAACCCGACAAAGCGTCTTTCGAAGCTCGCAACCGCGCGGGTTTCAGGGTCCCCGATCCGTTCTTTTAGGACTTATGCACCAGGCCTCTAGCGCCGATCTGACAGAGGCGCGTAAGCGATCCCTTCCAGACGATCGGCGCTAAAGAGTTGACCTCCGGCGTCAAATGAACAACGCGCAGACTCGGTGAGAGTCGATCTCACCAGTTCTTGAGTCCCGGGCATACGGTCCAAAATATTTTCGCAGTCGGTAACAGAATGTATGACGCCTGAGTCTATTGTAGACGAACGACAAGGCTTACGAGAAGATGACGGGTCATCCCTCCACTGGTCCGCTCAGGGCCGGGTCTGAGTCTGTCGTTTGATGACTCGTCGTACTAAATGGCACCAAAGCACAAAGTGCAAAGCGGCCAAGCCGAATGGTTCGAAGGCAAAATACAACGCCCGTCATCGGGCAGAGGAGTGAATCACTCATGAGAACACCATATCGAAATGCAGCGGTGGTGGCGGGTGCCGCCATGGCCCTGGCGGTGACAGGATTCTTGCTGGCTCCGTTCGCGTCGTCTACTTCCTCCACCACCAGCCCGGGCACACTCACCGTAGAGGGGCAAGCCACGGTCAATATGAAGCCCAACCAGGCCGTAGTCAGTCTAGGCGATCAAGAATCAGCCAAATCGGCGAGCCTAGCAATGGCTCATAGTGCGGAGGTCACCCAAGCGATTATCCGGGCGGTTGAAACATCCGGGGTGCCAGCCTCGGAAATACAAACCGGCGGTCTCAGTCTCAATCCCGTTTATCCCCAGAACGCTAGTTCGAACCCGCCGACGGTCACCGGATACCAAGCCAGCGAGAGCCTAACTATCACCTTAACCAGTACCGCGTTGGCGGGCCCGGTACTGGATGCTGCCACCGCGGCTGGATCCAATCAGATCAATGGCGTGACCTTTAATATCACCGATCCGTCCGTGCTGTATCGTCAAGCCTTTGCTGCGGCGATAAACGACGCCCACAGTCAGGCTCAAGCAGCGCTGGCCCCCGAGCATGAAAAAATTCTCGCGATCCATTCCATGGCATTGCAGAACAACGGGTCGGGAAATACGACCCCAGAATACGCGACCTTGGCCAACGTCCCGGATGCTTCGGTGCCTGTCATGGCAGGAGAGGACGAGCTTTCAGTGCAGGTGACCGTGGTGTATTCGA
The DNA here is from genome assembly GCA_027365485.1 of Clostridiales bacterium. GTDB lineage: Bacteria > Bacillota > Sulfobacillia > Sulfobacillales > Sulfobacillaceae > JAMCVM01. The sequence goes on from DAHXNH010000325.1 coordinate 16,165, forward strand.
TCGGGCGTTGAGCCCAAGGGGCGTCAACGGTTTCTCCCACAAAGCGCCTAGCCCAACCTCGCCTGTCGAATCGCCGTGGCCAAATTTCTGACCTCAAAGGCCCGTGGCTCGATGAATTGCGACTTGCTGACGATCATAGGTGCCACGGCCTCATGAGGAATTTCTCTTATCACGACGAATGTTGTCCTAAAGGCAGGCTTGGGCGGTGGGGGCTGGCAGCACTGGACCGAGTCGGCGGGAGATCAGGGATTTACGCCGAATAGAGGAGGGGAATTCTTCGGAACCTACCCCAGCCGAAGCCATAGCCATTTTGTTCGACCAATATGGCGACGAAATCTTTAGCCATGTTCAACTCATGGTCGGTTCCATCCCCGATGCCGAAGATTTGGTTCAAGACATTTTCTTACGGGCGTTGAGGGCTTGGCCATCTTTTCAAAAGCGATCATCGGCACGAACGTGGCTTTGGGCCATCACTCGCAATGTCCTCATCGATCATTACCGTTGGCAGAGTCGTGAAGGACAACAAAAGGAGGCGCTTAGAAGCCTGCCGCAGCCCAGGCGAACGGACTTGGCAGATCGCTTGGTGTGCTCCGAAGCCTTAGCCAGCCTGCCATGGCCGCAACGGCAAGTGTTTGTCTTGAGAGTCATTCAGGATCGCCCGTCTAAAGAGACCGCCGCGTTGCTGGGGTGGCCTGAAGTGCGGGTGCGCGTTACCTTGTATCGGGCATTAAAACGCCTTCGACAATGGTGGGATCAAGGAGGAGAGACTGGTGAAAAATAGGCTGACCGAATGGAAACAACGGTTTGCCCCGCTAACCGAAACGCCCATGTCCGATAGATTTCGAAGTTCGATGCTCACATTGTTAAGCTCAGAGTCCGCTCTGCCGGTACTTAGGTCTAATCACCCTGGGGCGCCCTTTAGACGAAGGCGCGGGCGCTTCATCTCTGCTGCGATGGGGATTGCGCTCATCGCCATCGCGGTGGTCCCGACGTTGACCATGCCAGCACAGATCCTGCCTCTTTTTAGAGCGTCACCGCCTTCGTTTTCTCCTCCGGTGAACGAATCGTCTCTGAGGCCCTCGTCTGCCGTGACGGCGGTGAGAGCCAGGTCGGCGGCGGGGCGAGGGGTTCCGATCTTGGAAGCAGGATGGCTTATCTATCATCGTCGCGTGTATATAGTCACCAACCGTCTGGTGGAGCGCGTCGGCCGAACCGACGCCCAGGTCGGCTCCGTTCGCTTGGGCGAAGTGCCCGGAGTAAATCCCGATCACGCTTTGGCAGTGCGTTATCAAACTGGTCAGGCTCAGCATCTGGCTCGATTCGCCTATCCCCAAGTAATCCGGTTTCGCGGGCGGGATTATAGGGTGTTGCATCCTGACCAGGGAGCGCATCCGGATCGGGTTTTGGGTGAAGTGAATTCCGTGTTTATCTATCGATTAGTCGGGATTTTACCCAGACATGCAATCGGATTACTCTTGGCTTCGACTATCCCGCCGGTGACCGCCGAAGCCACTTCGCTTAAGTCCGGCTAGGTGAGAGCCGCTCATGATCCTTCGATGACTTTTCGCGGTCCTCCTTCAGTAGGGTCGAAGCCACGGTCTGAGGGCCCAATGGGTTTAGCGGGTTTGAGCCCGACCGACATTGCTGGCAAACGCAAAAGCCTTGCCGAACGATCTCGATCGGAAATCAGCGCGAGCCAAAAGGCGTTGTGCGGCGCGGCGTTCATGCCCAAATCCCTTGGCCTACGATCATCCTTAGAGTCAAATCCGCGGTGCCTCCATGCCAACGGCTCGTTATCGTAGGCGATGATCTCCGGAACGCCCTGTTCCAGGCCGCCTGTCGGCGAAATCTCGGCATCCAAAGTCTCCGGCTTTCGCGCCTCTTGAGGGAGGGCCTGTTTTCTGCCAAAACGGGACCAGGCTTTACCGGCTCCGAAAATACCTGCGGGATGATGCGCCAATCTTAGACGACCGAGGTCGACACGCTCTGAGCGTGAAGGAGCCAACTGGGACCTCGTGGAAATCATCGATAACGGATACCCAATTTGCGCCGCGTTCATTGCTAGTCCAGTACCGATTGACGGATGGCACGAAGAGTTTTTTCAGGCCGCGACCCGGAATCCGGTCTTGGACCGTGTGGCCCATCCTGCCTGGAATATTGAGCGCTAACCCGGGGGCAATCGACATGCCCTGAGTATTGAATATCTCAGCGAACGGATAGACAGGCGGAGATTTTGAGACTAATACCGCGGGGCATATTTAGCCTGGCGGCCTGAACGCTTCTTGTGGCCGGAGTTTTTCATAGATTACCCCCTTGACATGCTCTCAGCAGGAAGAGGATGCTTACGAGGAAGCTACCAGCCTTGGCCACACTATTCCTGTGTGCACTCAAAGGGTCTAGCCGGGTGTCTATACTGGGGGCGGGTCGCATTTGATAGTTTAATGCCAAATCTCTGAGCATCCCAACCTCTTGCTGTCTACTGGGTTCTGAGCACTGTGGCCGTCTCCTAAAACGGAAACTATGACCCGCCTGCAGTACAACTAATGCTCGCCGGTTCAGTGGAATGAACGGTCACTTCCGCTCAGCCGCAGATCTGAAAGACTCCATGGATCTTCTCTGTTCGACAATGAGGGTAGGCGACGGTTCCCGAAAAGCATGCCCAAGCGCCAACCTGTCTTGTGCTCAGCTAGCGCCTAACGTCGGCATAAGCGCCCGCAATTTCACACCGGTCCCAAATGGGACGAGGTGGTCTTTGCCGCTCGCGGGTGCGCCAGGGGTCTCTTTCTTCAGGGCGGATCGGCAGGGCGCATTTGCTAAAGGGTTCCAATCCGCGGGTGCGGACAGAGATGGGTTTCATCGGAGTTTCCGGAAGATAGAGTAGGAAGGCGGAAGATATGGCCGGTGACGATGCGGGATTGTTGGATCGAATCGCTAACGGTGATCAGGCAGCCAGGCTCAGTTTCTATGATCAATATTTTGGTATCGTCGCCGGGTATTGCCGCAAGCTCATTTTCGACCGAGATGCCGCCGACAAAGTTTGGCTAAAAGGGCAAGCATCCTGACTGCAAATTGAATCAGAGGGCCGACCGATGGTGGACTCGTCGGCCCTTCTTGCCTGGATGGCCATCTCTACGCTCAGGCAGGAAATAATGCGCTATGATATCTACACGAAGCGGTCTTCTCAATGCCGCTCATCAGGCTCACTTTACCGGGCAGAGGCCCAACATCGCTGCAGATTTCGTAAAGGAGGGCAAGAGATGGGCAAAACAGCGCTCATGGTGATGGATGTACAGAATGGGATCGTCGATCGTTATGGCAACCCCGAAGGCCTGCAGCCAGTACAGTTTGCCGTTCGCAGTGCGCGGGCGCATGGTATTGCAGTGATTTTCGTTCGCGTGGCTTTTCGGCCAGGATATCCTGACGTCAGCCCGAACAATCGCTCATTCTCGTCGATTAGACAGATGGGGGGGATGATCGAAACGGACCACGCCACCCAGATTTGGCAGGGCGTGCAGCCCGAGGGTGATGAAGTGGTGGTAGTGAAACGTCGGGTCAGCGCGTTTACGGGCAGCGGACTGGAAGTGATTTTACGTGCTCAAAGCATTGATCACCTCATTTTGTGTGGAATTGCAACCAGCGGCGTGGTATTGTCAACCCTAAGACAGGCAGCCGATCTGGACTATCGTTTGACGGTCTTGTCAGACGCCTGTCTTGACCGTGATCCCGAGGTTCATCGTTTGCTGATAGAAAAAGTCTTTGTCCGCCAAGCCGAAGTTCTAAGCGTCGCAGAATGGGACGCGACGCTTTAATTCCCAAACCGCAGGCTGAATTTGGGGTTCTCCTGACACACAAACAACGAAACGCTGCGTAGGACATTTTGAGAATTGGATGGGCAGAGCAGGGGGGCACGTGAAAATCAGGCGAACATAGCGTGGTTCTTGCCCCGGTCCAATCGAGGCCAGGAACGCAGGGAGCCAACTAACCCTGCTTGCAGAGAGTGGATCGGGTAGCCAAGGAGGCGCGGACTGATCGCATCGAAATCACGCATGGTCCTTTCGGAATTTTAGGGCACACTGGCTCTCATCTGGGTCGGTTGCTCGTTTGTGGTGTTGGATTTCTCTGTGATGAGTCCGGTCATTCACTGGATCCCTGCAGCGGCGCTCAGACGGGCCTTGACCGGCTTCTTGTTTGGAACCACCGGCGGCTTGATTGCGGTGTCCCCGGTGGGAAAGACCAGTGGAGCCCATATCAATCCCGTAATCACCTTAGCCTTTTGGATGCAAAAGAAATTGTCAGGCCTCTGGCTCTAAGTTACATCGGTGCTCAAGTGCTGGGCGCAATCGCAGGAGCCTGGCTCTTGAGCAAGGTCTTTGGCCGGTGGGCCTTCTCCGTCCATGACGCTGTCACGCTGCCTGGGCCCTCAGGAGATTTTCTGGCGTTGGCGGGGGGCGGGGGAAGGTATGGCCAGCATCTGCCTGGTGGTTGGTTTGTTCCTGTTTTTGCGCAGCCGGGCCTGGAGAAAGTACACGCCCATGCTGTTTGCTCCATTGTATGCGGTGATGGTGTGGTTGGAAGCACCGTGGTCCGGAACTAGTACGAATCCTGCTCGCAGTTTCGGCCCCGAATTGATTACTCACGCATGGCACGGCTGGTGGATCTATTGGATAGGTCTATTGGATAGGTCTATTGGGTGGCGGTGTAGTCGGCGTCGGTCTGTTGCTCCTCTTGTTCCCGTGGCTCCACCAAGAAGTAGAGATCGCTAAACTTTTCCATTTCCACCATGACCCCGAGGGCGTATTTCTAAGCCAGCGTTGGCATAAATTGTCGGAAGAAACTGGGTCCCGTGACTTCGGGGTAAAGCGCTAAGGCATGAGTCGCATGAACGCTATGCTGAGGACCAATCACATCGGTCCATGCGCACTGCGGGGCCTATCTCACTCCTCGCTGCTTGGCCCGAATTCTAGCAAGGCGCCCTCGCCTTTGAACAGCGCACGACTGGCCACTTCGCCGACCGAATCGATATGACCCGAGTAGTCTCTCGAAAGGAGCCAGGCACGTCGGGGCGCTTTGAGGGGGAAAGGACTTTGACTGGTTAGGCCGCGTCGGAACGTTCTTTGCCCCGCCGATGGTTCAACAGCACGCCTAAAAACACCAGATAAGATAGCGCGACATCCAGGATCGATAAGCCTCCGTGCGCTTTAAGCGATGCATCATAGACGCCGTGCAAGGTGGCCGCCAAAATCAAAGCGCCCAGCGCTAGAGCCCAGTCTCGATACCCGCGTTGGGCGACTACCCCCAACGCGTAGGCCAAGATACCGGCCCAAATCGCATGCAAAAATGGGGTATACAGTGCGCGGCTCAAGGCCGTCATGGCGCCTAATCCAATGCCCCGGTGCAAGTCGTCAAAGCTAATCCCATGTTGCACGTAGAGAATATTTTCGATGGCTGAAAACCCAAGTCCCGAGCTAATCCCGATCATCATATAGACCAAAGGGTGCCACACCGTGTGCTTGGCCCGATTGATCCCCAAAACCACCAGGACGAAGATCTGTTTCGCAAACTCTTCCGTCAAGCCCACAAATAAAATGTAACCAGGAGCGGACAGAAAGAAATATCGCGAATCCAAAAGCCGGTTGGCGCCATGAGCCGTCCAAAACGATTCGACGGTCAAGGCAAACAGCGCGCCCGCACTTCCGGTAAAGACATAAGCTCCAATGTCGACCAGCACGGACCCAAAGGGCATCTGGATCTGCGCGGCCATTAAGGGTTGAAAGACAAAAAACCAGAATAACGAAAAATATATCATCATCCCGTCCACCACATTAAGGTGGAAGTCGGTGAGCAGGATAGGGACGATAGCAAAAATCAAGAGGCCAAGAAAGAGCCGCGACTTGATAAGCGTGACGATGTAGAGCAATCCGTTTCGCGGCAGTCGACGATGCGCGATGGCAAAAGTGCCGTTCTGCTGACTTCGACAACTTTCGCATAAGTCCCCATCAATCGGATCTCCGCATTGGGAGCATCGCCGTCTAACCGGAGCATAATTCATGACATCATCTCCTCACCATACGGGGTTATTTCCGTTCGCAGATTCCCCAGCCTCAGAGTCTATCCGGCGGCGACCTCTGGTCCCCGCGATCACGACTGATGACGTGAAAGAACGCAGCCAGCATCTACCCGATCTCGTCCGATCGGCAACCATATCCGTAAGCCACTCCGTCTCCACCCAACATACCACGGATTTAGGCGGCGTTGTGTAAGATGACTGGGGCTGTCGAGGAGAAATCAGCGATATCCTCTCTCGATTGGGGGAAAGCCTTCTCTAGAATTATGATGGATGGACACCAGTTTCGCCACCCGGGGGGACTACATCGTTGAAATGCTAGGCTCTGCTGTGCTAAATGCGGTCTAAGGTCCCAATGGTACACCCCACTTCCTTGGAGCGGCCATGTTCGATTTTGGCCGAACACTATGGCCGAGAACCATACGGCTGCCCGCAGGCATCCATTCCTCGCAAGACCATCAGGGTCCCCCAGAACATTCCCTGCCGATGTCGACGGTGCCTGCTTTGCCACGGTCGCTCCTTATCCGGAACTATTTCGAAATGCCGAGGTACGGGGGGCATGGTTCGAAGTTTGAATGGTGGTGATCAACCGAAAAGAGGACCGCACGCAGGGTGGTCGATTTCTTATGAATTTCGCGCGAGAAGGGAGTCAGACCAGAGTGGCACCGAATGATCGCGAGTTTTTATTTTCATCCCTGCCAGCCAGAAGACCCACTGCAGTTTCTCGTTGCAGTCGAGTGATATCCGACATCTCAGGGTCTTTAACCATCGCGCGAAAACCCTGAATAAATTCCTCACTCACCCAGATCAACGCGATTTTCTGGTTCACAATGTTCTTAAGAAACCCTCAGGCGGTTGAAGGGGATCAGAAGCTGAGAGTTCCCCTTTGGTCGCCAATGCGAACGACCAACCCGGCTCCCGGTCAACCTGAACCATTTTCCACCGCATCCGAGATCTTGTGCTTCGCTTTCAACGCTTCAGTGGTTTTCACGCAGTCGGGACACGCTCGCCTTCATGAGCAGTCTTTATGAACCCGGCGGTCGCGGCTCGACCCGCCGTTATCGCTGGCGTGCCATCAAAATATCAAGCAAGCTACGAACTGGCAGTTTTAGCCAGTGGTTGGCAAGCACGCGTCATAAAACAGTATGGACATCCACGGAATTTTCGATTAAAGAAGGCTTTGGCTGCGAGTTTATCGTTTCTTTATAGGTGTCGTATGATTAAAATCCGCATCCGTAAGCGCGGTAATTTCGGCACCGACGACTAAAGCCACGCCCGCAAAATAGAGATACAACATGAGGAGAATGATGGCGCCAAGGCTCCCGTAGATGCGATCATAGGTATTGAATCGGTCAATATAAAAGGAAAAGCCTAAAGAAATCAATACCCATATAGCTACCGCCGCCAAGGCTCCTGGATTCAACCACCGAATCGGCCGCGGTTGATCGGGCAGTACCGCGTAGAGCACAATTAAGGTAAGCCACAACAAAATGACCAAGCCAATCCAACGCAGGGCGATCAACACCCCTGCCGGCACCAGTAGTTTGAATATCAACCAGACCAGGGAATGCAAAAACTGGGCACTAACCGAGGCCAACAAGAGGGCCAAAGCAATGATTAAGCCAATCGCCAGGCCCGACAGCACCGACAAAATGTAACTCTTCCACAAGCGCCGGCGGCGGGGCAAGGGAAACTCGTAAGCGTGATTCATGGCTTCAATGAGTTGTCGGAAAGCACCCGACATGCCCGACAAAAAACCTAGTGCACCCAGAGAGAGGAGAGTCGGGTGGCGCGTAGCCACCAGTTGCTTCCAAGCTGTGGCAATGAAAGATACCAAGGAGACTGGAAGCAACTGGCTGAGCGGTCCCTTAAATACCTCGTGCAGATGGGGCGACAGATGCAAAAATGCCAACAAGGCGCTTAAAAACAGAATGAAGGGGAACAAGGCAAATAAAAAATTATAAGCCAAGGCTGCCGCATAGGCAAACATGTCGTCTTGGGTCATTCGACCGGCTAGCAACTTTCCCCAATGCATCATCCATCTTAGGATCCCAACCCGCATTGAATGCCTCCTTAACCCAGCTGCAAATTCTTGCCCTTGCGCGTCTTTTGCCACCCCAAAAAGGGCGTCCGGTCTAAGTTTTCAGTAACCCTATGATCTCACACTTTCACCCTGAAAATCACAGACCAGCGGCAAGAGACCCCGTTTGGGTCCCAGCCTCTGTTCAACGCGATTCGCACCGCAGTATCCTCTCTCCCCACCGCTTTGGATTCGATGCCGATAGTGCCGCGAAACACCGGCCGCGTGCCAACTGGAAGCAGGCGGTCGGTGAGTGGATTCGGCTCTAAGGTCTCACTTTGATAAGGGGCCGGTGTTGCGGCATCGAGTTCGGGTCGAGCGTCCGGGTAGCTAGCAAATGGCACCCCTTCCACATCTCAAACAAGCGAACGCCTTGGCCGAAGGGGTGTTGGGCCAGGGAGAAAGCGGCTCTGACCTAGCCAACACCGCCTCCAGGGGTGGGCGGACGGTCGGCTGAGAGCCGTCAGTGACCCAGGCACCTGGTGCAAAACTCGAAAGATCGCCCTTTGAGGATTGTCACCATGCGGGGTTCGGGGTTCTAATATTCTGCGTTTGGGGACTTATGCACCAGACCCTTAGGGGTTAGGCGCGCTGGTGAGCCAGGACCAGACAACGGCAGTCACTGACGCAGCCACCTTGGGATTTTTTTCGAGCGCGTCGGCAAAGGGAGCGAGCATTCCCTGATAGCCCCCTTGCGAAGTATTCAACCAAGCCCGGACGGAATCTATCAACGTTGCCAAGGTTTGGCGGTCATCCAGAGAATCCATTTGAGCAATTTGTTGTTGGATGGCATCCAACTGTGAGGAAATGACGGATTTGGCACCGGCCGTTGGCGTCGTCATCGCGTCCTGCGTCTCGAAAGAAGGTTCATCCGTTGCTTTGACCGTCGATCGCGCAGGGGTTTCCGGGGGGAAAGTCAAATTGAACGCCGATGGATTCCCCAGCAATTGCATGCCATGATCCGCCAGTTTAACCATGTAGTCGCCATCTAAAAATGCCGTCATAGAGAGATAGCCTTCATGTTCCAGCATTTTAATGACAGGCGTCAAGGTCGTCGGCACCACATTGAGGTGATGCAGCAGGCTTGCTTGCTGAACATGAGCGTCGGGATCGAGTTGAAACGTTTCCCATAAGGCCTCAAGCACCGTTCGGCGCAGAAAATTAACCGACCTTTGACCTTCTTGTTCATCCAAATCCGGGGGTTTCGTCCACTCCGATTCCCGATTAAAGACACTCGGAAAATGTCGATTAAATAGGTCCGGGCTTTCCATCAGCGAGAGTCCGCGAGAGTCCAACTGGACAGGAAATGTGCCCAGGTGATCGCTGGAAGATTTCTCATAACGCACGTAGCCTTGTTCCCGCAAACTGTTGAGATCGGATATAAATTCCTCGGTCAAACTCTGCCCCATGGCTTGGGCCAGCTCCGCGGCTGAAAAAGGATGATGATGAAGCCCTGCCGCCTTATACAATCGCTGTAATATGTCTCGTCGTACCGTATTGCGTGCGACCTCGCTACCAGCTGCCACCACTTCATCTCCCTAGTTAAGACCAACGCCATTTTTGTTACGGTCCATAATGTTTGGTATTCGATATCAGACGAAGGGAATCCTCTTTAACTATTATGGTTTGCTCAAAATCTCATCAAATTAGAACCGCCGTCCGTTAGCAGATAACCAGATGGGTTTCTGCTCCTCGAGGCTTCTCTTCAAACATTCTGGCAACCTAGACACCTGGCTAAAAGGCCTTCCGAGTTCAGCCCAATGGGCAAATTGACCATCCGCGACCTAAACTAAAACGATCCCCCGGAGGTCCCGCCGGGGGATCGTTCGCTGGACTCAACCGACATGTTTGGGTGCCGTTGGCAAAGGACACGTGCGAATGCCTACCAATTGGTAAAGGGCACAGAATCCGGTGATGCCGGTTAATAAAGAGACAACGCCTAAAATTCCGAAAATCCACTCTCCGACCGTACCACCGATATGTTGATAGACAAGAAATCCTAACACTAATCCCAGCACCACCCTAATAATCCGGTCTGTAGTATTTTCGTTGGCCACCATAACCTAACCCCCTC
>DAHXNH010000328.1 GCA_027365485.1 Clostridiales bacterium
CCACGTCCCGAGCCGGGTCTCGACCCGGCAAGGCCTCCGCGATCACGACCGTCTCGCCATGGACGTCCCAGCCCAGATATCGGGTATCCTCCATACAGGACCAGCCTCCTTTCTATCGTATGCGGTAACTAAATGGTAGATGTTCCCATCTGCCTATAGTGTAGCCCGCGAACGCTGCGATTAACCGGGGCTGATCATCATGCTATCTACTCGGTAACCTGGCTTTTTTTGAAGACTTTGGCCACTTCGCCCGTTTCGGATTGTCGGTTCGTGCCCGCAATGAGCTTTCGGATACCAAACAGAGTAAGAATTTATGGTATGAGGAAATCTTGTCGGTGGATACGCTGTTTTATTTCCTCAGGATTGCCCGCGGCGGGGAGGATACTCACCTGAAAACACTGCAAAGGTTGATGAAAGCATCGCCGTACTTGCAAATTGGAGGTCATGAGAGTGTGGGCGAAGGCTGGTGTGTGCTTAGGACTCACGAAAAATTAACTTGAATGATTCCCAAAGGTCATGGTTGGGTCTTTCCGTCGGATTTTCTATGGAGTCCGTTCTCAATTAACACCGAGTATTATTCGCGGTGACAAGTATTCAAGGCTGGTGGGACCCCCTGGGTCGAGCGCGATAGCCTGAAGCGACATGCCTTGACATTACGAGTGACAGTGGAGGTAGCAACTCGGCCGTCAGTCGTCTTTATAAAGTCCAACTGCAAGCCTTGGCGGATGCCACAGGCTTGGAGGTCCACGTCAGCCATTATCCTCCCGGCACGAGTAAGTGGAATCCGATTGAGCATAAAGTGTTCAGTCCCATTCGCATCAACTGGCGGGGCAAACCCCGCGACGGCTTCAACGCCGTGGTCCAGTACATCGCTCACACCACCAATGCGACCGGCCTCAAGATTAAGGCGGTGTTGGATGCACGGACGTACGACATCGGCCGGAAAGTGTCAAAAGCCGCCCTGGTTAAGGTAAATATCGAACGGAACGCTTTTCAAGGACAGTGGAATTACATCATTTGACCCACTCCGCCGGCGGCGGAGAGCACCTAGCGAAACCGCCCTCGGCGGCACGTCCCTCCATAGCGCGACCATCCAGTCTCCGGGTTTGCAGGGAGCTCGCCGAAGGCTCGCTTCTTTCGCGATCCAGGGCCGAATTGTTTGATACGCACTCATAATTAACGTAAAATGACACATACTTCCGGTCACACTGCCGTTGAACACTCGCAGATACTAAGAATTCGTTTAAATTATTTTTCCGCGGGTCCTTAAGGCGACGCTTTCCTAATGATTTCAAGTGATGTCGAGAAAAATCCTGCCTCATCCGGCGTTTTTCGTCCCCTCCCAAAGTCGCGGATACTCGTTACGGTCATCTGTCAAATCATCGCGTCCTGTGCCTCCGTTTCGGCAATCGTGTAACCCGTCCTTTCGTCTTCAACCACACACAGGTTCCCGCTGGGTCATGAATTTATTGCGGACTTGGCCATTATTTCTCGAGAAGCTGCTTAGTCGGCGTACGAAGAAGGAAAGGCGAGCAACGAGGAGGCCTTCACCATCGAAAGCGGTCTATCTAATACCACCGTTACGTTTACGGTCCCAACGCCCAGTGGTCCGAAGAACGAACGGGGAATCGATGCAAATACTAAGAACGAGGCAATTTTTCAAGGTCATCGGCACCCCCGGGCCTTCAGATTCTTTCTTCCGTGCCGAGGGCGAACGGGGTCAAATAATGAGGCTCTATCCATGGAGGTCTAAGCATGACAGGAGGTGAGATAAAATGGTCGAGTGCAGACGGTTCTCGAAGTCGGGTCGCGATGGGCCAACCCGACTTCGCGCGGTCCAAGAGTCCCGTGCGTCAGCACTTGCCGATAACCAATTGCGATCGGGGTCAAGGCGCAGAGCCACGGTCCCCCGCGGCGTGGCGATGTGCGCCACCCCGCGAGCCATTAGCTGTTGGATGGCGTCATCGACCCATTCAATGACCCAAGGCGGAGCGGGATCGACAATGTCTGTGGCCGTAATGGGAAGAACCTCGAGGTCGGGGGAGGACGCCAGTCGTTCGACGAGAGCATGGGACCCGGCAATAACCGCCCAGGTCAAGTCGACATCTCCTGCGACGCACCAAGCATGGTCGTGCGGCCACCAAAAGTTCGGGGACTCGCTATGACCGGGAGCCTCCGCCAATGTACCCGAGAATAGGACATAGTCACGTCCCGGAATGCCAATACGTGGTACCGTGTCCACGTCTTCATCTGACACCGCTGCTCCGGCCACCAATTCCAACGCTGTGCCAACGCTCCAACCATCCCACGTGGCGTACCACATTGGGGTAGAACTCGGTGTAAATTCGGCGAGAATATCTCGGAGATGATGGGCATCGGAACGGTTAAGAAATCCGGAGTTGGGAGCATATCCATCCCAAGCGGACTGGTTTGGGGGGACTGTCTTGGGAAGCGCAACGTGCATGAAATCAGAACACCTGGTCAATCGGGTGCCATTGATGGCGGCAATGGCACGCCAGCGTATCGAAAGACCGCTACTAGTTTCTGCGGGAAACAGTAGTCGCCCATAAGCGGGGAATCCGGTAGGGGCCAGTCCTGCCAAGGTGCGATTCCAGAAATTCTTCATATGGGAGATAAACCACTGGGCTTCGATCTCGTTAAATTCCAATTTCATGATACGCCTCCTGAGCGATTAGCCTGCTTTGGGTTTCATACCGGCAAGTTAGCCTGCTTTGGGTTTCATACCGGCAAGTGACCGCATGGATCAGGTCAATTCGAGGATGCAATTGGATGATTCATACCGTCACGAGTGGATTTCTCCGGGCGAACCTAAGCACTATTCTGGTGACCTATTTGACGCAGATTGTAAGGTCGGTGCATAGTAAGCGCGTGGGTCACTGCCAATAACGCTAACCAGGTAATGTTTGTCCCTCAGCGTGTAGCCAATCGCCAATCCCTCAAGGTGCAAACTTACAAACAATGCCCCCACTACCTACTCGTAGTGTACCACGGTCCTGGCTCCTTGGAATCACTCGCCTAAGGGTGTTGACACCGTTCTGATGGACTTAGCCAAATCCAACCATTCGTGATCAACTCTGTCGCCATCTTCCCCGCTTCGCTATGGTCAGATTATTAAATCGGATGCCAGTGATAGATTTTTCGATACTCGACCGAAATTGGACGACAACATCGTAAGACGGCGATGCGGCCCCAACAAATGATTGAATTCCGGGGTTTGGTGGGTCGATCTTAAGGCGGTTAGGGAGAAATAGGTGGATTAAGATGACTGTGACATCGGTCGAGTCGAAAGTTTAAGCAAAAAAGGAGCCCGAATCCATCACCCGTCACGAGTCGTGTATTTAGGAACAAACGGTTCCGGTCGACGCGGTTCTGGTGAGACGTTAAGAAGTGTTGAGCAGGCCGTAGCGGAGTGCTGCATCTTCGGCCGTTGAGAGAGGAAATGATCTTCGCGTTGGCCCAGGTGAAGACACGCCAACGTTACCGAGCCCGTATCCGACCGTGAAGGATGGGTAGATCGCCCGGCTAGCACGTGGGATCTGAGAGCCACTCCGTGCAGCCAAACCGTCAGGGGTGAAACCACGGCACACGTCCCTAATGAAATCGAACCGCAGACCGTATCCGCCCGAAGGCCCCAATCCTTGACTCTCGAGGTCTACATCGCCCCGAGGTGATGCCCCATTATGGCCCAAGCGAGCCATCGCTTGGGCTCGCCGGTCGACATCCAGGTTGTTGTCATTAACATCCGCGCTGAGCTGGCCAAGTGGTATGGAAGTTGTCCTCCGGCCACTATCCTGGAACATCATGCCACTCAGCGCTCGCGAGCACTCAATGGGCCTGGTCGAACTCGCCGCCAAGACCTGGCGGATGCTTACGAAGCCACGAAACCGAACGGTCCTGGCTGTGATATAATTTGCTGAAATATCGCCCCCAGTGGGTTCGGGATAGGGCAACCGTCATCTTGAGATACGGGGGAGGATTGATCATCGATGGTCACGGAGCGACACGCGATGTCCGCGTTCGAGTCCGATGGGTGGTATGGACGACTCCGAGAGCGTGAGCAGTTGGAGACGTGGTTGGCAAATCCATCCCCTCCGACGGAGATTTGGACCATCGCTGGTGTGGCCGGTATTGGGAAGAGCACGGTGTTGAGGGCGATTTGGTCATTAGCCAGACACAAAGCGGTGCCCGCACTGCTGGTGGACCTGCGTAGTGTGCCAGTCACTCCCGGTCATTTTCTGGAGTCTATCCAACAGGGTTGGATTCGAGAACAGGGGGGTTCGGAGCCGAATGGCTCCGACGCGGTCCTGGAGTGGATTCGCCGCGATAGCCGATCGAACCCCGTCATCCTCTGCATCGACCATTTTGAGTCGCTCAGTCTGATCGAAGAGTGGTTTCACCAAGGGTTCGTGGCCAATTTGCCGGAACAAGGTGTCCTGGTGTGCGTGGCGTCCCGAACCGGCATATCCTCGGACCGGCAGCGCGATCTCCGCCGGGTGGGTTGGTACCGTACGACCGAATTAACGGGATGGACCTGGAACGAGTGCCGACAGGTGTTAGCACAATATGGGATGGACCATCCGACATTGGCATACTCGGTTTTTCGAGAAACCGGTGGGCTTCCGCTCGGGATCATCCTCTGCGCCGCCTATTTTTGCCAGTATCCGAAGCGAATGGAAGAGCGATTGTCGTTAGTCGCCCACAAAATTTCGGCGGAACTCCTTCGCGATGTGACCGCGGTGGATCTCCATCCGTTCCTGGATGCCTTAGTGGTGGCGCACCGAGCGGACCAGCATTTGCTGTCGGTGACCACGGGTACAGTGTGTTCGACTCCACTCTACCATGCCTTGTCCGACCTATCCTTTGTGTGTCCCTCATCGTCTGGGCTCGCGATTCATGAGACGGCTCGGGCCATCTTGCTGTCGGACTTTCTCCGACGCAATTCGACCATGTTTTTTCAATATCATCGGCGGGCTCTGCAAGAAATCTTGCGTCTTCGCCGCCGCGGATATGGCCCTAGGAAAGACGAATACGGATGGCAATTGCTCTCCCTCTGTGCAGATGTCTGCGCCGCATTGACGTATCCGGGCACGGAGACGCCGGCGACGTGGCAGACCCTGCCCGACGTGGGGAAGTTGAATCCAGAGGAAGCCCCGGAAATTGAGGCGATTTTTGCTCGAAAAGTAGGACACGTCGGGCATACAGGACTGGCGTACGAGGAACTTACCGCTTTTGTCGCACGGGTCGCCCACGAGTTACCCGACATGGTCCGGGTGGTACGAAGCACCACGGGCGATCCCTTGGGTTTTTCTATTTCCTTAGCCTTGGGCGCCACTACCATCGATATGCTACCGACCCGAGAGAAGCGAGCCGTGCTGAAGGCTTTGGATCACGAGTTCGAGCCAGAGGTCACCACCGAGAACATCCACCTGATGGCGGCGGGCTGGATCGTCACCGATCATCCCGACCTGCCCGCGCCGATTTTGTGGACCGCCTTATTAATCGATTGGTTGCTGACCTTAGGTGAAGGCCGGTTAGGGTTGGCGCTGGGCTATGAGTTCGAGACGGAGGCCTATTTTACTCAATTGGGTTTTAACCGCCGAGGGTTAAGCGCCGCCGGCTCGCCCTGGGGCGAGGATGGCGTTGGCGTGTTTGCCTTGGATTTTCGCGACCGCGGCTTGGACGACTGGGTGTACCACGTCATGCAGCAAAGCTATCCGTTTCAAATGCACCGCCCGACGGTGGTGGCTTCTCCCCAAATGGTGCGCGATGCATTGAAATGTTTAGGCAGTCCCGCCCGGATGGCCACGTCCGCCTTGGCCGAAAAAAATCAGTGGAGCGGTGAATTCGCGATTGAGCAGCTTGTGGGCGTGATTTGCGGTCAGATCGCCACAGACCTGACGTTTGAAGAAAAGCACCTTTTGGACGTGACCTTTATCCAGGGGGGTCCGCACTATACCGTGGCGATGGACACTTTACATATGAGCCGCTCGAGCTATTATCGCCATCTCGAAGAGGCGATCGAGCGATTCACGCTGGCCTTAACCCGAATGCCTATCGAAGACGCCAAGGTATATCCGTAACCTTGAACCCAAAGGGTCCATGGTGGCCAACGTGGTGAGCCTTAGTCAGTCGTTTTTATGCGCATCCCCGAGGCTAAAGTCCGACGTCTCTCTTCGCGTGGAGTTCTTCTCGATGGACGCTCCCGGATCGTCGAGTGGCCATTGGGCCACCGCCATCACCGGGGGTCGGGCGGTTGAGAAGGAGTCTCGTCCCCATCGCCTAACCCATCACTCCAAGCGCTCTCGTGCGCGAGAAACGTTCTGCCCCGATCCCGATCCCGGTCCGGGCCCCGCCATCACGAGTTTCACTGCATGGGTCGGGAGACGCGAAAGTGCATGGGGCTACCAGGTGTTTAGGCCTGCAGTGAACCCATGGGAACCCGGGGTCAGGACTCGCTGGTCCTGATGGCTCAAGGCTTCTTCAGAAGTCCTTGGGCCCTCGGCCGGAGAGAGTACCATTCGCCATCGACATGCACCCAGAAGCCCTTCGGATGGGTACTTTCCTCGGTCTTCGCTTGAGGTTTCATCCCCTTATCCATCGCCAATCGCCAATGCGAACGCAGCGCCAAACCTCAATCATGGCGCGGGGTGGTGATGATTCAGCCGACTACCTCGGTCAGCCAGGAGGTTCTGGATGGGCGGGTTATGGCTAGGTTGGGGATGGCGGGGCGGAGATCGGAGGCCAGGCTCAGCGGCCATCTCGACGATCCCTGATTGATGGCTCGAGCCGATTTCTCCGACTTCGGCGTTCGCTTGTGGTGTTCGGCTTTCTTCCTGACCAGCTTTAATCCATACGCTGACGCTACGGTTTTCTCTAAGCGCTCCGGACCAGAGGCGGAGTCGTGCGGATCACATCCACTTGCCTTACTGAGCGCTTCAATCGCCAACGGAGGCATGTCCCGGAAGCCACCGCTTTCTTTTCTGATCGTTGCCATCGTCGTCATTTCCTCGTAAACATCGGGCCAGCATATCCAGGGCAGTTCCTTTGGAGTAGAGGGCAGAGGGTACCGGGCGCTGGGAATGGTGGGAAAAAGTTGGGAACAAAGGGCTGACGAACATCTCTATAATGAACTCCGGTATCACCCTCGCCATCCGAGGTACCCTGGTAGCTATCGAGGTCGAGGATCGCATGCAAGTGGAATCCCGGGGGAGTACGGGTTCCCCCCACCGGCCCCCACGACCCCGCGTTTTTATCTTCCGAGCCTGATCGGTTACGGCTCAGCTCAACTCAGCCCGACCTGGCGGTCGCGAGGCTCACCGGCTTGCGGTTGGGACGGATGGGGCCCGTCGCGCCTAGCGATGTCGGGTTCGGATGCATTCGGTGAACGGTGGCACATGGAACTACGCCAAAAAACTTGCAGTGTTATTGATAGGGAGGTACAACCTTGTTCAAAAAAAATATGCTCCTCATGGCGGCTAGTGCGACATTGCTGGCGGCCGTCACCTTAGTCCCGTCGACGGCTTTCGGAGCCGGAAAACCCGCTGCCAAAGGCCATGGGGTGAAGGGGATTTTAGCTACCTTGGAAACGAATGTCACCAGCATCGCTGACGCAATCGCCACCCTAAAGACCGATGTCAGTACGTTGACGCAAACGACGACTGCGCAGTCTGCCACGATTGACAGTTTGAGCCAGACCGAGAGTACCCAGGGCGCGGCCATCAATACCTTAAATCAAACCACGGCCACGCAGGGAACAGCCGTGAATACCTTAACCCAGACGGTGACGGCTCAAGTCTATGCCATTAACAGGTTGACCCAAACCGTGGCCAATCAGGCCACGGAGATCGCGGCCCTTCAGGCCAGCAACAGCACGTTGACCTCGGAAGTCAACACCTTAGCCGATGCCGTCCCAGGCAGCCTGTCGATCATTTCCGCTTTCGCCTACTCCGGTACCGAGTCGCTGGGAAATCTGGGCACGATGGAGATTTACTCGGGAACGTTCCAAGTCTTAAACGGCATCGACAGTCCCACCGGGGTCGACGCTATCCAACTGAAGGCCCTGGCCATGACCTTTGACGGGACGACCGTCAGCAATGAAGGGCTGACCACCGACGGGGCCGTCACCGACCTGATCACCGCCGGCTACCAATTTGACGTGACCCCCGACAACGCGGTCGGAGAATTTACGGTCAATGCCTATATTCCGTTGAACCGGGAGCGGGAGGTTGGCGGCGATGTCATCACCCTATCCGGACTGCCATATTCGATTCCTGCTGTAACCATGAAAGTACTGTAGCCACCACCCGTTAGGGTGAGGGTGGATCACGTGAGCCGGGGTAAGCGCCGAGTCCTTATGCGGCGCTTACCCCAGTTGGACCTCCAGATGGCGAACGAAGCGATCCGGCGAGGTGAGTGTCGGGTGAGCCATCGACAGCGAGGAGGCATGATCGATGAGTGACAGCAAATGGCTCGTGCGTGAAAGCAGCCTGGCGATCGGGGCGCTGATAGGAGGAGCCATGACGATGGCGGTGCCTGGTGACCCGAATGGCGCGGGGACCTCGAAGTGTCTTCGGCCTGCTCGGACCTATGCTCCTTGACCTAAGAATCCTCCGTCGAGACCGAAAATGCTCGCGCAAGAGATCGCGTCGATCGTCGACCTTCGGGCCAATCAGACCCAGGCGCTCGCCGATGATGCGAATTAGCGCACCGATCTTACGACTCCAAAGAGTATGGATGCCTCTCGGGTCGCTGAGATATCTTCGCAACAGACCTCTGGTTCGGCGCTACTATTGGCGCTTAGTGGCAACAACGGACGGATGATTCCACTATCGCTGACGGATACGCCGAGCAGGCGCAGGATACTTTAGCGATTCGGGCGATCCAAACCCTGCAAGCTTCGATGTCGCTAGGGGTCACAGTCCCCAGGAACAAGCGGGCGTAAGCAGTGACCGTTTCGTCCCAAATGCGGTGTATCCTGGGCCGATTGGGGTCCGTATGGTTTGGTGGCGAGCCCAATGCCGAGGGATCATTTGTGGCAGGGTTGCCCCGCGCCGTGGGTCGCGATCCAGGGGGATGGGGCAAAGCCATCCCCCTGGTTTCATCAGGAGAGATCCTGACCGTTAAGGTTGGATAATGGCAGAACCCTGGCAACCGGTAGTGGTCCTGGCGGGAATTCGATCCTGGCGGTTGATGGCACGAGCGTCGTTTCGGCCAGGGATGAATCGGGCGCAGCACAATGCTGCCAGGTTAAGGATCGAGAGGATGTTTGTTCGTTGGCAAATCATAGGAGCGTTACGGTCATGGCCATCTGACAAACATTAATGGGGGAATATACTCGAAGGGAAAGCGGACATTTCGCTTCTGGCGAGCGGCAACCCAGGCCGAAAGTCGGTCATGGACAACGAAAGGCGGATCCAAGTGCGGTGAGTCTAGAGCGCTGGTGCAAAACCTTCCGGTAGGATTCCGTTCATCTGAAATTTAGGGATCAACGATCTCCTAGCCACGAGAAACGCTCCAGTCTGCTTGGCTTGGTGTTCTGTTTGTCCACGAGAGTGGACGAGCCCACCCGCTGGTTCGTCTGGTTGCGGCAAGGTGCAAGTTGTTTGTGCTCTCCGTCGCCCCTTCGTTTCCGGCTCGACGCCCTCTCGTTGCCGGGGGTCCTACGGCGCCTCATCCCATCGACCTCAGAACCCACGTTCTAACCGGACGATCGGCCGCTGAACCCGGATCCGCACATTTGATTGTGGCCTTGCCGTTGGGTACTGAGTCGTCTTTGGCGGATTGCTCTCTCAAGTTCCTGGTCCTCCAAAAAATGAAGAGATCTTACGTTCCGATCCACTTCCCCTGAAACGTCGTTGAGACAATATGATCAAGTGAGAATGGCTGACCCTGGCCGTATCACACAGTGCGTCAGAACTAGTGCTGCGATCCAGGGAGGGAGCAACAAGATTCAGTGTTTTTTATCGTGTGAGAGGCAGCCCCGACCGGACTCACCTGCAGCCCTAAACCAGGACAATGCTTCGCCACTATAGACAAACAAACAAACAATCGAAAACTCTCTAACTTCACAACATTGGGGTGGCCCCTGTTCCTGGTGCTGTAACTGCAAGTGGGTCGTACGGTCGCTTGAGTTCGTTTCTAGCACCTGAAAATTGTTAGTTATCCCGTTTATATCCAGAAAATTCGGCAATTTGGTTGGAGAAAAAAGTTCTGCTCGCGCGATCGCATATGGATGGCAAGATCATTTTGCCCTTCCGGGGACTTGGGGTCGAGTCATGATACGGTTTGGGTTGAGCCATTCTCGTGATTGCGCTCAGGATGTTTCCACGCCTACGTCGGCCTAATCCGGGACGAGGTCAGCGAGGTTTTGGGCTTGAAGACGTCGTTTCCTTTTGTGCCATCACCTTGCCGGAACGTGCCTTTGACGCTTGCATTTTTGATGCAGGCGTGGCATAACAAAAGAGACAGCAAACTCCCATCCTGCGGGTACAGGACGGGAGGGTTGGCAGCACTTCCGCTTCTGACGGAAGGAGACCCTGCCGAACGCCGATGGTTTTTTGAGACGTAACCATCTCCTCTTCGGAGGTGGTTACTTTTTAGGCTTCTTTGG
>DAHXNH010000335.1 GCA_027365485.1 Clostridiales bacterium
ACTGACCCCATGCAAAGCATCATCGCGCAAGGCCTGCCGTTTGTTCGACGCATGGATCAGATCTTGCGAGAAGTCGGTCTCACCTGGTCCGAATGGAAACAAAACCCCTACCGCAGTAGGTATGACCAAGCCCTGACCACACTCAAGGCGCAGCGAGAGCCGTAAGCGAGGCTTCTCCGAAGCGAGCCCCAAGCGGACTGAAAAGGACGGGGAGTGCGAGTGGCCATCACCACGCCCCGTGCCATGGATAAAATGGGGGTCGTCCCGACGCTACTGCGGAGACCGACCAGTTGAATCCGCGCTCATATCCGCGCCGGGGCGTGTTCTCCCAACCGTTAGCTTCTTGGTGAGCATGCCCCTCGGAACAAAGATGCCCTAAGCTCTTGCAGATCCACGAACGCCTCGTCGTCATCATGAGGTAGGGCCTACTGGGTGACTCCGCCAATCGCTTTTAGGGTAGGGAGAGTTGCCTGACCTCTTCAACCGTGAGGGCCGTCGCTTCGGCGATGGTGGTGAGATCAAGCCCTAGCCCGAGCAGCCGAATAGCGGTGGCGCGGGCAGCTTCCTTGCGTCCTTCTGCTTTAGCTTCGGCCAAGTGAGTGTGACACTCCCTTAACGCGTGTTCTCGTTCGCTATACCATCGGCGGACTTCGTTATCCTGGCTGAGCAAGTCGAGGGTGGTCAACGCCTTTTTCATCGCCGGGTCCTGCCTGGCTAGAGCCTCCAACCCATCTCGAGTGCCGACAGTCAGAAATAGCATCCAGCGCACTAATTGCTGGTCGGTTTCCATAACCTGTTCGCGCAGTTTCTTAAGTTCTACAAAGTGGACTTCAAAGTCCTCACTAAGTACAAGATCGGACCGATCAGCGCGGTTGCGAAAAATTGTATGATACCCGGCCGTCGGCAGATAATCAAAATCCAGGACTCGCGAAAAAATACCCTAAACAAGTACTAAGCATCGGCGACCGATCAGCGGCAGTACACCTCAGATCCATTAATATTTTACACTAATTGGTGTAATGGTCGGACTGATGGAGCCACGGAGCATGCAAAAGGTCTAGCCTTCGGCCAGCATCCCTCTGATCGAGGACTGGATGGTCGGGATATGGGAGCGTTCCGGAGAGTAGCTGGCTTGCTAGGCGCTCTCCGCCGTCGGCGGAGTGGGTTTGATGACGTAATTCCAGTTTTCTTGAAAGGCGTTCCGTTCGATGTTCACCTTGGCGCGGGCCGCCTTCGACGTACATATTCGGTAAACCCGGGATTGCCGATGAATTTGATGCCCCAATTGGTAAGTCAAAAACAGCCGAAGTCTCGAGGATATCGCATCCACCGGACTCAGGTCGTCTCGTTGCAGACGGCGATGATTTCTGGCCGAGGCGGCTCTCCCTGGGAACATTAGGGAGATAGGCTGACGGCCACGCGGACCGTCAGCAACGGGCGCTCCGATGACTACAAATCAGGATATCGCCTAGGAGGGTTTTCGTAAAAGATCAAAAGAATAGTCCACACATTTGTTTTGGTAAGAACGAGGGGGGAGGATTTGCCGGGCACATCGCGAATGGACCATGAGCTCTTAGAGGTCCGCTTCTCGCCGGATCTCGTCGGGTCGATGTGATTATGGGCTCCTCACCTTCTTTCGATGAATGGGTTACGCCGCTTCCGTGTGGCGAGCCCACGCTTGGTGATGGGCGACGATCGCGCCCATGGCCAACCGGGCCGTCCACCAATAAGGGCGCCGATGATGCGCCCGTTTAATTCCGGCTTGCGTCCACAGACTGAACGCCCGTTCGACCCCCGTCCGTTCGGCATAGAGGCTTTTCCAGGCCGGACTGCCATAAGACACTCCGCTTTGGGCATAGCGGGAGCCATGGTCATTTAAGGTGACGGTTTTGCCGCATTTGGCGCAGGGGGTCGTACAGGTAGCGGTTTTTCGTTGACGCAGGGGACAGGCATACACGGTG
>DAHXNH010000364.1 GCA_027365485.1 Clostridiales bacterium
TAGGCAGTGGGTTTTCTGGGTGCGTCAATCAGCGAATCCCAGCCCTTTGGGCTGATCTCGACTTTACGTCTGGCTCTGATCCGTGGGATATCTGATGGCACGAGAGTTAGTGGAAGTGATGACAAAACCAGTTAGCGCCAACAACCAAAGACGGCGGGCCACGACGGGCCACGACGGGCCACGACGGGCCATAAAAAGGAAGGACCTGAAGGTGTGCGGATTTTCTCAACGCAATCTTGGTGGGCAGAGTCGGATTTATCATAGGTGATTCAAAGATGTGGCTGCGATAAGCCCAAGCCGGGATAGGGCGGGATTGCGGTTTCACTACCTGAGTGCTGACCTCTAAAAATGGCTAAGCGTTCATTGTTTTCGGTAGGGGTGTTCTTCGTAGCCATAAGAGTCGATGCCTGTGGCTTCAAGAAACCAATCCCACTCTTCCCCACCGTCCTCACCTTGGGACGCCTGAGCTGCTCGCCGGATGCGGCGGTGCTCGTGTTGACCGTGCAGGCTTTGGCGGTATTGGGCAACGTATTCGGGCTCGAAGGTGATGCCCAATAGGGTGAGTTCCTTTAACGCGCATTCGAAGTCCACAGCAAAATGCTTGCGATAGCTCCGTAAGATATGGGTTCCCGAATATTGGGCGATCCAGTGTTTTGCGGCTTGCAGCCGGGATGGACGCGATAAGCGTTTGTGTCGGGGAAGAGAGTGCTTACCTGCCAAAGTGTTCTCTCGCTTTCTTGGGAATCGATGTCCACTGTGAAATTAGTATGCCATAGGACGGCGGTCGCTGTAAAGAATCGGAAAAGTGGCGCGTGAGGTGCTCGCATCCACGGATCGACGCAGGTCTTCCGGGTGGGCAGGTGGTGCAAGGCGCCCCGAGTTAAGCGCCCACTACACCGCGCGTAGCACCTCAAACAGGCCTACTGTCTGAATCCACTGAAAGGGCCCGAAACACCGCTTGCGCTAGGCGTTCCGCGGTCAACTGACGCAGACAAAAAGATCGGAGCATAAGTTCCAAGTCCCCATTTTGAACGCTCAACCGGGTGATATGGAGCTTCCCAGGATCGGGGCGCCAGCCCGAGAGGAAGTCTAAAGACATTGGCAAGCAGAGCAGTCGCTAGGAGCCCTGGGCCTCGAAAACAGCATTTGCAAGACTGGTGTAGGCCTTCATTAGTCGATATTCGGAGGCGTGGTCATGGACTCGTCTGCGCGATGGAGCATCCATCGTGAGCGTGCGGATGGCTTTCGCCAGACGGGTGGGTACTTGGCGTTCTGGACGTTTTGACTGGTGCATGAGAGAAAAATGGCCAAAAGCCAAGGATGGCACAGGTCGATCAGTTCCTCTGACCCAGGTTCCGTCTGTTCTCTTTACCGTGAGCACGATGTTTGGCCATCTGGGGCAACCAGAACCTTGCCTCTAACAGACGACCAAGCGAACAACGAATTCAAGACGATTTGTCGAATCATAGCAGGAGGAATGGCCGCCGTGGCGAACTCTGTTTTTAACAGCAGCATACGGGAGGGCATTGATGCAGGAGTATCATAAGTTAGTCCGCGACCGGATTCCCGACATCATTAGAGCGGAAGGGAAGCAATGTCGTACGCGACCATTGCGGGATGAAGAAGTTCAAGAGGCCCTGCGTACGAAATGTATGGAAGAGTGGCAAGAGTATCTTCGGGCGGGCGATGACCAAGCCTCGCTTGAGGAGTTGGCTGACGTTACCGAAGTGATTTACGCATTGGCCCGGACGCACGGCTATAATCCAGAGGACTTGGAAGGGTGCCGGGCGGATAAGGCCGCCCGACGAGGTGGGTTTGAGCGCATGGTTTTTTTGATCGATGCAGAACCCTAAGGTGGATTTGATTGTCGGCAATCTGACGGAAGTCATCGAAAGCGGGCTTGAGCGCGCAGCGACCTTCTATGCTTTAGTGGCGTTTGTGCGCTTGTCAGGCATCTCTTCTCTTCTCTCTACGCTTCAAAAGTTTGTCCAAGCTGGCGGTGAGGTCAAGCTCTTGACAGGGGACTATCTGTACGTCACCGAACCGGAAGCGCTGGAAGCTATCTGGAAGTTGGGACCGGATGTTGAAGCGCGATTGTGGCGCAGTCACGGCAGATCGTTTCATCCCAAGGCCTATCTCTTTGACTCCGACGAGAGCGCCGAAGTGATTGTGGGATCCTCCAATTTATCCCTGAGCGGACTCACCTCGGGAATCGAGTGGAATCTCCGTGTCACGGATGCAAAATTTCCTCAACCAGATCCCTTCGATGCCTTTCAACAGCTCTTCTATAGCGACGCCACCGTGCCGATCAACCAGGTAACCATTGCCGCATATCGGAAAGAACACGCGAGTCGGAGCGTGCAGCCAACGACGCTTTGGACGACGGAAGATCGGGATGATCCATTTAAAGAGCCGTTGGCTCTAGCCGAAGCCGATGATGACGCCTTCCATCAAGGACCCCTGTGCTCGCCGCGGGACGCGCAGATAGAAGCGTTAGAGGCCCTGGTTGAGACGCAGCGTGAAGGGTTCGCGAAGGGGTTGGTCGTACTGCCGACCGGTCTGGGCAAGACGTTTTTGGCTGCCTTTTTCGCCAACCGGTTTCATCGCGTGCTGTTTGTTGCTCATCGGGAAGAAATTCTTCGTCAAGCAGAACAAACATTTCGCGCGGTAATGCCCGAGCGCACCACCGCTCGGTACCGAGGGCCCTCTGAGACCATGGCGAATACGACCTTCGCTTCGGTGTATACGCTTTCGGCTAAACGTCATCGTGAAAGGTTTCTGCCTGATTGCTTCGACTTGATCATAATCGATGAATTCCATCACGCTGCGGCGCGGTCGTATGAGGCTCTCATCCAACATTTCACTCCCCAATTTCTTTTGGGTTTAACCGCCACCCCTGAGCGAACTGACAACAAAGATGTATACGCCATCTGTGACGGCAACTTGGTATACGACCTGAGCTTGGGCGCGGCTATCAGTCGGCAATGGCTGGTGCCTTTTTTGTACTATGCCGTCTATGATCCGATCGACTATGGGTCCATCACCTGGAGGGGACGTCGCTATGATGAGTGGGAACTAACTCAAGCGCAGTTGCGCGATGACTACGGCCAGGCCGTGGTCGCCGCCTGGCAGAAATACCATGGCCAACGGACCTTGGTTTTTTGCTCGTCGCGCGTGCAAAGCCGCTATCTAGCCGAACAGTTTATGCAGCGAGGAATCCGGGCCCGCCATGTGGATGGAACCACACCCACCACAGACCGGCAGATTGCGCTGCAACAGTTGGCGTCTGGGGACCTGGATGCCATTTGCTCTGTGGATCTCTTCAACGAAGGGGTCGACATCCCTGTCGTAGACACTATTCTCCTGGCGCGTCCCTCAGACTCAATGGTGGTCTTCCTTCAGCAGATTGGGCGAGGATTGCGAAGGGCCGAAGGCAAACACCTGTGCACTATTATCGACTTGGTGGGCAATTATCGCCATGTGGACCAACGGCTTACAGCACTGGGGGTTATTTCCTTGGCGGCTTGGACCAATGTGCACGTAGCCAAACCAGAACTGCCTGGAGGCTCGGAAATCCACGTGGATGACTTCAAAGTCATCGAGTTGCTTACTCGCTTGCAAAGGCGAATCACCCCTCGACGGGCACAGTTGAAAGAGGCCTATGTCGATCTGAAGCTCGACTTGGGTCATCGACCCAGCTATCTCGAATTTCATTTAAAGAGTGGAACGGAGAGTCAATGGATTCGGCGGGAATATGGGTCCTATATGGGATTTTTATCCGTCCTAGAAGAACTGAACCCGGAAGAGAAGCAAGCTTTTGAGCAGGGACGCGACTGGATCGAGACCGTTGAACGGACTCTCATGCAACGCAGCTACAAAATGGTGCTGCTCAAGATGGCGCTTAGGCGAGGCAGCACCTGGATCGCGCCGCTTTCCGCGCTCGACGCGGCCCAGCCCTTTTACGACTATCTCCATGCCGCCCGCTATCGCCAGGCGGATTGCGACGCTCAAGCGGTTTTGCGCCAGTCATTTTCGCCTCCAGCCGTCGCCGCGTTGATTACAACGATGCCCATCCACCATTTGGTCCGCAGCAGCCCGGCTCAGTTCCACTGGGTAAACGGCCAATTAACGTTTACCCCCGGTGTCACCACCGACCATCTTGAGACAGTTCGCTTGTGGACTGAGCAAGTCGTTGATTATCGGCTACATGTATATTTCTATCGACCTCGTAGCTTGTCCCGAAAAACCAAATCCGTACAAGGTTCTCAGTCTGAACAACCCCCGGGCGAAAGTCCGTCAAATCCTGGAAGGCCATAGACTTGGCGACACGGTTCGTTGAGAGATCGCAAAGGTGGTGAACATGCATGATTACAGATTTTGAAATACACGGACCGTCGGATCGCATGATTGTGCGTCATGAACGACCGGACGGCATCATCGAGAGCCGCCTTTATGATTTGGCATCGGGTGAGGTCATGGGTGAAATTGATCCATGGTACCTGCCCCAGGGAGTGCGGTTCTCTGCGGATGGTTCGAAGGTGTCCTTCTTTAGCGATGGGTCGCTCTATATTTGGGACATTCTTAGCCAAACTATTGACCAAATCTTTCAGCGCATCGATTTCCATGCTTCGTTTTGCGAGTGGTCGCCGTCCGGAAATGCGTTGGTCTTTAGTGCGTATCCGATTGGCGGCCAAACCCATCCGCCCGACATCTACACCATCGGACTGGATACAAAAACCCTGGTACAGCTTACGGATACTGAATACGTGGACCGATTTCCGCAGTGGTCCCCGTCTGGCATCTATATTGTCTTTCGTCGACAGTCATTAACAGAAGCGGAGCGACCCACTCACATTCACGTGGTGAATACCCGAACGGGAGCGAGTTGCGACGGTTCGCCCAATCCCCATGCGTCGTACACTTTTGGACGCCGGTGTTGGGCGCCCCATTCCGATGATTTATTGGCATTAGAGAATTTGAACGCTCAAACCGCATTGGTCATGATTGATGTGAAGGAAAGGAAAGTCCTCAGGAGGATGGACGCCGCTAATGTGTTAGGCACGGTCGTGATGCCGGAGGCCGGTACCCTTACGCTGGTGCGCCTCCATGCATTGGAGATTTTGTCGTTGCCGGACTTTGGCTCCCAGGCGCACATACCATTGCCGGAAGGGGTCCGTGTTCGTCACCGCCTGACTGGTCCGGAACTGGTGGATGGGGCCAACGGGGCCATTTACTTTGCCGGTTCCGATAGTAGCATCTATGGTTGGAGCGCGACGGACGGGTTCACGACCCTTGTTCACGAAGATCATCCGTTGCCCGACTTCCTCCATGAAGAGTATACATTTCGGTCCTATGATGGGCGTGCCATTCCCGCTCACCGCTTGACCCCGCCCGAGCCCAAAGATCTGGCCATCGTGTACGTGTTTGGTGGCCCGCGCGCACCGATCCAGTTGGACCATTCGATCTTGCTCAATCTGGTCTCCGCAGGCTATGAAGCGATCTGTCCGGTCTACCGGGGCCAATCAGGCTATGGCCCGGAGCATGAGGAGGCCAACCTGGGCGAATACGGGCATGCAGATGTGTTGGACGTTCTCGCGTGTGCCCACGACTGGAGGCAACGGATCGGGGGGCAACGCCCGGTCGCCGTGATGGGATTCAGTTATGGGGGATTGTTGACGTTCTTATCGATGGTAGGGACGGAAGCGCCCTGGGCGTGTGGCATCAGCCTATGGGGGGTTACCGAGATCGAAAAGATGGGAATGCACGTTTCCCGAGCCTATCCCGAAGACCCGGCACAGAAGGACATTGCGCGTTTGGAGCGTTCTCCCGTACGCCAAGCTTCTCGCATTCGGACCCCGCTCTTGATTTTGCACGGTGCACACGATACCACTGCCACGACCGAGGACGTGCGACGTATCCAACAGAGTATTCAGGCCAACGGCACTTTCTGTGCACTGGTCATTTATGAGGACGACACGCATGGACTCAAACGCCATCGTCGGGAACTGTTCGAGGAGATATTCCGATTTCTGGAGGAACACGGCGACCAACAGAGATAGACGGTTCAGTGCCAATGTGGTATCTTTTCGTGCCAAGCTGTGGTTGAAATATGCGCTGGCGCTTAAAGGGGCGTAGACCCTCCAAGGAGGTGTGACTAGAGTTGGCACTTTGTGGCATGAACGGGGGCAGCTGAGTTTAGTAGACCGTCGAAGGCGCTGTCGGGGACGTCCACTGCCTTGGCAGTGGCATCACCCCCACCATGCCGCCTCCGGGACCACCCGCGATCCAGGCCAAGAGGCCTTCGCATTCGAATGTGGAAAATGCTGGGCCCTAATCATCAAAATCGTCGCGTTTACGAGAGACCCCTCGCTTTAGCGATGGGGTCAGTGCGACCTGCGGCGTGAGCCGCAAATGGCTTTGGGTGGATGCCCCTAGCTTTAGCTATGGGGAGGATGTCCACCAAGCCCTATACTCCTCGCGGATCACATTGGATGGTTTGAGTTGAGCAGCAAGGCCACCGAATTCTCTCACAGAACCGGTGGCAACCGTTACGAAATTTCGTCAATTGTCGTCCGCGAGGAGGATATAACAGCCAATCCTTGAGGCCGCGTTCTACCGACCATGCCGAGATTGCGTAAGAATTCCCGGTTACCCTGAGTGGAAGAATTTCCCTCGCAAAGTTGAGGGGCACCCGTTCCCGGTTTTGATAGCGGTTAGCGCCGGAACGTTGGAAGCCCGGAAACCATTGACGGGGGGGGGTCAGACCGACAGTCCGGGGCGCAGTCCGGCGACGACAAAATCGCTTCGCCAAAACAACGGGCCACGAAGTCAAGATGACCATTCATAAAATACTGTCCAATGACCCAGGCCAAAGTCCTGATCCGGGGCCGGAACAAACAGTGAATAAAGAGCTTACGCGGCAGGGTGCGGATAGCCGGATACGGCTAAAGGTATGGGGTTATGTTGAAGGATCTGCCTGTGCACGAAGAATGAATGCACGGAGGGTAATGAAAGAGACCCGGTACGCACCAAGAGAAAGGGAAGTCCTGGCCAATCTAGAAGGAACCATTTGATCGATTGCAGGGACCGGGGTATAGTAGTGATGTAAAGTAAGCTTTACATGAAAGGGTTGCCGATTGATCTACAGTGACTTAAAGCCGCGTCGCCTGGAGCGGGCGCTCACGCAAGAACATTTGGCTCATGACCTTGGCGTAACCCGGCAGACTATCATCGCAATCGAGACCGGAAAGTACAATCCGAGCCTGGAACTAGCGCTACGGATCGCCGACTATTTTGGATGCCACGTCGAAGACATTTTCCATCTTGATACGAAAGGCGGCGGGTATGATGAGTGAGCGCTCTCGGAAGCTTGTGCGTCAGTATGGTTGGTGGCTGTCGGGCATAGTGATTGGGCTGGGAGCCACTAATCTCCTGGCAGGGCATATGATGTGGGCGTTGACGGTAGGTGCAGCGGGAGGCTCTATTGGAGCCATTGCGGTGGCCGAAGCGCGACAGAGCCGTGCGGGTGTGATTCGGGACGAGCGTAGTAACTTTATGTGGACGCAGTCGCTGTCTCGATGGATCTTGGTGTTGCTCTTTGTGGTTCCTGCCGTCTTGACGGGAGTAGCAACAATAGCGGGGCACCGTCAGATCCCGACCGGCTTAGTTTTCCTCTATCTCTTAGTCTGCATAATCGTTATCGCGCTTGGATTTGGTATCAACGGGCGGCGATGATTTCAGCGAGTAACCCGCTTAAAGGATTCGCCTTTCGGTTCTCCTAAGGTTAGCTTCTCTGCTTCACCACATCTGAACAGACCCATAAGATCTATGGATGCTGCCCATGGTAACCTGCCGAGTCGGGTCTATAGGTGAACCACGCCCTGGAACCTTTTTGGATCACGATCCACTCAGGGCCATCGACGTGGTCGCGTAGACTTGCGACGACGCACGGTTCGGCTGTGACCAGCAGAGCGGGGTTGTCACTCGTCACCGCTTGGGGAGATAGGAAGTTGTCGAATAGCGCCGGCCCCTACTTATGCTGATGCGACCGCTATGGTCGAGTTCACGTCGAATGTTCGCCGCGCATTTGAGGCTTTGAATGGGGTCGAAGCCATGCTTATGCAAGGCAGGAGTACAGTGGATGTCAACGCCAACACACGAAATGAGATGATTCC
This sequence comes from Clostridiales bacterium, assembly GCA_027365485.1. Lineage (GTDB taxonomy): Bacteria > Bacillota > Sulfobacillia > Sulfobacillales > Sulfobacillaceae > JAMCVM01. The sequence goes on from DAHXNH010000364.1 coordinate 8,175, forward strand.
GGAGGTCTTCAAATCATTTTCCTATGATCCGTTCGTGCACGTCGAAGGAATTTAGGCGAATATAGTCGAATCGTTCGATATATAATGAGCAAGCTGTTAAAGATAAAATCCAGAAAGAGGCTGTAGAATGTTTAATCCGGGATCCCTGATTTATGCCTTGGTCCGTGGCCTTGGAGGCATAACCTATTTTGGCGCTTGGTATTTATGGTTGCTCATTGGAGGAACGTTGTTGGCCGCGGCATGGCGTGCGGGGCAGGAATGGCGGGTCCGAGCCGACGTGATCAGTCTTACCAAGCGGTTGCGCAAGCTAGGCCAAGACGTGCCACGGCAGGAAGTGGAACAATGGTTTGTCCATCATCGCAAGTCAGCGCTGCGCCCGGCCTGGGACCAGTACCGTCAGGCGCTTAGGTATGAAGACGGAAATGATAGTAAGCCGGATCCAACGCACTTCTTTTCGGACCATGCCATTGTGTTTGATATGGCGAACCACAGGGCGACCGAGGTGATGCCAGGATTATTGACCATGGCCGGTATCCTCGGGACCTTTCTCGGGTTAGTCGCCGGTCTTCACGGGCTCAATCCCAACGCTCCCAATGGACTTGGTTCCGGGATCGGCCAACTGATCGGTGGGCTCAGTTTGAAGTTCACCTCCTCCGTGTATGGCATCCTCGGAGCGCTGTTTTGGACCGTCGCCGACCGGCTGATTTGGAGTCCCCGTTTTTATCAGGCGGTCTGGGCCCTGCAAGATGAGCTCGACGTCAAATTCGGGGTACCTACTGCAGAGTTTTTGCTCCAAGAAATTCGAACCATTCAGGGGGACCAGAAAGAAAGTCTGGCGACCTTGGTGACTGACGTCATCATTCCTCAATTGGTCGGCGGGATCTCAGAAAGTATCCGCGCGACAATCGTTCCGGGGCTTCACGAGTTGGCAGAACAGCAGCATTTAACGACGGAGAGTCTTAAGTCTAATGGCCAAGAGATGGCTCGTGTTGCGGAGAGCACCAGTCAAACCCAGATGGCAGAGTTAGACCGCATCGCGCAAAATCTCATCAATGAGATGAGCGGTCAAACGGTGGAACTAGCTCGGACCCTGCACGGGGCTCTCCAAGAGACCGTGACCACCCAAGAGGAGTTAACCGGCACCTTTCGCCAGTTGCTGGAAGAATCTGAGCCCATGTTTACCGCCTTGCGGGAAACGGCCGCCATCCAGCGCCAAGCGTTTGCCGAAGGCCAAGCCATTCACCAGGCCCTGGTGGACAGCGCCGGGTTCTGGGACCAGTTCCATGCGGCTATGCGCGAGACCATACAGGGGGCAGAATCTAGGCTGCGAGAATTTTTTGAAGAGGCTGAGCGGCGTTCGGGCTCGATGGCGGCGCAATTTGAGTCGGTCGGCCAAACTCTCGTGACCCAGCTGGAAAGTGTCCTGTCGGCCACATCCGACCTGGGTCAAATTTTCGCAGAAGAGCGGAAGATGATGGGTACGCATTTCGCGGCCTTTGAGGCGACGCAATCGGAGTATCTGACCCAAGTGCAAGAAACCGTGAGGACGTTGCCTGGATTAGTCGACGCCTTGGCCGCCTCCGCCACCGACGTCCAGCACCATGCGACCGAGTCCTTTACCACCTGGCAGGAAAACATTAGCCGGGATTTATCCCGGCTGTCTGAGACGCTACTGGGCCAGGTCGGGGTAGAGCTCGATCAGTTCAATACGATTCAAGGTCAAATGAGTGTGCAATTTGAATCGGCGACCGATCGATTTGAAGAAATGTCTGAGCGCCTGATCCATTCGGCTGCAACGCTTCGTGGTGCGGCGGAAGACGCGCTAGAGCGTTTGGAACAAAATTTGAGTTCAGGATTGACTCTGACATTCCAGAAATTCGATGAAGAGTTGGGCAGTGCGGTGGGACATCTTGCCGAAGGCGTTCACCAGTTAGAGGGTGCCGTAGGCGCCATCGGCAGTCCGGCGCACCACTTGGGGGAGTCGTCAGAGTTGCTGCAGCGCGAGGCCGAGCGATTTGTTCGCAGCTTGCAACAAGTTTCGAGATTCGTCAGCCGAAATCCAATAGGGCTGGAGAGCGAGTAACATGGGTGTGCGCCGATTAGCGCGAGGACGCGTAGAGCACCAAGATGAGCCGTTCGATCAGTGGATGATGTACTCCGATCTCATGGCCGGATTAGTCATGATGTTCATCCTGTTTTTGGCCATCAGCGTAGTCACGTACCACCACTTGCTGCAGCAGAAGGAAGAGCGCATTAATGAGTTGTTAGGGGTGCAAACCTCGATCGTCCATTCGTTGAACGAGCGCTTTCAGGCATCTCATTTGCAGATGAAAATCAATCCCAAGACCGGCGATATTCAATTTGCCAATAGCGTGTTCTTTGCCTTTAACTCCTATCAGTTGTCCAAGCAGGGCCAGACGAATCTGAAAAAATTTGTGCCGGCCTATATCTCCGTATTGATGAGTCCGAAGTATCGAACGGATATGTCAGCCATCGTGGTTGAGGGATATACCGATCGTCAGGGTACCTACCTGTACAACCTGAATTTGTCCCAAGAGCGCGCTTTGGCCGTGGTCGACGCCATATACAGCCCACAATTTGGGACCTTTGCCTATGAGAGTGAGTTGAAAAAGTACATCACAGCAGAAGGGCATTCATACAACGACCCAGTCTATATCGACGGCCGCTATAGCGCGTCAGCCTCTCGCCGTGTAGTGTTTTCGTTTAAGCTGAATGACACCCAGATTATGGATGCCGTACAAAAGGCGGCGAGCAATTGAGCGGCGCGCGGCCACGGGGATTTCAATATGAACCGATGCACTTGGCTCAAGCACGTCAGAAGTTGAGTGAAGCCTACGGAACCGCACGGACGACGGCAAGTATGCTGGCACGAATGAACCAATGGCGACTTGAGGGCTTGTTAGAGCAGTTGGCTTACCAACCGGAAGAGGCGATACCGGATTGGGCCAGCGCGCACTTAGAGATGATCGATATGTACGTGCTGGTGATGTTTTACGGCACCGTTGAACCTCGCCTTCATTCCAAGGTTCGGGCCGCATTCGCTGGCTGTCACGACGAGGCGGCCTTGTGGATGGTTTGGAAGCAGTTTTTGGACCAACCCGAGGTCCGCGCGGTGCAACAGTTCATGCAAACGGTGCTGGAGGTGGAGGAGGTGCCGCCTTGGTGGCAAGCCACGGCACCGGACCTTCTGCAGGGGGTGCGCGGTGCGTTTCGGTCTGAGAACCCTCTTTCCGGTTTAATCTTGGCGTGGCAGCCCCGCGATTTGGTGGAAGTCTTCGACGGGCTTCGGGTGGACAGTGAGGACGCGTTGGCTCACGCCCTGGTTGTGGAGTATTTCGTGGGGCCGAGCCCCTTACGATGGAAAACCATGCTGGGGAATTCAAGATTCGACTGGACACGGTGGTGCGCTCTCCTGGACGACAAAAGCCGAAAGAGAGCACAGACCGTGGTCCGATCGTACTTGTTGTCGGTGCCAGTGGAGTCCTTAGATGAACACGTGCTTCGAAGTCTCATTGTCCGATGGGGCGATCCGAAGACGCCGACGGTGGTTTGGGCGGATGTAGGCGATGAGGCTTTGGGTCGCATGCTGGAGTGGCTACGCCTTCAGCAAATCGCGGAGTTTTTTGAAGGCGACAACGAGCGCTATCAATTTTGGAAGGGATATCTTGAGCGCTGCCAGGAGGTTCAACGAATAGAAATGGGTTCCTCGCCAGCCGCCGTGGTGTTGTATTTCGATCTCATTGTGCTCGTAGAATATGCTAACACTGGGAACGCCTGCTACCGGTACCGCCGAGACCAATTTGAACAAGTCTTTAAGAAGGCGAGAACCACGCTTGATCTCAAGGACTCCGCGCGTGGCGTGCAGATGGTCCACGGCGGTGCGTGGCAGTCGAACTTTGCCGACGACCTAGCCGTCTATATTGGATATCCTACGAAGAAGGTGCCATTTTAATGGCTCGCGAGAACCTGTCGATTCATCAGAGACCTGGCCACTTAGGATTGTCTTTGGCATTTGCACACCGGCGGACCCCGCTCGTCTTTCCTCTCCAAGCCAATGCTATCAGTCCTCGTCAGCTCATTGGCGATCCGGGGTGGGCACGCTTGGCAGCTTTCGAACAATTGTGGGTGGACGGTCATCTGGTTGAACTGGGGGAAGACAAGCCCGGGACCTATCGACTACCGTGGGCCCATTATTTTTTGCTGTCTCCAGACGATAGGCAGTTGGCATGCCTGCCGGAGCCAACCATCCCGGAAATTTCACTCACCGTTCGTGGAACGGTGGTCCAACCCAACTTTCGGATTATTGCCGATGTGCGAGCCGACGGCATTGCCGGCAATTTGCTCAACTGGGGGAAGCGAACCGGGCCTTGGATTCCGGTGGGAGCCGGGGCCCTGGTCCTAGACCAGCGTGCGGTCCAACTCCTGGATTTGCTCAGCTTTCCAGTAGACTCCGACTTCGATGCCCGCGTAGCCTTGATGGCTGAAGTGAAAGAGTTGGCCGAAGGCCTTCATGCCCGCATGGATCGGTACCTGTCCAGCGAAGATTATCGCCTGGTGGCTGACCTTGACATTGAGGTGCGGATGGATGAGCCCGACCGCATCGATTTCGATGTGGTCTACCGGAGCGATGACGTGACCCCACTGGTCCTCCAGAAGCTGCAAGACAGAGGCTATGTGGAGAAACGGGAAGGCATTCGCCGCGAACGGACGATAGTCCCTAAGCGGACACGGGAGCAAAGGGCGGAAGTTCAGCGCGCCCTTCCAGCCGTCCAAGGCCAAGATGTTCCCGTATTTCTCCTGAATCCTGACGCGTTTTTGCCTGAGGACCTGCCGATCGATCTGTCTCGATTTTCTGAGCGGGTCAAGGGGCTGAAGCGCCGTCTCTATCGTGCCCAGCCGTTTATTTCGGCGGACCCTAAAGACCGGGGATGGTTTGCTTTGGAGGGACAGGTCCGGGTGTTGGGCAGTGAGACTGACGACAGTCCACCGGTGGACGTGCTGACCCCGGCTGAGGTGAAGTCGCTCATCGAGGCCCAACCAGAGGCAGACTTTGTCCCATTCCATGGGGGCTGGCTCGACGTCCGCAGTGCCCGCGCCGACACCATGGAATCCCTCGAAACGGCCAACGAGATGGGTCCAGTCAGCCTCGACCGTCTGCCGTTTGTCCTCGACATTTTTACCAACCTGGAAGCGATCGAATTCGATCGTCCGCTTCGGGACGTTATTTGGACCAAAGATGCCATTGAAGGCGGAGTTCCCGCGTTGCCGCTGTCGTTCGAGGGCTCTTTGCATGAGTACCAGCATGACGGCTTTGCCTTCATGGTCAAACGCCATGAAAGACAATGGGGGGTATTGCTGGCGGATGAAATGGGGCTGGGCAAGACCGTTCAAGTGATTGCTTTTTTGACCTGGCTTAAAGAACAGGGTAAGCGCCCTATTCTGATTGTGGCCCCGGTGGCCCTGTTGGAAACCTGGTCGCAAGAAATTCGTCGGTTTGCCCCCCAGGTTCAGGCCGCGGCGCACTATGGAGCGGGGCGTGCTAAATTCAGCAAGGTGCCGGAACACGTCGATGTTGTCTTGTCTACCTATGATACGGTCGCTCGGGACCAACTTATGCTGGCCCAAGTGGACTGGGAATGCGTCATATTGGACGAGGCCCAGCAAATCAAAAATAGTAGCACGGCCCGAGCGGAGGCGATTAAGGCGCTCAAAAACAAATCGCGCCTGGCCTTAACCGGAACCCCGGTAGAAAACAGCTTAAGCGATTTGTGGGCATTAGTCGACTTTGTTCAACCTGGATTTCTGGGAAGTCTTAAGGGGTTTCGTGCCCAATATGAGTTGACGAGCGGATCCGACCGGGAGATTGCAGACCAGGTGCAACATTCGCTGGCGCGAAGTTTGACCCCCATCTACTTGCGCCGTACGAAAGACGAAGTGAAAATCAATTTGCCGCCCAAGCAAGTGCAACGGATCCTTGTTCCGATGGGCGAGGAGCAGCAACGAGCGTATCGGCAGATCGTCGGGCTGGTCCAACAAAAACGGCAAAACGCGCTAGCGGCCTTGAGGCAGTTGCAAGAGGTCCTGGGTCATCCATGGGCACATCAAGATTCGGCCAACTGGGGGGCCCTGCCACCAACGCGCATCCCAAAGCTCAAGGCCACGCTAGACATCTTATCCAAGGTGAAACACGTCGGGGAAAAGGCCCTCGTGTTTACTCCAAGCTTGCGACTGCAACGGATGCTCCAGTACTGGGTCATGGAAGAATTGGATGTGGTGCCGCTGCTGATTAACGGGCAGTCCCAAGACCGTCAGCACTTGGTATCGCATTTCAATGCGGTTATGGGCTTCAGCGTGCTGATTGTCACTCCAAAGTCAGCAGGCTTCGGGTTAACGATTACGGGGGCAAACCACGTGATTCACTACACCCGCTGGTGGAACCCCGCCGTGGAAAAACAGGCGACGGACCGCGTTCACCGCATTGGCCAAACCCGACCAGTCACGGTCTATTATCCCATTGTCGTTGACGAACAGCACCGAATTACCGAGAAGGGCACGGTAGAAGAGATTCTCGACGAACTTCTGAGGGATAAGCAGGCACTGGCTGATAATGTGGTGGTGCCGTCAGGCTGGTTAAATGTGGACCAAGAGCTGTTGGCCCGTACATTTCGGTGAAGGGCGGATCTTGTCCTCAGACGCCTGTGCCTTGGAGGGTGACCGGAAGACCCGGTGGGGGATATCCGACGGAACGAAGACGGGACGTGGAACACGGTGTCTGGAATTAACTGTGGAGGTCCTTTGGGCATAATATTGGCCTGCTCTGGGATTTCGTCCATCTCTGAGAAGAGCAAGGAACACGCTTTAGGATTACAATGATCGCCCGAACTGACAGCAGAATCTCAGAGCGGTGCGAGGGTACGCGTAGCAGCCTGGCCGACGGCCTAAGCACCGATTGGCAGCAGTTCGGGGACATCGGCAGGTTAGCCGTTGGGGACAATCTAACGACGAAGCCATTGGAATAAGAGGGCAGGCTTGGGATGCCCCGGGGGACCAAATGTTAATTTCGGAATGAAGGAGATTTCTTCCTCCGTTATTCCGGTGCAGAGCGCACGACCACGGTTCCGCGGGGTCTCTGCTCTCGGTTCCCTCATACGCGTGGCGATTGGATTAGTCGAAATTTCCAAACACTCACGTCGACATTGGAGCGACCTCTGAACGTGCGGTTAGCCGAATAGGCCCGGCTCTCGGCACCACCAGTCGTAACAGGACTAGCAGCAGTCGACAGATCGGCGGCCAAGGGATCAGCCAATAGGTTCTGAATCGCTCGCGTGAAAGGTATGCTCGCTTCCCGAACGTCGTCCATTACAGGGGACAACAGCGATGCCGTGTGCGGGATGATCCATGCCGGTTTTCCTGATGACGGTGCGAAAGAAGGCGGGGTTGAGGGCTCTAATGGGTCGATGAGTGCCATGGTGATGGGACTCACAGCTTTAGGAACTGGGTCACCCCGGTATCGAGTGAGTGCCGAGGGCGGCATCAATCGGGCGGCGTTTCAGGGAACGGGGATCAAACCGGGAATAGAATTGGGTTGGGACAACTACCTGTACCGACTCGTGAATACTGTGGGATCAACGAAAATTGGACGTCGCCTATCCCGGAAACATCGGCATGATTTTCACTGTCGATGCGCTGGGTGGGCATTCGACCTCCGATGGCATTGCCTTTGAAACCGATCGGGGCAAGTCCTTCGAGGGACTCCATATGAAACCACCCCGAGGGCACCACTGAAGTGACCATCGCCCAGTAGGGGCTTTGACGGTGAAGTTAGCTGAAATAATGGCAGATCGCAATAGCGTCGTCAGTAGGCTAAGGCCAGGTGGCCAATGCGCGACGAGACTGGGTTCGGGGCAGCACGTGCTGAACACAGTGGAGGGATGAATGAAGCGAAGAGCATCGGGGGTCACCGCGGCAACTGCCACTGTGGTGGGCGACGACGACAGAGCGTGCGGGGTGACGATAGTCCTTTAGCCAATGACGAAGGGGCCTCTGGCTCACCGTGTTAGGCGCCTAGTTCGTCGGCCAGAGAGGATTAACTTGGCCCTGCCGATCTGCCGGGCCGTTGGAAGTCTCTAAAGCGGCCATTCGAAGTCCTGGGCGTGGTGGGAACTCCGAGACGTGGCTAGCCTGACTCGTGGTTGACCACGATGCGCTTTGGCCGCGGTGCCGACCCAAATTCAGATCTGTAGGCGTAAAAAGTCGTTTCTAAACACCCCGGGTTTGGACAGGAGAACAAAGGAGCAGCAGTTGCAATGTCTTGAGCCGGATGGCCCGGAACGCTTGAAGCCTCCCACTGGTTGGCCGCATCTATGCGTTGGCCGAAGTCACGGGGGAGACTGCCGAACACTTGAAGGCGATGGTTGAGGCACTCCATGCCTATCCTTGGCTTTACACAACCGACATCAAGATCGACCGAAGCGGCCTCATCGATTTAGGGGACGCCTACCGGGATCACTTCCTTTCCCGCTCGCACATTGGGCAAGTTGACGATGCGCAGTAGTACAGCGCCGCTGAAGTGACCCAGACGTAAGCGGTCATTACGCACGTTGTCCGTGCCCTTCTGCAGAGAGAAAGTGCAGCCGAGGCAGCGGTGGGCGAGTCCATTGCGGCCAGCGCTATAAAGATTCGCGCGGGACATTCCCACTTTGACGTTCTAGGATTCGGGGCGTAACGGCGTCAACGGTGCGGAAATGTGTTCCGAAGGCCATTGTATCGCCTGACCGGGCGGACCGGCTCCGGAAAGACAGCAGGCAGAGGGCACATTGTCGATACTCTGCATAAGATCGGAGAGTCACGGTTATTACTCCGATCGGCAAGCTGCCCTATGGCGCTCAGGAACCTTGGCCTCGGGCATGGCCCCGGTGGGTAAATGTTAGACGATCGAACACTTTCTCTTCGAAAAAAGGTTCGGCAATCTTATGGCGGAGTCGCGCTATGAGGTTCAAGGTATTCCCGAGACCGACAGGTGCGCATTCCCAGATTGCTCCACCCGCGGGCGAGTGATCCCGATCCAGAACCATTCACTGCTTGTCGCGGGTTAGGCCAACCCGTTGGCCATTGAGATCGAGCGAATCGATGTACCACCCCGCCGCCACAATGGCATTTCCGAGAGTCCCGCCCTGCTGTCCACCCTCCCAATAGGGGGGATGCTTGCGGGCGGAATTTGATAGAGAAGCACCGGTGATTGTCTGTACTTCTTCAAAACTGAGGCTGACCCGATTCTCGGGATACTGCTGAAGCCACTGGAAAAATTTGCGGTATTGTCCGTTGGCTGCCCGTCGTAAGGAGGTGTCGCTTACTTTGCGGTCTTTCCGTTCCAGGCAGGCTCTATCCGCCGTGGAGGACTGGATCACCTGTCCTTCGTTCACCGGCCGCTTGCCGGAGCCTCTTGGGGTCCATGGGGTGGTAATTGGCAACGGCAACTCGATGTTCCACGGGGGGTTAAGCATTGTAATCAACTGGGATTCGGCGGCGACGATTTCCTCGTCCTTTTCCATCGGATACACGTGAAAGAGCACGGACTGGCGATGTTGATTGACGAGCGAATTCAGGTGGCAGTTGGTTGACTGGCCATCGCGATAGCAGTTTTTTGGCGCGATGGTTCCGTAGCCCATATTGACTCGGTGACCAAACGAGTCCCGGCAGCGGCCTATATAGGCAAGGTGGCCGTCGACGGTATAGGCATAGAGCCCTCGCAAAGCTGACCACTCTCCATCGGCCAGCTTGAACGTGCAATACACCTCGTCACCATGCGGATTCAGCCACGAACGGTAAAAGCTATCGTTCATCCGCTTCAATGAATGCAAGAATTCGCCGACTGGCCATAAAAGGTACTGTGCGTATTCAGCGTGCGCGCGCTCTGCCAGGCCCTGATACTTGGGCTTTGCAATCAACTCGGCCATAGTGTGCTGCTGGTACCGCGCAAACACGTCGGTTAGGTCATATTCCAGAAATGCTAACGGTGCCGGCTGAAATACTGCGTAGCGATCTCCGAAGGGAAGTTCCATGGGGCCACCTGCCTTTACATGGGGATAGAAACCCTGTCAGACAGCGCCGGTCCAGTGACCGCGGCGGCACACGGCATTGCCAGCTTCCCAATCGCAAAAAAACCACAGGGCTGGCCACCCGGGGCTACGGAAACTTGCCGATATCACATGACACTGGGGATATCGGTCAATGCCGGTGCAGTTGGGGCATGAGTGTTGGTTAGGCATCACTATTTATCCTCCATTTGAAGCACAACCCCTTTCGAGCGATCAGCTTTCGCAGGGGTCTTCATTATGGTTCGACGCGGGGCATTCCATATCCTGTCCGTGGGCATCCGTGGGCAAACCGAAATGGTTGTACCACGAGGAAGACGTGCCCCCGGCGGAATGGACCCGCCGGACGTGCTTAGAAAATCTTGGGTTTCCTCTTCCATACGACGTCTGACTCCCGAGCAGGTCGCACAAGATGTACAGGATGGGCTGATTGTCCATTCGAATGTGATAGCGCCGAGTTCTACCAGTTGCCCGATAACCCTGGATGCGATTATTACTTATACAGTGAAGGCAACTGTGGGATCCTATACTACAGATGACGATATGACGTGGCAATTTCAGGATCCTAGTGGCCATGATACGGCAGTCGATACGGCAGCAGCAGGCCAGGACACGAGCTATCCGTACCATACAACCCAAGAGGCCACCGCCGTCTGGCATTCAAATTACGCCGATGCCGTCAGTAACTTTGACTTATCAAACATCAAGCACGAAACTCTTTCAGACTTTTCCACGTTTCTCAATGTGCACTTCTCGGGGTCGAGTTGGACTTGGGCGTTTACCGACGGGCTGAATTCGGCGCAGGATGACTCAGGATCAGAGGGCATTGACCGGTGCCCTGGTGATGCTCATAACCGGTGCCCATCAATCTCCCGTTTGGTAGGAAGCGACCCACCGGTGCCCTGGGTGGTTTAGGTTCGGAAACTGGCTAACAACCCATGTGTGCTGGGTCAATAGAAAATCCCCAATTTGGTCAAAAAAATTCCCCACCCCTCTGGGGAATTTTTCGAGAAGATTTTTGTAATCGGAAACGCTCCGAGGGGTCACTTAGTGACCTCGGTGGTGAGGGCACGGGAGTGTGTCCTCACGTCTGCAAGGCTCCATGCAACCCGGGGTTTTATCCGCGATCGACCATTCCAATCGTACACTGCAAAAAGCTCAACAAAACAACGGCCTTGCCCTCGGGGATATGGGCCGCTGGGCTATGAACGTCCGTAATTTGAACGGTAGGAACGCTCGGCTCTACCAGGGCCAAAACTAACCGTGGCGAATTTATCGCGAGTTGGTGTAAATGTTGCGCCTACGAAGACCTCTGGGTATTACCGACTTTGGCTGCAAACCGGAACACACCAATCGACATTATCGACGTTGTTCCGGAAAACGGCATTGGCATCCAGGATCGATTCATCCACCATTTTCCGGAGCGGACGGCACTATTACCCAAAACATTACGATCGCGGGAATGGAAAAAGTGATGCGTCAATACGTTAGTCGCTATCAGCTTGCGTCGGATATTCACGTGCATGTGGCCACTACCGTCGCGAGATCAGTGTGATCGATTTCTCATTATCCGGATATTATTTGCTATGCTTCCTCTGGCCGTGCGGCTTTGGTTGCTCCGGGTTTTGTTACTGGGCTGCAAGCTGAGGCGGATGTGCGGATGTGTCCGCGCTCAATCACTCACTGTAGCGTTGAAGGTATATACTATGAGCGAAATGATCGGGGGAGCGAGTGTTGTGATCGTTCAACGACTAGGGCGACCTTTCGTGAGAGGCCTGGCCGAGGCGTCCCTAGGAATTTTTGTCTTCCTAGCACAGAAAAACTTTGATCCGCACGCTTTGTGGTTGCCCATGGCAGTCACGACAGCGAGCGTACTCTTGGGGTCTCCTGCTCCCGCACAGCCGGTATTACGGACATCCCGCCTCGTTGGATTCACCACGGCGTTAGTGATTGCCAGTACAGTTCATCTCTACCCAGTGCTTCCATTACTGTTTTTGATAATTTTCGTCGTAGACATACCTCGACTTGTGATTGGACAGTGGTCCAAAACGAACGCGCGACCGCATAGCGGCTCCTGGATTGATCACGATACTCCTCAGAAGGGGAGCGATTGGGACAATGCGGCGCATCAGAAAATTGTGAGGCAGTGGTGGCTCAACGGCCGATAGTTTTTACTGACAGCCAAAACAGCTGGCCAATCGCTTATCCCCTTTGAGTTGCATTGGCTTAATTGGTCATTGTTCCCCGTCGAGTCAGTGGGTCGAGTGATCAATGCGACCGTTCGATCACCAGAAAGCGGCCAGCACTACCATAGTGAGTCAAGCCGCCAATGGAATTCGCCTTTAAGGCATGGCCACGTCGGGGTTGTTCTGCTCATTGGATATTTCCGATACATCGATGTGGTTGCGAATGGCTGGCTCCTGAGAAATCGCTGCGCCAACTCTTCGGTCAACTTTGCCGGTTAATGTTTCAACAAATAAGTCGTCGACTCAAAAGTTTGAGGCGTATACGCCCCCGTTAAAGCACATCGATGTTGCATCTCTAGCAAGTGTGAAGTGTCGGTCTGTTCAGCGATCGGTTGGGCATCGGTCGCCACAACTACCATGGGCTAGTAGGCGCGAATGGTGACTCCTTTTCTGGGGCGTACCCAGAGTACGGTTAGGCTGTTGCACGCGGTTTCCGCAGACGCGGCGTGTAAAGCGTAGCAGACCGAGGGCACGGATGGGCCCCTACCATGATTCATCGAGTTCAGGAGGACGGGCGGGATGGCCACGGTTGTTATCGCTACCGCGGCAGCACCTTGCAGAGCGTCTGAGGTGGTCACCGAATACATCTGGCCTGCGTCGCTATTATTGGACTCGAAAAAGTGAAGCGTTTGGGCTACGGTGGTCACATCGTGGCGCGCGTCGGCATGCTGGGTGATCGGTGCTCCCATGTACGTCGACCACCAGGTCCACTGGCCGGGAGTGCGCAGCGCCGCGACCGCTAACCAGTGCTTCACCTGGTAAAATTGAGAGGACTGGAAGACTTCATGCACCACGGTGCCGTCGGTGCTGTTCGGCAGGTGACTCAGAATATAGAGCGGATAATAGACGTTCGGTGCTGCAGTATCGCGTAGCAACGTCGTATCCCCGACGGAGGGTCCAGGGGTGATCGGCGCCTGGATTTTGGCTTCGCGTTCAAGTTGGCGTGCCACGGTATGATCAAAGGCCCCCGTGGGCCAAGAGGTGAGGACCGGAAGAAACCAGAGGCCATACACGACCGCCAGGCAAATCACAATCCCC
>DAHXNH010000365.1 GCA_027365485.1 Clostridiales bacterium
CGTTGAGCACAAACCTGGGGTGCGCACCCGAACCATCCGGGCCTCCATTCTACGCACCCACTCCATCCGTGGATCCTCGTGTCGCAAAGGCGTATTGGAACCTGGTGGAATCGATGCAGGCCAACGTGGTGCCCATCATTCCCGATCGGTCATATCCTCGCAAAAAGAAACCGCGGGGCAATAAGTATTCCCCGAAAAAACGCCGAAGCGTTTAGAACCAGCCAATCCATCATGGATCCTGCCATCCTCCATAGGGTTGCCTATGGGCGTTCCTCGCATCGCTGTGCGATGCGAGTGCGAAGCGCTCGCGCGTTCACCCTAAAGTGAGGGATTGAGATTCGATTCTGCGTGACTCCGTATCGATTGCACACGAATTCACCGAACCTTGCCAACACATTGCACCCACACCACTCCCACGCCTGCTGTTGATCGACTATTCACTATGGTCTGACAATTATTAACCTGACACCATTGTTATGCACGCCCAGTGCGCTCAACGCTCGCACCAACTTCGCGATTTCCTCTCGCCCCATCGCCTCGCCAGCAGGCAAAAAGTGGGTCGGCCTGCCGAACACTTCCTTAGGCATGCAATAGACACAGCGAAAATTACATCGGTCAGTAAGGGAGATACGCAAATCCCTCAGTGGCCGATTTAAGCGGTCCCTCACCATATCCAACACCCTATTCCCCCTGGCTAGGGCCTGGCCGTTTGGCCCATACCAGATCGAAGACCCGTTCGATGGATGGTGGAGGCGTGACATCTTTCCGTAACCCTTGGCTGCCAGGGCCGCCGATACTGCCAATGAGTTCGGTCATGGCTTTCGGGTTGTCCAGCGCGATAACATCCCGGTAGGTCTCGGACCGGATAATTTCAAAACCCGTACGGACCACACTTTGACGGATTTTTGCCTGTCCTTGTTTGAAGAATTTCCCCGGCCCCGCCAACTGATGCATAATCATACGAACAAAGGGATTGGCGTCAGAACTGACAGCATATGCAAACAAACCACCAGGTTTCAAGGCATTGTACACATTGCCGAGGAGCCCATCAAGATCCTCCACCAGGTGTAGCAAGAGTAACGCGGAGACCCCGTCAAACATCCGTTGTGGCCACCTCAAAGCCAATAAATCCTGGGCAACAAACCAGGCTGGGACGTCGGCGCTAGGATGACACCAAGCTTGATCAATCATCCGAGACGCACGATCGATACCCAAAATCCATACAGATTCATGTGTCGCGGCTCGCTCCTGAAGCGCTTGAACCATCGCACCCGTTCCCGTACCGATGTCTACCCAAATCTGACCCCGAGCAACAGGAAGCACGGCGGCAAGAGCTTGACCGACGCCCCGGTTGCGGGACTCCATCAGCATTCGATACATCTCGGCTCTCGGGCCAAACCCCAATTCATCCCATGCTTCCAGCCATACATAATGAGAGCTTTCGAGAAAAGAGACGGCCCCTGGGCCGACCAGTTCGTAGACGGCTTCACTCGGTTCCATCGCCATTGGCCTGCCGGACCTTGGTCGCCACTCAGCGCTCCCGTTAATCAGCCATAGTGCTTGGCGACCATCTGATATTAGCAATCGTTCGTCGGGATCTTTTTGGCCCGCATCAACAATATGGCTTCCGCCTAGTTCTCCGATAGTGGTCATGGGATCCGCTCCTTTCATTTCATCTACTCTTGCACATTCCCTAGTTATTAAAAGTCACGGGTCTGCCAGTGTCAGTGATGTAGATCACGTCGGTCTCTAACGATCGAGTTCTCACCGACCGGCCACAGAGTATACGCTCCGACGCTGTGGCCGCGATCTACCAATTGCCGAAATGGTCCCTACTTTCGGTGATAGGAGATGACGAACGGAAACTGCTCCGGGTAAAATGCCAAGATACGCCGAACAAGACAGCTTCGCTTCTTCATTTTGCAGGATATCGGCCGGATCAGGCGATATCAACCAGGTCGATCCCAACCGTCCTCTATCCTTTATGAAAGCGCACGGGACGGTTCCGCCCTTCCAACGGGAGCGCAGCGTCCCGTTCCCCGTAACGACCCTGCACGTGCGAAGCCACTCTAATAAAGATGGAAGGTTTCCCATGCTATACTGCCCGCGGGCCAGAATTAACGATTTAGGCAGGCTTCTTGAATTGTTGGAACTTTAAGGTCAGTAAGGTATCGAGACGAGATTTGTGCTTGGTTTTGGTGTGGGCGAAGCAGGTTTCAATGGCCTTGCAAAAATCTGGAAACGTCTCGTAATAGCGCGAGTTCAGGCACCACCAGTACTCGCCGTATAGCTCGTCGGATTTGACGAACTTCCACAACCGTTCGACGAGGTTGAGATTTAGCGAATACGGCGGCAAAAAGAGGAGGTCCATTTGGAGCTTGGCAGCTTCGGCTTGCACATATTTGTTGCGTTGATACCGGGCATTGTCTAAGACCAGGGTGATGGGCCGTTTCGGGTACTTCTCCGCAATCATTTTAAGGAGATGGACAACCGATTCGGAGTTCATGTAATCCGTGTTGGTAAAGGTGGCGACGTCGTGGGTGATGGCATGCAAGGCCCCCAACACGTTGAAGCGTTGGCGTCCCGACGGCGTCTGAACAAAGATTCGCGCTAGACACCAGAGATAGCCCGGGAAAGGCCCCCACGACAAAATGGACGGCATCGACGAAAAAGACTTCGCGAAGGCCCGATTTCGCTTCGTCTAAAATCGGTTGCCATTGGGTTTCAAGAAAAGTGGCTTGAACCTCCGGGTTAGCCGTGGCCTGAATCGGACCGACCTTGCGGTACTTAAAGTTCTTCTTTTTCAGATAGGCTCGGATTTGTGGAGGGCTGCGATGTATCTGGGTCAACGTTTCGATTCTTTGAGCGGCTTCTCGAATAGTCCCAGGAGGTTTCTTCTCAAATTCGCCTTGGATGGTGCCGGTATGCGCTTCCAAGTCACTCCCGTGGTGGCTAGGATTAAACCGTTCCAAGGCATCAATGCCGCCTACGGCATAGGCCTTGAAGCAGGACCGCACCGTGGTTTCTGTGCAGTCGACCAGTCGCCCAATCTTCTGATGGGATAGACCCATGGCGTTTAAGTACACGGCGTCCATTTTCCTTTGCACCCGCGGAGGCGGGTGCTGATAACGCTCATAGCGTAACTGTTGGATCTCCTCAGCCGTAAATTGGATCCGAAGCATTCCCGATTGCCCCCTTGTAGCGTCTTCGGGGATCTACGACCCCCTAAAGCCCAGCATAGAGAGGAGAGGCAACTGCGTTCAGACAGAACAAATGTATTCACATCTAGCTATAATCTGACCTCGGCGAAAACGTTAATTCTGGACCGCGGGCAGTATAGCACACTAGCCACGTATTGCTCGGCCCTCTTTCATCCACCCGACTTTGCAAACTTGGATTTGAGCGGCAAGGTCCCTTGTCGGCATTCATCAATCATTCTCGCTCAGCTGCCTCCGATTCAATCGACGTTCCCGAGTCGAGATCTGCCGGGCAGCCAGCCCTGCGACCAGGATCCACGCGCCGAGCGCTATCCATAAAAACTCCCCGCCTATCCAATGCAGCGGTTTGAACCCATGAATTTTGGACATCGTGGTCGTCGCGGTGGCATACATGCCAAGCGGAAAGACGATGCTCCACTGCGAAGGATGATAGTCCACTTTCTCGCTACCTCGCCAATATTTCCACACGCCGAGAATAACCAGCAAGGGAATCCACCAACTACCCCAGGCCCATAGCATTAACGTGACGCCTTCAAGAAACGGGCGAAGCGTCAACAAAATCTGCGCGTGGACATGGATGGACAACAAACGAGAGCTAGCCAAAACCGTGATCGCCGTCGCCCCCATGTTGATCCAATAGGGCGGCTGGAGATCGTCGAACGACACGCGTTGAAAGAGTAAGCGGTCCATGATGAGCCCGATGAAAATAACATAAAACATTAAGCCCATCGCCCAAAAAGCGCTGGCTAGCAGGAACAAGACTTCAACGTGGTGGGGCACGATATCGATCATTGCCGCGAGATAGGTCGCGATGGATTGCTCGGCGACAATGGCAATGAGCCATCCCCCATTCACCGAAGACAGTTCAATGGCAGGACCGGTAATCAAGAGGGTCATAACCGTATAAAAAAGAACCGCCCAAACGACCAGAGCGATCGCCCCCAAGACGACGGACGGCGTAACCCAACCGGCAAAAATAAATCGAACCGCCAACACGTTGGATCCAGCCACAATCGTAAAAAATCCGAAGGCGGTGGCGGGATTGGTCAAATCTGCCCACATATCACCCGGCGCCTTGACGAAGCGAGCTACGTACCAATACGAGAGGAAAAGGTACAAGACCATGGCCACTGCCATCAGCGCATCCGATAGCTCCTGACGGTGATAGAGAAACAACGCGGTGGACACAATTCCGGTCGCCATGACTGCGGCAAAATAACCAGTGTAAAAACGTTTTTTAGATTTATGGCCTAACACTACGTCATGATCCCCTTTCGAAATCCTGACATTTCGTGGGTTTTGTGATTTGAGACTCGAACCCAAACTCAAGAATTCGGCGATCCGATGGTGGGTGGGTTCCAGCGGTGGCGACAACGTATTTTACAGGGGGTTCGAGAGCACTTCTGTGACATTGACTACGCTGTCGGCCAGCCCTCTTGTTCCTCAGATAGAACCTGAGGGGTCACATTGGAGAGCCAAAGCCAAAAAGCAAAGTCACTTCGGTAGCCGCGCCAGATGTGGGCCGCCTCGAGCAGATCGGCCTCCGACACCCTTTCACGTCCCGTCAGCCTCGCCCACGCTCGGCGCAGGCCTACGTCTGCAGCGGGGATCACATCCATATGGCCAAAAACCCGCAGGAGGCTGTATTCCGCCGTCCATGGGCCGACTCCCTTAAACTTTTGCAGATTCTCCATCGCTTCCTCGGTCGATTGGTGATACAGGTCTTGGATGTTCCACGTGCCCTGATCGATGCGCCGAGCGATCTCAATCAACGTCTCTGCTTTTTGTCGACTCAGCTTTAAGGAACGCAGTTCCTCCACCTTTGCCCCGGCTAACTGACGCGCAGACGGGAAAACCGCCAGATCGTTTTGACCGCCAGGGACGACGGTGCCCCAGCGGACTGCAATGGCTGTTTTCAATTGCGCGGCGAAGTAGACATTGATTTGCTGGCCTAAGATGGCCCATGCTATCCCCTCAAAAGCGTCGAGAAACAGAACGGGTCGAACGCCGCTAAATCGTTCATACAGGGTTTGGTGTAATTCCGGATATTTGAATTCGCCGTCATGCTTCGCGACCGGTGGCAATGCTGACCGCATCGCCATTAGGGCTAGGTTTTGGTCTCCGATCACCGCGACGCCGTTTCCATTCCCAGACAGACAAAACTTTATATAGTTGGCCTCATCGTGCTGACGATACCACCAGATGACTTCTTGGGCCGAGGTGTCCGCTGTGTACGCAGGAAACTGCGAGACGAATTGAATCTGGTCCACAAATCGGTGGTCCTCGGATATCGGCCAAATTTCCCGTTCCACTGTTGCCCCCCTACGCATGCGTGTCCACTGCTTGAAGTAAGAAGTCGTGCAGTATTGGGGCTTGACTGAATTCGAGGTTTTTCGTGGCGGTGAGCAGTATCACGGGCCGTTCTCGCCAGATGCTTAACAATTGCTGCATGGCGGGTTCTTGGTGTCGTTGCTCTAATTCCAAGAAATATCTTTGTTGAAATTCCGCATATCGTTCGGGTTCGTGTCCATACCACTTTCGCAAATCCGAACTGGGGGCCACCTCCTTCAGCCAGATGTCCCATGGTGCCTTAGTCTTAGACACCCCGCGGGGCCAGAGGCGGTCCACTAATACACGATAGGCCGAGGTGTCAACGGCCACTCCGACCCTCCCTACCATTAGCTCCTGCATCCCTCTGCCCTCCTTTACTGCCGTGAAAACCTAATCGAGCGACTTCAGCTCAGTTTAGTATATTGCGATTTTTTGGATGCAGAAAGTCGATAACATCCCCTCGGCAACCGCGCGATCCTTCCTCGTCCGCCAGCTCAGGTCATTTTCTAGTTATCCTTTCAACAACTCGTTGACAACCGACAATGCTCTCACATAATCCGGCTCGTTGGTCACTTCGGATACGATTTCTCGATAACGAAGAATGCCCGTAGGGTCGATGACAAATACCGCCCGGGCCAGTAAACCCAATTCCATCATGTAAACCCCATAGTCTTTTCCAAATTGGTGGTCCTTGTAGTCGCTTAACGTCACAACCCGATGAACGTCGCTGCAGCCGCACCATCGCTGTTGCGCAAACGGGAGGTCCATGGACACGGTTAGATAGGCCACCTGATTACCCAAAGTGGAGATCTCATGGTCGAATTTCTTTGTCTCCAAGTCACACACCGCGGTGTCTAGAGAGGGAACCGTTGCGAGTAATACGACGCATCCCCGAAAGTCGGCAGAGGACACCAATTTTAGATCGGTGTTTATAAGAGCGAATTGCGGAGCAGGGTCATCAACGTTCACGACGGTTCCCTCAAGAGCCATCGGACTTCCATTAAAGGCCACGAAGCGTGAAGCGTTTGTTTCCGTCATAATTATCCCTCCAATGCCTTGTAATCAAGGCAAAGTTTACGATACCGTCGCGGGCGCCTCATGGGATTGAAATCACCAATGGAGCCATCAAGCCACACTACCTACCCCAATGCGGCTTATCCACCCATCCACAATCGGTTAGCTCCGGTGACAGGGATCGAACTGTAAAACCGCTGGCGTTATCCGGGTTAACTTGGCTGCAGTGTGCCCAACCATTGGATCTTGGTCTTTTTCCTCTAGCCACCGGAGAGAACCTAACTTATCTGACAATGTTCGTGTCTAGCTGACTGGAGTGAATTCGACCGCCCAATTACCTTCAGACATTTCCTGGGCCTCGCCCCGGTAGCCTTTGTGCGAAAGCACTGCCAGAAGCGGCTCTGGTTTAAAGGTAGCCCATAACCGAAACCCCTCACCGGGCGGTAGGTTAGACACGAATTTCATGATTTCTTCGAACGGCTCACCACCAGCCTCAAGAATAGGTCGAACATCGATTTCCTTCATAAGTTATTTTCCCCTCCCACATACTAACAATAAAATGTGTCAAAGACTAAACAATGCCACAGCCTTTGGCCATCACCAACTCGTCGCCAACAGTGGTGGAACGTCCTCCGTCAAGCTAACTAAACCAAGCGCGCCGCCTCGCTCGATTGGCGTACACCAATCTATAGCCGAGACGTCTCCATAAGATGCTTACCTTGGCGGGCGGCAGACCACCATCGTTTCCATCTCTTCCAAACCTCAGTGAATGCCTTAATCTTTTACGTAACCCGAATCTTGGTGAAGCATTTTAAACATGCTGCCGATCCCAGCCAAGCACAGTGACGTCCGTCACAATCAGAACGTAACAATGTACAACCGACATGATAAAGAGGGAACCTCGTTTCGTGTTTTGCAGCACAGATCTTAGCCGCTGCCGCATTGAGTTCAGGACGCGTGCACGTTAATTCTACTTCGTACGACGTATTGGACGCGTATAGGTCGAGGCGACAACTTGGCCGATCACCAACGTTGGCATCATGGGAAATATTCCGCGGTCGCAGGATACCGTCGATCAGAGGGTACGCAGGCGCCCAAGCGGCGCATGGCGAACCAAGCCTGAGTCAACTTGGGTCTCTTCAAACTAATAGGGTCTCGCCAGATGTCCCACCAGGTTGTTTCCATGGACTTATGACGACTTTTTGGCAGCGTTAGTTACTGCTGACCAAGGCGTCTGGCAACCACAACGTGATTTCTAGAAGCTATATAGTCGATGATTGCTAGCGGTAGCAATCTTCACTTCTTTCAACGAATTAGGGGAATCTGCCTAAGTGTCACGTGGTGACTCGTCCTCCCGATCAGGATGGCGCCCCCATTAATGGGTTTTTAAAATTCGAACGATCGCTGAATCATCGACTTGGGCTTGAGTTTCGTAGGGATATCCATCATCATCCAACTGCCCCAACAGGAAAACTGGAACGCGGTCATTGTGAATCACCAACACTGTCCCCATCGGCAGCTCATCTAGCTTTGCTAATGTGCGCTCCATCGGTTCAGGCGGAACCAAACCACGATTGTCGAGAAATTCTTCCGGGCCGTCGATGGGTGTATCCACGGCCATTGAGGGCCGATAGCTCGGGGAGCGATCATCTTGAGTAGAAGGAATAAACGTGGTAACCACCAGCTTGCCCACTTTTTCTTGGTTCACAGTGTAGCCTCGGCGGCGCATCTGCGACATGAGCGGCCTAGGATTGAAGGTTGACTTCACGATTAAACTTTGACCCGGGTTCAGATGGTTTACCGTATCCATCATATGACCAAACAACGAGAGACCCTGTTTCACGATGCTCTTCACTTCCACGACGACGGGTTCTTCCATGCTCCTTATCCCTCCGTACGGATGCCATCCGATACCGATAGCATCTCCAATATATCTTGATGTATTAAGTTTATTCTACGCAGGCTAGACGCATCGTGACGTAGATCACGTGACTCTCCCGTCGACTAAACTGGACCGACACCACTTCTAAAGCAAGAAGTCCGCGAGGGCCCCAGGGTTCCGGGCCATTTGATGTTGGCCGAACCGTGACCATCGATACAGCAAAAATAGTGAAGTCACGCTCCCCCAACACAGTCAGAACACTTTAACGATCGTCGATGATCAGTTACATGAGGTGATAGGACTCGGGCCTTAAAATCATCGGGGTTATGCGCGCTACCCCGGGCTGTAGCTGACCACACTGAGATTGACAGGCCCGCTGGTCCGGAACATATGCTTCAAACGTGGGCCCCAATAGCCGCGGCGAAATCGACCGTGATCCTGTCTCGCCGATAACACGTCTCCAATAGAGTAACATGTAGGGAGAAGGAGGTTGACATCATGATTCACACAGTATTAACCACCGACTGGGGGCTCCGCTATCCAATCATTGGGGCTCCCATGGCGGGCGTCGCTGAAGCTCCTTTGGCGGCCTCTATTACAGGAGCAGGAGGTTTGGGCATGATCGGCATTGGCAGCACCGCATCTACGGATTTCCTTGAGCGCCAGGTCGACCAAATGCAAAACGCACGACCCTATGGGCTGGGTTTGATGGTTTGGGCCCTGAAGAAACATCCAGAACTGCTCGATGCCGCCTTGGGTGCCAAGCCAACCCTTATTTCACTGTCGTTTGGAGACCCCACGCCCTATATAGCGCAATGCCATCGTTCATCAGTTCGCGTAGCCGTGCAAGTACACGACCGCCAGGAAGCCCGCCAGGCGCGGGAAGCAGGAGCTGATGTTTTGGTCGCGCAAGGAAGTGAAGCCGGGGGCCACACGGGCAGCGTGGCGACCTTGCCTTTGCTACAAATTGTCCTTCAAGAAGCATTTGACTTACCGGTCCTTGCAGCTGGAGGCATTGCCACACCCATGGGCGTCGCTGGCGTTCTGGCGATGGGCGCTGCCGGAGCTTGGATTGGCACGGCATTTACCGTATGTGGTGAGGCCCGGACTCGGACGGCCGGACGCCACCGTCTCATCGAAGTCACAGAAACTGACACGATTCTTACCCATGTCTTCGATCGCATTCAAAATCTGGATTGGCCCTACCAATTTCCTGGGCGTGCCATTCGAAACAACTTCACGGCAAAATGGCATGGTCAAGAGACAATCATGACGAATACTCCCGAAGCCGCCGAAAAATTCGCAGCCCACCGGGGCGATTACTCCGTCGACTATCTTTATGCGGGCCAAGCCGTAGGCCTTGTCAACCAATTCCGAAGCGCGGCAGATCTTGTCCAATGGCTCGGCCAGGGCGCCGAAGATTACCTGCATCAACGCATCGATATGCTTGTAGGGCCTAGAGCATCTCAGTGAAACAGCTGGCATGCCACACTTACAACATCTTGATCTCGCTCAAACGGCCTGTCGAGACCAATGTTGCCGTGATATTCATCACGGTGAACAATGTCCATTGATCTCATACTAGTTAATGGAACTGCATCCTGAAACTCGGATCGAAAAAACCGTTTGACGAATCCTAAAAATTTTGGTTGGGCTATAGCGATTGAATAGTTCTGCGGGTGGCCGCAGACAAATTCCGCGGGGGGCTAGAGAACGCTTCATTTCGTCGTGAAGAAAGGCATAGTGCGCGAATCAACAGCCATGCAATCAATGTTGGCTCCTCGCTATTTAGTGTGGGTTAACCCGATCCCAAGGTCAAACGTGGCAGGGATAGCTTACCCGCCATCAGATAGATGATCGTGATGAAATGGTTTACATTCCGGTAGCCGCGGGCCCGGGCTTTGGCGGCTTGGACTAAGCTGTTGATCCCTTCCAGCACCGCGTTGGTTCGGTGACTCTGGGTATACTGCAGGACCCCGGCCCAGTGGGCCTTGATGGTTTTGGCCGCCTGACGGATGGGCTCGAGGCGGCTATGGGTGGCCCAGAAATACCAATGCCGCAAGAAGGCCTCAGCCGCTTCCGGCGGCTGGTCCCAAAATGCCTGGAGGGTTTCTTTGATGGCATAGGCTCGCCCGGTTTTGAGATGAGCTTGGCGCAAGTCGGCGAGTCGATCGGCGGCCTTGCCTTTCAGATCTTGCGGATTTTTGAGCCACAAATAGCGGGTGCCCGCCAGTTCAGGGCGGACTTTGCGCTCTTCTCGGCGCACCCGATCGACGGCGTCCCCAAGGAGTTTCATCACGTGGAATTTATCGAAGGTGATCGCGGCCTTGGGGAAGTGAGCGGTGACGCCTTTGATGAAAGCGGGCGACATATCCATGGTAACGTCGGTCACGGTTGCCGGATCGCCGTGGTGGGCTTGAAAATCCTCGGCGAACCGGGTCACTGTGGTGGCGTCCTTGCCCGGCGTGGCAAACATCACGGCCGATTCGGCCGGGTCGACAAAGAGGGTGACATAATGATGGCCCCGCCGCGCGGCGGTCTCATCGACCCCAACCGCTGTGACGGCGTCCAAGGACCGCTGATCGCGGGCCTCGGTGACATAGTGATCCAGCACCCGCCACAGGCGGGTGTCCCACTCACCGACGAGATCACTGACCGCCCGAACCGGCATGTCCTGCATCAAGGTCAGCGTAAACGCTTCAAACAGGAGGGTGAATCCACTGCCGGGTCGCGCCCAGGGCACCGGGACGGTTTTCACTCCACAGTTGGGGCACTGCACACGCGGCTGACGGGCCTCGATATAGCACGCATACTGAAAGAAGTTCAGATGGCGCCATCGGCGGGATTCGGTATCATGGACCGAACAGTCCTCGGTGCCACAGGCGGGACAGGCAAATCGTGCACCGCGGACAAAGTCCAGCGTGAGCCGCAATTGGTTCGCCGTACGGTCCAACCGCGCCTCGACCACTTGCCAGGGGAGTTGTAGCCCTAAGGCCCCGCGGAAAAATAATTTGAACGAATTCTTAGTATCTGCGGGTGTTTGACGGCAGTGTGAGCGGAAGTTTGAGTCAATTTACGTTAATTAGGATTACGGATCAAATAATTCGGCCCTGGATCCAAAAAAAAGCGAG
>DAHXNH010000397.1 GCA_027365485.1 Clostridiales bacterium
ATTACTGGAATTCCGCAGGCCCAGTTGGGCGCGCAGAGCGTAACACGGGACATACTCCCGATTTCGTTCAAAGTACTCGATGAGGCGGTCCACAGACTTCCCGGATTTGATCTGCGCGGGCCGTATGGCCCGCAAATACGCGATAGCCGCATCGATTTGGCCCAGCCAGAGCAAGGGCATCAGTCCCGCCAACACCGCATTTCGGATGTCCTTTCCTTGTAACACGAGACTCAATTCCACTTTACATTTCTCGTGCAGGTGGTACCAATCGAGGAAAATCCGCATGGGTCGGAACCGACGCATGCCCGCCAGGATATCCGCATGCAAACTCCGAGCACCGTCGACAAAAAACTGCACCGCATGGTCACGCAGCAGGTCGTTATGTAAAAGAAAGGCGATGAGGAACTGCAGCACGGTCACCGTCCCCAGTCCATTGAGAACGTAATGGCCCTCGGGCGTTTCGATGTGGACAATGGTGTTATGCACGCGTTTCAACGTCGGATCCTCGGGTCCCAAAACAGAAAGTGCACTCGCGGCTTCGGATTTGATGCCGACCTCCGTGGGAGGCGCAGCCTCCGTCTCCTCCCGACCCAGGATGCTGCGCTGAGCCTTCTGTTTTTTGACGCCCACGTCATCGAGGGAAATATTGACGGCCCCATGGAGATCTTCGTAGATCGCGTCCACCGCAGACGATGGAATTTGGCGGTTCGGGGCTCGATCTGCGTTGTATTCCAGCCGGGCCTGGCTGACCCTGTCGCGTGATAATCATCCCGCGGCGTGCTTGGCTTCGGCTAGAGGACGCTGATAGACCGGGTTGGTCTCCGATTGGGGCACCCCGTCTGAAGTAAACTGATGATGCGCCAAGGTGGACGTCACAAAGTGACAGAGATAGGCTTGCACGGCGATCCCTTCGCGATGCACGAAGGAGGCAATCGTGGTCACCGGAGTGCGATTTTGCCGGGGGCTGCGTCGAATCCGATTAAACACCCGGGCGGTCTTCCGATAGGACGAAAAACTGGAAAAATCAAGGAGTAGTTCCTTCGCGGATCGGGTAGCGTAAAACTCCCGGGGCCCTTGGGCCCCGAACACCTTCGGCACGCTATTCCAAACGATCTGCTCCTCTTGGTGCACGGCGTAGGTGGGGAAGGTGATGCGGCCTATTTCTCCATCGACCCGGTAGAGCGTCGCATTTTCCACCACGGTGCCGCTATAGGCGGCTTGGGCTGTCTCTGCCGCTTCACGTGCAACGGACGCTAAATATCGTTGATAGGCTTGCGTTTGCGCAAGCGTGAATACATCCAAGATTACCCGTTCTCCTTCATTGATCGGATCACTTTGGGCATCTGGCAACTCGAACATTTGATTCATGACTTCCTTTGCACAGGTGGTATTGCGGAGAACTATATGAATGACTAATTCCATCGTGGCATCCCTCCCAAATCCACCGTAAAGGAAATGGTCTGGAATGTCCATGATGAATTAATAAGAGGAAGTCTACCGTGGTTAGTCAAATAAAGCAATCAGGCCAAATCCAATTGTACAGCTCGAAAGTTATTCCTGCCTACCCTCATTAGAGTGTTGCAACAACAAAGTGCCCCGATCCCCGGTTTGACTGCAGGCCCACCCGCGCGAACATTCACGGTGATTGACACATGAAGAAGAATATTCGTATAGTATAGGAGAAGTTGTTCGAAACGGGATAAATGGAGTGGCGTTCCAAGAATTCAAGGATGGTGGCCATCAAAAATCGAACACGGTGACCAAGTTGCAGAGATACCGGCGACGGTTACGCATTTTAGATTTCCTAATGTCTTACATCAACTGGAGGACTCGTTTGATGGCTGATCATCTGCCCATGATTTGGCCCTTGGAATCGCATACTCTCGCAAAGCACATGATTCTTCAAAACTACCTGCGTGCCTGGCTTCCCATCATGGGAAGTTCGAATCGACGCCTTCTCTTTATCGATGGGTACGCGGGACCCGGAGTGTATAATAATGGTGAAGATGGTTCCCCGGTGATCGTGGTAAAAGAAGCTATGGACTACATCAGCACTTGTGCTACCAAGGGTTGGACCAAGCCGGAAATTGTCTGCCTTTTCATCGAGCAAGATGCAGCCCGTTTTGCCTCGCTGACAGAGACTCTGGGTAAGATAGAAATCCCTAGCCAGATTAAAGTGAACCCGATTCACTCCAGTTTCGAAGAGACCGCATCCAAAATTCTCAGCTTTTTGGATGCGAAAAGTTTTAGTTTGGCTCCAGCTTTCATTTTTGTCGATCCTTTTGGTTATAATCTCCCGTTTTCCCTAATAACCCGACTGATGAACTACCCCAAATGTGAGGTGTTTATCAATTTGATGTATGCATTCGTCAATCGCTTCATCAATCGCTCGGGTCAGGAAGAGGTAATGACCCGCCTGTTTGGAGGAGAAGAATGGCGCGGCCTAGATTTAAAAGACAATTCTCCATCAGATAGATGGCTCCAAATTCACGACTTATACCAACGCCAATTGCAAAAACATGCGGCAAAATATGTTCGATCGTTTACGATGAGGGATGCCCGAAACGTTCCCCTATACTTTCTCTTCTATGGCACAAACCATAAAATCGGACTTGAGAAAATGAAGACTGCCATGTGGCGTGTCGACAAAGGTGGGAGTTACGCATTTTCCGATGCTACCGACCCATCTCAGCTCGTGTTTTTTGGCAACGGGCCCGATTATAAGAAGTTGAAATCCCTCATCGTCGAGAAATTCTCAGGAAGAGCGGCGACCATTGAGGAGATAGAAGATTTCGTCCTCTGCGAGACTCCGTTTTTGCCCACTCAGTTCAAACGGGAGATCCTCAAGCCAATGGAAACAAACCAAGAGCTCTATGTGCTAACCTCATCACGAAAGAGGAAGGGAACTTTCCCATCTGACACGGTATTGCAATTCGCCGAAGTATAGAAGGGATCGGAGTTCCTTGGATTCGTGCCTAGCGTTGGACTGAAACGAACGGCATTTCATCCCAAGTTTGACCGTCTAGAACGCGACCAGTGCGGTGCTTTTGGACGCCTCCCCATTGCTTGAAGAAATACGGAATGCCTTGCTCTGCGCACTTGTCGCGCAGTTCACGTGGCCACTCCGGTTTCATGGGACGTGCGCCTGACCCCGACTCACCACCCGCAATGACCCAGTGAATACGGGCCAGATCAAGTCCTATCAGCGATCCAAGCAAAGGTTCGCACGACAAAAATCTTACCATGGTTGGTACCTGTCTTAAGTCATCAACACGGTGGGCCACCCGCATATCCTCAACACTCGTTCCCATCCAAATATTTTCGGTCCAGGTCAATTTATGCGCAATCGCGGCGACCCGTTCTGGTCGCTTGGTGAGCACTTGAAAAGTATGTTGTGATGCCACATTCATCGTCTCAAATATACGCTGAATAAATTCTTCGGGAACATCCTTATGGAAAATATCGGACATACTGTTAACAAAGATGCGCTTAGGACTTCGCCAGTGCAACGGCAAAGCGATCAAATCGTCGTGAACGGCCAATTTGAAGCCGTTGCCATAGCGTGGTTGTCCCATAGCCTGTAGCCGCTTGGCCATCGTTTCCGCGTAACAATGACGACATCCTTCACTGACCTTGGTACATCCGGTAGTAGGGTTCCAAGTTGCCTCAGTCCACTCTATGGGCGAATTAATTACGGCCATTATTAGCACCTTCCTTCCTCATTAGTTAAAGTATACACGACTTCCATTGTCAAGAACATATGTTGCCTAGGATGACTTCTCAGTACCACTCTCAACATCAATGGGCGTATCCAAAGAATAAGATCTCGTCATCTTGCTCCCATCCATAAGTTGTGTCTCGGAGACCCTCTCGAGGAAATGTCCGACCTGAACAATTTCTTACGCTTAAGCGTAAGATCCGGGGACACTGAAGGCTCTTCCTCCATGAGGTAGCCAATTATGTAGGATTAAATTAAATTAAGAAATGACTCATGCACACTTTTGAAGTGAACTTGCTGAGATTTTCGCAGTGACACACTCGAGGCCGAGCGAACGGCTTGGGTTTCGATCCGCACTTCCGTAGCTGACGAGACCGTCTCATGCAGATCCGGCTCACCGCGGTGAATTTTCTGCTTTTTTACACTCGCTTCGGCTAGCTGGGAGATCTTCGTAAATCGCATCCACGGCGGACGCTGGAGTTTGACGACCTTGAAATTGGCTCACCGGGTGGAGGTAGAACGCGGCCTCGAGGCTTGGCTGTTATAGCGAGTTTCTCTTGGGCCGCGAACCCCTGCAGAACCGAACGTGCGGATTTCCCGCATTCGGCTCCCCGACTCTCTTGCCCTACGGGCTTGAAGAACGCAATTTCACCGGAGGCAGCACAAACCAGCGCTGCCAGGAATACCATTTCCTGCCCTGAGGGCTCCTCTGACTACGCCGACGTAGCACGTGATACCACAAAAATCCCACCTGCCACTGCACTCCCTGCAGAGCACGCCAACATCCGGGGTACCCAAAATAGGCATAGTATCCTCGGAGGGCCTGCTGCAGGTATTGCTGTTGCGCTTTGGTTCCGGCATGCATCAAGCGATGCAGTTCGCTTTTGACGTGCACCAGAAACTTGTGACGACTCTTGGCCGTGGGGCGACGTTGCAAGGTCCAGCGTCCGCTCCGACTTTTGGCCCCAAAGTGGGTAAAACCCAGAAAGTCGAAGCGTTCCGACGAAGTCCCCTGCTGTTCGACCACGCGCCAAGCCACCCGCCCAAACGGAATCAGCCGCGTTTTCTCCGGGGCCAATTTCAGCCCAAATTTGCTCAATCGGGCAGGAAGGGCCGTCGCAAACCGGTCGGCGTCATCCTTTCGGGTGAACAGCACCACAAAATCATCCGCAAAGCGGATGAGAGAGGCTTCGCCACGACACCCGGGCTCCACGACCATCGCGAACCATAAGTCCAGCGCATAGTGAAGGTAGACATTTCCGAGTAGCGGACTGAGGGGATCGCCCTGAGGCGTCCCTTCCGTCGGCCGTAACCGACGACCATCCGGTTCAACAATGGGGGCATGTAGCCATTTCTCAATGAGCCGAAGTATCCCGGGGTCGCCAATTCGTTCCCCTAGCATCTGCATCAACCATCCATGTTGAAAATGGTCGAAGAATCCGCGAATGTCTGCCTCAAAGACCCATTGAATGGGCCGGGTCATCAGCGTGGTGGAAAGGGCTTCGAGCGCTCCATGAGGGCTGCGACCTGGGCGAAATCCATTAGGAAGCATTGAGAAAATTCGCCTCATAAATCAGCTGTAACAGCCGATTGGTTGCCGCTTGGAGCAGCCGGTCCTCCACTTCGGGGATGCCTAGCGGGCGCCGTTTCTGGGGTTGACCCGGGTTCGGAATGTAGACACGACGGACCGGAGGGACTCGATAGGCACGGGCTTTGAGTGTTTCCACTAAGGCCGGTATCCGTTGCTCGCGTACGCGAGCATACTCGCCCCACGTTCGCGAGGATGCTCCCGAACTTTTGGTATCCGTTGCTCGCGTACGCGAGCATACTCCGCCATTGTTTCCCCGGACAGCCCCGGTGCCCCCTTTTGATTCAAGAATTGCAACGTCTCTTCGAGGAATTCAACACTCAGGTGGTGAGCGAGCGCGGTAAACCGCGCCTGCACGTCTTCTTTGGCACGATGAGCAATGGCGTCTAACTGGGGTGACATGGTAAGCTCCTCTCTGTTGTTGGACCATGGGTCCGTTAGACGCATGAAAGCCGGAACGCCCTTCCCCATGTACACGGCTTTCCCGTGCTCGAAGTACTATGGCGTTCTCCAATTGCTCCGGGAGCCTTCCCGGTCCTTCGGCACTCGCCTGTTAGATGATGGGTACGCGGTTTCCGCGACCCCCGGAGCCCTCCCAAGTTCTGGCCCGTTTCGCTTTCCGCCATGCCATGCTCTTAGACTCCGCCGAGGTCTCCGGGGCACTCGCCCTAACGTGCTCCTACTTGTTGCCTTCCCGGTTACGCGAGCCGGTCGGCCCTCAGACAATGATTTAACGAAGCTCAATCGCCTCACCCCGAGGGGTTATGGCCTGGAGGTCGCTCTGTTTACGCTTAGTCCCACATCTCACGATGCAGGACCCAAAACTCGATTCTCCGCGGAGGGCTAGTCCTTACGGAGACCGGCATTTCACCGGCTCGAAACGGTCAGCTTTTCTTGGCGCACCACGCGATAATCGCCTACCGGCCTGCTTAACTTCAACTAAAGGCCGCTGATAGACTAGACGAGCGTGTGATTGTAGCAGTTCTTCGGGGGTAAAAGGGTAATTCGCCAAGGTTGACGTCACCAAGTGACCGAGATAGGCTTGGACGACTATAGCCATTCCCAGAGTATCATGGAGGCAATTGTAGTCTCCGGAATCCGACCCTGTCGGGCTGAATAATCCCCAGTGTTGACCGTGTTGGGGGTTTAATTCCTCGTATTTCCGCGGTTTTTACCGGTATAGTCTTGCATCGATCGGGGCAAGACACGATACCACTGTTCGGTTGAGCGGGCACGACCTGTCGGGAATGTTCCTACGGGGGTGCAACTGGATGAAAGGCAAGCTCCGCCCACCTGGTATAGCGAACGTTTGACCCAGGCGAGGGCGACGGCTATGGGTCATACGTTTCGGATTAGGTGAGCATCACCACCTCGCCGACCGGCGGTATGCTGGCTTGGAACGCTGCTTGATTACGGACCAGAGTGCGCCAGTCTAAATCATGGTATGAAAGGCCCCAATAGCCTAAGCACCATAACGCATGGGTGCGTTTTTCGGAGGTGTTGCCGCGCCAGTCCCTGTCTTCTCTCCGGTGTTCCACCACCCATCCGCCGACATTGAGCCAATAATAGGCCCGGGCGAAGACTAACCACATGCGATCCCACCGCTCGGTGGTGCCCAATTTCACCGCATTCATATGGAATCCGTTCTTGGGCTGATTTTTTTGATCTTTGTACGATTCTTCCCACGTGGTCGCGCTTCCCGTACAGCGTGACCACCTGACCCCAAGAGCGCCCGGCTACGCAGGGCGACACGAGAAGAAACCAGGGATCGGTATGGACTGTCAGCGTAGATGACTAACCGGCCTGCGTACGATTGTTATGGCTAACTCCTTTTGTGTATGGTTTGGCTAAGTCAGTGGTCATCGGTTCTAGCCTAATTCCGGGGGTGCACTGGTGGTCGGGGAGTTCCCCCAACGGTATACTCAGCATTCGCTGATTGGCTTAGGCAGTGGGTTTTCTGGGTACGTCAATCAGCGAATCCCAGCCTCTAGGGCTGATCTCGACTTTACGTCTGTCCCTGGTCGGCTGTGTCTCTGATGACACGAAAGTTAGCGAAAGTGATGACAAAACCAGTTAGCGCCAACAGCTGGTCATCATGCTATCTAACAGGCAGATCGGACGCCAAGCGTTTTTCCAACGCACTAAGATATTTCCATTACCTCGAATCACCCAGTCCCAGCCGAGGCCATCGAGAAAGCGGAAAAACCTCACCGCGCCAAATCCGCGGTCGGCCAGCAAGATCACGTGACAAACCGCAGGGACTAACGGGGTCACATACGCACAGAGGGCTTCTTCATAGTCCCGCATGCGGCCTTTTCACTCCGTTTATCGCACCGTTTTCCAGGCGATGGGCAGGGCCCGACCATGGGCTCGCACATTCATACGCACCGTTTGAAACTACCCATCTTTGGTTTTGAGACAGGTCCAGTCCAAGGTCAGCAGGATTTCCCGAGCATTCCCAATAACCGTCTCGATGAGGTCGCGACACGCGACCTCCATATCCACCCTGGCATTTCCGATGAATCGGTCGACCCGTTTAATCGCGTGTTTGGCTTTGGTGGTCTGCGCCATCGCTCAACGATGGCCGATGGCAGCAATGCCTAAGAATGTATCTCTCATTAACGCCCAGGTCAGGGCAGGGCAGCGATCGTCTTCCGCCGGGATCGCCGTAATCTGCCGTGCGTTTCAAAATACTCTACGAGAGACTCTGACTGGATCATGAGAACCTTCCTTTGTCATGCGAAATGATAGCTACCCTTTCGTCAGGAGGAGAACAACGAAGTTTATCTGGGCTTTGCGGTGACTCGCCATGCACTTCTCAGTCTAGTTCCGGTCTGGAGTCACTCTTCCAGAACGCGGCTACATGGTGACGCAGGCTTCACAAGCCTGCGTCACCGAAGGCCCATGCTGTGATAGACTCGCGCTCACCATTCTGAGCGGGTGGGTTTGTACCACATGGCTCTCGGTACCTTCGTGTCGCACTAAGCCCTCTTTAATTGTTCCGAAGGACTATAGAGTCGAAATCGCAATCCACCCAATATCATCCAATACCCAAGGCCAAAGCCTTAACAGAAAGTGCGCAAGAGCCCGTAAGAGCCTGAAAACAAGCGATGGTGTCCAGCGAACGAATAGTCTCCAAAGGTGATTAGGCATAAACGCCGCGCAGTACTAAAAAAGATGCCGCCCCATCGCCCAGTCAGGATCATTGAAAACAGATAGAAACGGTGCCTGGGAGAAATGCTTCTCCGAGACGCCGTTTCTGTGAACTCTCTCGTCCCATGCAATCGAGACCCTTTGAGCTGATTTTTCGTGATCGCTAGTGGCGCAGTCTAGAATCACCAAAGGGCGGCGCCCATCGAAAAGCCTCGCTGGCCGCGTCCAGCCGTTCGATCACGGCGGGCGGCAAGACCAAGTCTGCCGCCTCAGCATTTTCCTCTACCTGAGCCGCGCGCGAGGCTCCAACAATCGCCGAACTCGTCTCAGGGCGAGTCAAGAGCCACGCCAAAGCCACCTGCGCAGGCGTGCTATCTATCTCGTTGGCCACTTCGCTCACGATCCCGGCCAATTCAAGATAGCTGGTCTGAATGCGTTTAAGAAAGCGCTGGTCAATGTCTGCGCGAGATCCTTCGGGGATATGGCCTCCTTGATACTTGCCGCTCAAAATTCCCCCGGCCAAGGGGAAGTAGGCGATGACACCCATGCCCTGATCCCGACACATCGGTAGAATTTCTCGTTCGGGAGTCCGATCTGCCAACGAGTAGGATAACTGCACGCTTTGAAATTGAACCAGGTGGTGTTCGCGACTCACCTGATTGGCCTTCATACTTTCCCAGGCGCGGTAATTCGAAGAACCTACATAGCGCACCTTGCCACTTTGGACCAGCAGATTCAACGTATAGAGCGTCTCTTCGAGGGAGGTTTCCGGGTCCCAGGTATGTACCTGAAATAGGTCAATATAGTCAGTCTGAAGACGAATCAAACTCTTGTCAACCTCGCGCAGTAAATGCCATCGGCTCAACCCGCGTTGATTGGGCCCTTCTCGCACCGGCATCCCAGCCTTGGTGGCTAAAATCATCTCCTCTCGGCGATGCTTTAGCGGTCCCGCCAGCGCTTGCCCAATCAGCGTCTCGCTTTGACCGCCGGTGTAGACATTTGCGGTGTCGACCAGATTGATGCCGAGATCCAAGGCCTTGGCCAGAATTTCCGCTGATGCGACGGGGTTAGCACGCCCTCCTAAGCTATTCGTGCCAAGCCCGACCGTCGATACCTTCAACCCTGTATACCCTAATGATCGATATTGCATACTCAAAACTCCTCCCAAACATCTGAGACAGGGATTTCCCCAGTTCTCCGCAAATGGTCATCTCACATGCCGACCCCAGACTCTCTTGCCTACTCAAGACTACGCCGTGAACCATGATGGCAGAAGACTCCCATACCGGGGCCGAAAGACTGGCAATGGCAACATGGGACTGTACCCGAAGAAGGCTCTGCGGCGAGAACCCATCGTATATCCAGAGTGAGGCTCCGCCACCCACCAACAAATTCAGGTGACCCCCCGATTCCCAACGACACTGCGAACGCATTGGGATGCGCGTGGTGTCCCAAGCGCCCCTCACAAACACTTTGATTCAATACCATACTGTACCTATCCTGCTTTCTCGACAATAGGAGCTGGGTGAAAAATCCGGGCGGGTCCAAGCTTCCGAAGGTTCTTGCCATGATGGGCACGCAGGCGACCTATTGGTCAGGTGAATCGTTGGAGCGGAATGGCAGCGACCCTTGGTGTTATGGCTAAGTCCTTTTGTCTATGGTTTGGCTAAGTCATTGGTCATCAGTTCTAGCCTAGTTCCAGGGTTGCACTGGTGGTCTGGGAACTCCCCCAACGGTATTCCTAGCATTCGCTGATTGGCGTAGGCAGTGGGTTTTCTGGTGAGCTGTACAGCGAATACTGGTGGTGCGTCAATCAGCGAATCCCAGCCCCTTGGGCTGATCTCGCCTTTACGTCTGACCCTGATCCGTGTGGTATCTGATGACACGAAAGTTAGTGGAAGTGATGACAAAACCAGTTAGCGCCAACACTTGGGTGCAAGTAGACCTTGCAGTGT
>DAHXNH010000409.1 GCA_027365485.1 Clostridiales bacterium
ACGTTCGACAATCTCTCGCTCTATTTGCTTAATCGTTACCGCGTCACCATGAAGTCCCGCCGTGCATGATCCTTCGCAGGGTGCAGGACACACCCGTCCAGTAAACTCCGGGAAATTATTGGTGCTAAAGAGTCGATCCAAGGCTTCTTTCCACGCGCCACGGTAGACGAGATCATTCCACTCAGGAATCAAATTATGGGTTGGACATCCAGACGTCATGCCGTGTAGCAAGATTCCACTTTGGCAGTAGGGGACACTGCAATCCATGCAACGACTTCCCTGTGTGGACAATTCTTCGGAAGAGAGCGAA
This sequence comes from Clostridiales bacterium, assembly GCA_027365485.1. Classification (GTDB taxonomy): domain Bacteria; phylum Bacillota; class Sulfobacillia; order Sulfobacillales; family Sulfobacillaceae; genus JAMCVM01. The sequence continues at coordinate 311 of DAHXNH010000409.1, forward strand.
CGATAGATTTCACCGAAATCAGCGATTCGAACCTCCAGCTCTCGTTCGGGAATCTCTTGGCGAGCAAAGTCCAAAAACCCAGTGATTTTCCCCATTAGTATCCTCCTCTCAACCCCATCAAACGTTTGTCCATGCATTTAGCGTCAATTTCCAGCACTTCGCACCAGATCTCGCTGGCTTTCTTCAAAAGCATGCATCGCCGCTTCTCTGGTCGTCATTCCGGTTTCCTCAGCCTGGCGGATGCTCTGCCGCATCCTTAGATAATCCGTAGGAACAATCATCCAAAATTTGGCGATCGCCTCATCCCAGTGGTCAAGAATTTCACGGCCACGGTGACTTTTCGTATAGGCCACATGCCGAACAATCAAGCAATGCAGTTCTTGGATCTCTTGGGGCTGAGCTAAACGTTGCAAGATGACCATGCCAGCATTAATCTGCCGTTCAAAAGTGTCGCTCACATCAAACATGTAACCTACGCCCCCTGACATGCCCGCGGCAAAATTTCGCCCGGTACGGCCTAAAACAACCACTTTGCCTCCCGTCATATACTCAAGGCCGTGGTCGCCAACCCCTTCTACCACAGCCACTGCGCCACTGTTGCGCACGGCAAATCGCTCGCCTGCCAACCCAGAAATATAGGCTTCACCCGACGTTGCGCCATAAAGGGCGACATTACCCACGATAACGTTGTCTTCTGCCGCGAAACGAGCTTTCGCATCGGGATGAACGATGATCTTCCCACCCGATAGGCCCTTGCCCACATAATCGTTCGCATCGCCGATTAGGTGAAGGGTCAGCCCACGGGGCACAAAAGCCCCAAAGCTTTGTCCCGCCGATCCCTGAAATTCGAGTTGTATGCGATCGTCTGGGAGCCCATCTGCTCCAAACCGTTTGCTAATGACACTGCCTAACATCGTCCCCACGGCTCGGTCCGTGTTGTGAATTTCGAACGTTGCACGCACCGGTCCCTTTTCAGCTAACGCTGGCGCGGCCACTGAAAGCAATTCCCTTGCGGTAATCGACTCGCCAAGACGATGATCTTGCCACACGCGACCCTCTTTGGGGGTCACTGGAGCAGTTGGCAGGTGCAAAACAGGACGAAGATCGAGCCCCTTGGCCTTCCAGTGATCAAGGAGAGGAGCCGCCTTCAGTCGGTCTGAACGACCAACCATCTCATCGACATTGTGGAATCCCAGTTTGGCCATGTAGGTCCTCAAATCCTGCGCGATTAGCCTCATGAAGTTCACCACGTAGGCTGGGTCGCCACGAAAACGCGCACGTAAGACGGGATTCTGGGTAGCGATGCCTGTCGGGCAAGTATTTAGATGACAAACTCGCATCATGACACATCCCAGACTAATTAATGGACCAGTGGCAAATCCAAATTCTTCTGCCCCAAGAAGTGCCGCCACGGCCACGTCACGTCCCGTTAAAAGTTTTCCGCCTACCTCAATTCGAATGCGATCCCGCAACCCGTTGAGAATCAGCGTCTGATGGGTCTCCGCTAACCCTAGTTCCCAAGGAAGTCCGGCGTGCTGGATGCTTGTCTCCGAAGCCGCACCGGTGCCTCCGTCATACCCAGAAATCAAAATCACGTCGGCTTTCCCCTTGGCCACACCCGCGGCGATGGTGCCGACTCCCGCCACCGACACCAGTTTGACGGTAATTCTCGCCGTCGAATTGGCATTTTTAAGGTCGTAAATGAGTTGCGCTAAGTCTTCGATCGAATAAATGTCATGATGGGGAGGTGGCGAAATCAAGCTCACTCCCGGTGTCGAGTGGCGAACTTCGGCGATCCAAGGATACACTTTTCGGCCTGGCAGCTGGCCGCCCTCACCTGGTTTGGCGCCCTGGGCAATCTTAATTTGGATTTCATCGGCGTTCACCAAGTAGTGGCTAGTGACGCCAAACCGACCCGAGGCAACTTGCTTTATCGCACTCCGGCGAAAGTCGCCGCTAGCATCGCGAACGAACCGTTCGGGGTCCTCTCCTCCTTCTCCCGTATTGCTTTTGGCCCCGATTCGGTTCATGGCGACTGCCAAAGCCTCATGCGCTTCTTGACTGATCGAGCCATAAGACATCGCACCTGTCTTGAAACGACGCACGATAGAGTCGACAGGCTCTACCTGATCCAAGGGTAGGGGAGTTTCGGCCCACTCAAATTCCAGTAAACTACGCAAATGATAGTGGCTCCGCGACCATGACTGAGTCTCTTCGGAAAACTGCTTGAAGAGGTCGAAGTCGTTTCGGCGCGTCGCTTGTTGTAAGAGATAAACGGCCTCCGGATTGTATAAATGGTCTTCTCCCTCGGTTCGCCAATGAATATGACCGCCAGACTCAAGCAGAGGCGATATCCCACCTCGTTTCGGATAGGCTTTCAGGTGCCGTTGTCTGATTTCTTCAGCGATTTGATGGATATCAATGCCCTCGATCCGAGAGATGGTGGGTGCAAAGTAGCGATCGACCACCTCTCTGCTTAGACCAATTGCCTCAAACATGTGTGCCCCATGGTAACTTTGGATGGTCGAAATCCCCACCTTGGACAACACTTTAACCACGCCATTGGTTGCCGCTTGAACGTAATTCTGGGCCGCTTGCTGGGAACTCAGATCTCCCCAGTGTCCCTTTAGAATTTGGTCATCGATGGATTCGAAGGCGAGGTAGGGATTAATTGCGCTCGCTCCGTAACCGATTAATAAGGCAAAGTGATGCACCTCGCGCGGTTCCCCTGACTCAACAATCAAGGCAACCCTGGGGCGCGTACCCTGCTCGACGAGATGCTGATGAAGGGCGGATACAGCCAGCAATGCTGGGATGGGTCCATGGAGTTGATCATGGTTGCGATCCGACAAGATCACCATGTTGACTCCATCTGCGATGGCCTGATCCGCCATGGCCAAGAGATGGTTTAAGCCTTTTATTAACCCATTCCCTCCCTCATCCACGGCATATACCATAGGCAAAACCCGGGCAAGAAATCCCGGCTCTTTAATATGCACCAGCTTATCCAATTGGCTATTAGATACGATAGGCGTGTTCAGCGTAATACGATGGCATGCCTCGGCTCCGGGGTGAAGCAAATTTCCTTCTGCGCCCAGGGTTGTTGAAACTCCCATAACCATCTCTTCGCGAATCGCATCGATCGGTGGGTTGGTCACTTGTGCAAACAATTGCTTGAAATATCGATACAAAAGCTGAGGGCGTTTGGACAACACTGCTAAGGGAGCGTCCACGCCCATCGAGCCAACGCGCTCAGTTCCGCTTTTAGCCATAGGTTGGACGAGCTTGTCAATCTCTTCAAACGTGTATCCAAACTCTTTCTGGCGAACCAAGAGACTGTCAGGATTAGGGCCCGGATATGTCGGGGGCTCCGGCATATCGTCAAGATGAAGCAAATGCTCCTCTAACCACTGAGCGTACGGGTATTCATTAGCCAGACGACTCTTAATTTCGTCATCACCGATGATACGTTTTTCTTCAAGGTCGATCAAGAGCATGCGGCTCGGTTGCAGACGGTCCTTCACCACTATGTCTTCTGGAGGAATATCAAGCACTCCGGCTTCGGATGCCAACACCAGCACGTCGTCCTTGGTCACATAGTATCGTGCTGGCCGCAGCCCATTCCGGTCGAGCATTGCAACTATCTGCTTGCCATCCGTCAGGATCATGGCCGCCGGACCGTCCCAGGGTTCCATGAGGCAGGCATGGTATTGGTAAAATGCCCTCCTCTCGTCACTCATGGTTTGGTGGTTGGCCCACGGTTCGGGGATCATCATCATGGCAACATGCGCCAAAGGGCGCCCGGCTAACACCAAAAATTCGAGCACGTTATCAAAGATAGCCGTATCGCTACCATCTTCGTCAATGATCGGCAACAATTTTGCCAAGTCGGCGCCAAACGCCTCCGACGACAATAACGATTGGCGCGCCCGCATCCAATTGACGTTGCCTCTTAGCGTATTAATTTCCCCATTGTGCGCAGTAAACCTATAGGGATGAGCCCGAGCCCAGTTAGGAAACGTATTCGTGCTAAACCGTGCGTGCACCAGGGCAAACGCTGAAACCAGACGAAGATCGTTGAGATCTGAAAAATAGCTACGCACTTGGTTTGAAGTGAACAAACCTTTATACACGACTGTGCGACACGATAAACTGCAGCAGTAAAAAGACGACCCGCTTGCCGCATCACGGCGTGCAACTAAACGACGTTCTATGCGGCGACGAATGATGTATAGCCGACGTTCGAAGTCGTCTTCAACCATAACATCTTGTCCTTGGCCGATAAAGATTTGGCGCATCACCGGTTCGGTGTCACGGATTATCTGACTAAGATTTTCGTTATCGACGGGCACGCTCCGCCATCCAAGCACGTTGTGACCTTCTTCGCGCACGATTTGTTCAATGGTTTCTTCATTTTCACGGCGCACGATTTCGTCGTCAGGCAAAAACATCATGCCGAC
>DAHXNH010000411.1 GCA_027365485.1 Clostridiales bacterium
ACGTTCGACAATCTCTCGCTCTATTTGCTTAATCGTTACCGCGTCACCATGAAGTCCCGCCGTGCATGATCCTTCGCAGGGTGCAGGACACACCCGTCCAGTAAACTCCGGGAAATTATTGGTGCTAAAGAGTCGATCCAACGCTTCTTTCCACGCGCCACGGTACACGAGGTCATTCCACTCAGGAATCAAATTGTGGGTTGGACAGCCAGCCGTCATGCCGTGTAGCAAGATTCCACTTTGGCAGTAAGGGACACTGCAATCCATGCAACGACTTCCCTGTGTGGACAGTTCCTCCGAAGAGAGCGAACGATAGATCTCACTGAAATCAGCGATTCGAACCTCCGGCTCCCGCTCGGGAGTCTCTTGGCGAGCAAAGTCCAAAAACCCGGTGATTTTCCCCATTTCTATCCTCCTTCCAACAACGCCAAACGTTTGTCTACGCATTTAGCGTCAATTCCCAGTGCTTCGCACCAGATCTCGCTGGCTTTCTTCAAAAGCATGCATCGCCGCTTCTTTGGTCGTCATTCCGGCTTCCTGGGCCTGCCGGATGCTCTGACGCATCCTTAGATAGTCCGTAGGAACAATCATCCAAAATTTGGCGATCGCCTCATCCCAGTGGGCAAGAATTTCACGGCCACGGTGACTTTCCGTATAGGCCACATGCCGAACAATCAAGCAATGCAGTTCTTGGATCTCTTGGGGCTGAGCTAAACGTTGCAAAATTACCATGCCGGCATTAAGTCGCCGTTGAAAGGTGCCGTCCACATCAAACACGTAACCTATGCCCCCTGACATGCCTGCGCCAAAATTCCGTCCGGCACGGCCCAAAACGACAACTTGACCTCCGGTCATATACTCAAGGCCGTGGTCGCCAACCCCTTCTACCACAGCCACCGCGCCACTGTTGCGTACGGCAAATCGCTCGCCTGCCACACCAGAAATATAGGCTTCGCCCGACGTTGCGCCATAGAGGGCGACATTACCCACGATAACGTTGTCTTCTGCCGCGAAGCGAGCTTTAGCGTCGGGATGAACGATGATCTTCCCACCAGATAAGCCCTTACCAACATAATCGTTAGCATCGCCGATCAGGTGAAGGGTCACCCCGTGGGGTACAAAGGCCCCAAAGCTTTGTCCCGCCGACCCCTGAAATTGGAGTCGTACGCGATCGTCAGGGAGCCCATCTGCCCCAAACTGTTTGCTAATGACACTGCCTAACATCGTCCCCACGGCTCGGTCCGTGTTGTGAATTTCGAACGTTGCGCGCACCGATCTCTGTTCAGCCAATGCTGGTGCAGCCACTGAAAGCAATTCCTTTGCCGTAATCGACTCGCCTAGACGATGATCTTGCCAAACGCGACGCTCCTTAGGGGCCACTGTAGCCACCGGCACATGCAAAATGGGACGGAGATCGAGTCCCTTGGCCTTCCAGTGGTCAAGGAGAGGAGCCACCTTCAGCCGGTCCGAACGGCCAACCATCTCATCGACATTGCGAAATCCCAGTTTGGCCATGTAGCTCCTCAAATCTTGTGCAATTAGCCTCATGAAGTTCACCACGTACGCTGGATCGCCACTAAAACGAGCACGTAAGACGGGATTCTGGGTAGCGATGCCTGTCGGACAAGTATTTAGATGACAAACCCGCATCATGACACAGCCCAGACTAATTAAAGGGCCAGTTGCAAATCCAAATTCTTCTGCTCCAAGGAGTGCCGCCACTGCTACGTCGCGCCCCGTTAAAAGCTTTCCGTCTACCTCAATTCGAATGCGATCCCGCAAGCCGTTGAGAATCAGCGTCTGATGGGTCTCCGCTAATCCTAGTTCCCAAGGAAGTCCCGCATGCTGGATGCTTGTCTCCGGAGCCGCGCCGGTGCCTCCGTCATACCCAGAAATTAGAATCACGTCGGCCTTCCCCTTGGCCACACCCGCAGCTATGGTACCGACTCCCGCTGCCGACACCAGTTTGACGGTAATTCTCGCCGTCGAATTGGCATTTTTAAGATCGTAAATGAGTTGCGCTAAGTCTTCGATCGAATAAATGTCATGATGGGGAGGTGGCGAAATCAAGCTCACTCCCGGTGTCGAGTGGCGAACTTCGGCAATCCAAGGATACACTTTTCGGCCTGGCAGCTGCCCGCCCTCGCCGGGTTTGGCGCCTTGGGCAATCTTAATTTGGATTTCATCGGCGTTCACCAAGTAGTGACTAGTGACACCAAACCGACCAGAGGCAACTTGCTTTATCGCACTCCGGCGAAAGTCTCCGCTAGCATCGCGAACGAACCGTTCGGGGTCCTCTCCTCCTTCCCCCGTATTGCTTTTGGCCCCGATTCGGTTCATCGCGACTGCCAAAGCCTCATGCGCTTCTTGACTGATCGAACCATAGGACATCGCACCTGTTTTGAAACGATGCACGATGGATTCGACAGGCTCTACCTGATCCAAGGGTAGAGGAGTTTCGGCCCACTCAAATTCCAGTAAGCTGCGCAAGTGGTAGTGGCTCCGCGACCACGACTGAGTCTCCTCGGAAAACTGCTTGAAAAGGTCGAAATCGTTTCGGCGTGTCGCTTGTTGTAAGAGATAAACGGCCTCCGGGTTGTATAAATGGTCTTCTCCCTCGGTTCGCCAATGAATATGACCGCCAGACTCGATCAGAGGCGATACCGTACCTCGTTTCGGATAGGCCTTCAGGTACCGTTGTCTGACTTCTTCAGCGATCTGATGGATATCGATGCCCTCGATCCGAGAGATGGTGGGTGCAAAGTAGCGATCGACCACGTCTCTGCTTAGACCAATTGCCTCAAACATGTGTGCCCCATGATAACTTTGGATGGTCGAGATCCCCACCTTGGACAACACTTTAACCACGCCATTGGTTGCCGCTTTAACGTAATTTTGGGCCGCTTGCTGGGAACTCAGATCTCCCCAGTGTCTCTTTCGAATTTGGTCATCGATGGATTCGAAGGCGAGGTAGGGATTAATTGCGCTCGCTCCGTAACCGATTAGTAGGGCAAAGTGATGCACCTCGCGAGGTTCACCTGACTCAACAATCAAGGCAACCCTGGGGCGCGTACCCTTCTCGACGAGATGCTGATGAAGGGCGGACACGGCTAGCAACGCCGGAATAGGCACACGGAGTTGATCATGGTTGCGATCCGACAGGATCACAATGTTGACTCCATCTGTGATGGCCTGATCGGCCATGGCCAAGAGGTGGTTTAAGCCTTTTATTAAACCATGCCCCCCCTGATCCACGGCATATACCATGGGCAAAACGCGGGCAAGGAATCCCGGCTCTGTAATATGCACCAGCTTGTACAATTCGCCATTGGATAAGATAGGCGTGTTCAGCGTAATGCGATGGCACGCCTCGGCTCCGGGGTGAAGCAAGTTTCCTTCTGCGCCCAGCGTTGTTGAAAGCCCCATGACGATCTCTTCGCGAATCGCATCGATCGGTGGGTTGGTCACTTGTGCAAACAGCTGCTTGAAATATCGATACAAAAGCTGAGGGCGTTCGGACAAGACCGCTAAGGGAGCGTCCACGCCCATCGAGCCAACGCGCTCGACTCCGTCTTTAGCCATGGGCTGGAGGAGCTTGTCAATCTCTTCAAAAGTGTATCCAAACTCCTTCTGACGAACCAAGAGACTGTCAGGATCAGGGGCCGGATATTCCGGAGGCTCCGGCATATCGTCAAGATGAAGCAAATGCTCCTCCAACCACTGAGCATACGGGTATTCATTGGCAAGACGACTCTTAACTTCGTCATCACCGATGATACGTTTTTCTTCAAGGTCGATCAGGAGCATGCGGCTCGGTTGTAGACGGTCCTTAACCACTACCTCTTCTGGAGGAATATCAAGCACTCCGGCTTCCGAGGCCAACACCAGCACATCGTCCTTGGTCACATAGTATCGTGCCGGCCGCAGTCCATTACGATCGAGCATCGCAGCTATCTGCTTGCCATCCGTCAGAATCATGGCCGCCGGACCGTCCCAGGGTTCCATGAGGCAGGCATGGTATTGGTAAAATGCCCTCCTTTCGTCACTCATGGTTCGATGGTTGGTCCACGGTTCGGGGATCATCATCATGGCAACATGCGCCAAAGGACGCCCGGCTAACACCAAAAATTCGAGCACGTTATCAAAGATGGCCGTGTCGCTACCATCTTCGTCAATGACCGGCAACAGCTTTGCCAAATCGGCACCAAACACCTCCGACGACAATAACGATTGGCGCGCCCGCATCCAATTGACGTTGCCTCTTAGCGTATTAATTTCTCCGTTGTGCGCGGTAAACCGGTAGGGATGGGCCCGAGCCCAGTTAGGAAACGTATTCGTGCTAAACCGTGCGTGCACCAGGGCAAACGCTGAAACAAGACGAAGATCGTTAAGGTCTGAAAAATAGCTACGCACTTGGTTTGAAGTGAACAAGCCTTTATACACGACCGTGCGGCACGATAAACTGCAGCAGTAAAAAAACGATCCGCTTGCCGCATCACGGCGTGCAACTAAACGACGTTCTATGCGGCGACGAATGATGTATAGCCGACGTTCGAAGTCGTCTTCACTCATAACGTCTTGTCCTTGACCGATAAAGATTTGGCGCATCACAGGTTCGGTTTCACAGACTATCTCACCAAGATTTTCATTGCTGACTGGCACGTCGCGCCATCCGAGTACCCTTTGGCCTTCTTCGTGCACGATTCGTTCAATGGTTTCTTCATTTTGACGGCGCGCGCTTTCATCATCAGGCAAAAACATCATGCCGACGCCATAGTGTCCGGCATTGGGAAGAACGATGCCGAGATCCGCGCAATCGCTGCGGTAGAAATCGTGCGGAATTTGGATCATAATTCCGGCTCCGTCTCCCTGATTTGGCGCACTTCCC
>DAHXNH010000418.1 GCA_027365485.1 Clostridiales bacterium
ATTTATTGCTGACGCTTTGAGAAATACGCACAACATATCTATCGTCTCTGGACGGTTTGACGAGTTTTCCTAATTTTTTCGAGGAAACAATCGCAAACCCGAACTATTAGGTTGATACATCGTTACTACGTCGACTATCAATAACAGAAAGTGCGTAAGAGCCGCATTTCCAATGTGAACAGCCTGCAGTTGTTTTTACAAGGGACGCTCGCTCAATACGGGGGTGGCATGGAGACCCAACTACAAGCCGCGTGGGGACCGATCAAGTCGCACATTCAAGTGGGACCGCCAATCTATGGACCGTCAGGGACATTCGACACGAGTCCCGCATTTTTCTGGGTAGTGTCCAAGCAAACGAAAGATCCGCTGGCAGCTACCCAGTTGGCGATGACCTTTGAATCGGTCCCCAACCAATTGCTTTTCTCAAAGATGACCGGCGGTGATGTGGGACCGATGTCGAAAGCGGCCATCAAGGATCCGGCGTTTTACTCGTACTTCAAAAAAGGTCAGACGCTGCAAAAGAAATATGCGGAATTGCAGGCGGATACGATGGCGCACGGTATTGCGGCGCCCGCGCTACCCTTGCCGAGCACGCTTTTAAACCAAATCGGAGAAATTTTGCAGACCCAGCTCAACAATGTTCTGATTTCGAACGCATCGGTGCCATCGTCATTAAAAACCGCTCAGGCGCAGGCGCAAGCTGCCTTAAACAAATACTGGGCAAGTGTTAAGAAATAAACTGGGACTCGGCTGAGTGGTTGCCTCGAACCATGCTTTCGGGGCAACCGTCGCCAGTCAAGCTCGCCTATCGGATTGGAATTAGCGATTGCACTCCGTGCAAAATCCATCTGCGACGCCGATGGCGTCGGAGGCATGCTGTGGCCAACGGCGGATGGGTAGCGCGATGATGGTTGACCCAGCTGGTGCCATCAAGAAGGAACCTCAGGCATCGGTTTTGATTCAATGTTAGTCAAGCTTTCAGGCACATCATCTCCCAGAGAAATCATCCACTCGAACCCAGCGAAAGGAGAGACAGTGTGGTTGTCAATAGAGGATTAGACGCTCCAGAAGTATCTCTCAAACGATCACGGCGATCGGCGCATGCGTGGGGCATTGCCTATTTGATGATCGGCCCAGGATTTTTTCTAATGCTTTTGTGGATCTACGGACCCGCAATTTATAATTTTGTGCTCAGCTTACAAAATTTTCAACCTGGGACGCCGCACGTGTTCGTGGGGCTCGCTAACTACGTGCAACTGTTCACCAGTGGAGGGTTCTGGGATGCCCTGGCCCGGACAACGGAATATTTGCTAATTGTTCCGGTGATGGTGATTTTACCGCTGTCGATGGCCTTGTTGGTGAATCAAAAGCTCCCGGGAATGTCGATCTATCGCGTCATCTTTTTTATTCCGGGAATGATGAGCATGGTCGTGGTATCCATTTTATTTAGCGAAATCTTTCAGACCCAAGGATTGTTAAACGACGTATTGGTCAGTCTGCATATTACTAGTACGTATATCTCCTGGTTGGCCATTCCTAAGCTCACTATTTTATTCATTATGATCGTGACTGTGTGGGCGGGGCAGGGACAGGCGATGATGTTTTTTCTTGCCGCACTGCAAGCGGTGGAGCCCGAATTGTACGATGCCGCTAAGGTGGATGGAGCCGGGTTTATCCGTCGGGTGATTAGCGTGACGATTCCTGGGATCAGTTTGTATCTCATCTATATCATCATTGGCGCCACGACCTCGGCGTTGAACATCTTCACTGAGATCCAAATTATTACGACGGGTGGTCCCTTAAGTGCCACCACCACTTTGTCGTATTACATTTATCAGCAAGCTTTTGTTAACGGAAACTTTGGGTATGCAGCAGCTTTGCAAGAAGTCCATTGGTTGTTGATGCTGGTTTTTACGCTCGTTCAGTTCTTCTATCTTGGCAGAAGGTGGGTGGCGAATTCATGAGTCTGTCTAAGGCGGCGAATGCATCGCGTCGTTCAAAAAAATCGCGGCCGAAAATAGCCGGTGCGGTCTTAACCTATATCGTGCTCACTGTGCTGAGTGTGTTTTTCATCGGGCCGCTGCTTTGGCTTCTCTCTACCTCACTGATGACCGACACACAAAACCCGTTTTCGATCCCGCCCACGTTTATCCCGCATCCTATGACCTTAAACAATTATGTCTTCGCCTTGACCCATGACGCCATGGCTCGCGATTTATTGAACAGCTTAATCGTTGCAGTCGTGGGCGTGGCCGCATCACTTTTCATCAACTTGTTGACCGCCTATCCCTTTGCCTTTCTACAATTTCCGTACAAGAAGTCCATCTTTCTCATGATGGCCATCACCTTTGTCGTGCCGGCGGGAGGCCTGATCCCCACCTTTGTCATGTTGTCGGATATGCATCTGACCAATTCTTGGTTCGGGCTTTGGTTTATCGGCCTGTTTAGTCCGTTTACCATGTTTCTGTTTCGCCAAGCTTTTCTGACTCTGGGAAAAACTATCCATGAAGCCGGGATGATTGATGGTGCCAGTGAAATGCGCATGTTTATCAAGATCTTCATTCCGTTGATTGCTCCCACGGTGGCGACCTTTGGCATTATCGGATTTCTTGGCAGCTGGGATTCGTACATGATGCCCTTTGTGTTATTAAATAGTTCGTCGTTGTTCACCGCGCCCTTGGCTTTGTCATTTTTCCAAAGTAGTTTTGGGGCCAGTTTTCAGGTCATCGCCGCGGCTGAGGTGCTGGTCGCAGCACCCATCGTGATCATCTTTCTGAGCTTGCAACGCTATTATGTTAACGGGTTGGCAGGAGCCATTAAGGCTTGACCGACGGGGAGTGTGGACAGTGTCGAGTGATTTTCAAGGGTTTTGGTGGCGACCCAGGGATGCTCAGGTGCACGAAGAAGTAGAGCAATTGCTCGACCTGCAGGTCACTGATGTCTTGGTATGGGCGGAACCATTTGTCGACAGGGTAGACGAATGGAGAGAACTTCTGCACATTGTGCAAACATCAGGCATCCGATTTCATACCTGGATTACGGCTAATCATCATTACGCTCAAAGCTTCGTACAAAGATTACGCAATCATCCCGATTGGGTAGCCGTCGATTATCAGGGATTTTCCTGCGACGTGCGCCCCTTGGCAGGCGTGCAGACTTGGGCCTGTCCTGCGAATGAGGAACGATGGCTCAAGGAATGGGAAATTTGGATGCCGTTGGTCCAAGGGGCCAATGGACTGCATCTCGACTATATTCGCTATCCTGATGGATTTCGATTCGGCGACAAACCGGAGATTGACCGAGTGGAGGTCCTGGAGCAAAGCTTTTGCTACTGCGCTCAATGCTGCCAGCGCTTTCAAGCCGATTACGGGATCAACCCACGAACGATCCCGGTGGAAGACGGCAATTCAGACTTTGCCCACTGGCAGCATTGGCGTCAAGAGCGTATTGTGAACCAAGTCGCGTGGTATCGGGATCAATTGCGTAAAGAGAGGGATCCGAGCATGCGTTTGTCTGCCGCGGTCTTTCCGACTCCTACGATTGCACGAAAGAACGTGCAACAAAATTGGCCGAGGTTTGCGCAGTTTCTCGATTTTGTCTGTCCGATGATTTACGCGAAGCAGTTTTGGGGGCAACCGGTATCGTGGACGGAGGACGCCGTGCGCCAGGGCAAGGCCGAACTGGCAACAGGCACAAAGCTCTTAGCAGGGATTGGGCCTCACGAATCCTACCGACCCGATGAATTGGCAGAGGCCATTTGGTCCGGGCGTGCTGGCGGATCTGATGGAGAAATGCTGTTTTTGTTTCCGATGCCGCCCTCGTACTTAGCCGCTCTAAAGACGGTTTGGGTGTGAAGAGAGGAATGGTTCTAGCGGCGAGATGCGATATCTGAACGTTAAGGCAGGATATCACGGCGTAGGGACGAGTGTTCGGATGAAGGCTGACTAGCGCTGTCTAAGCGGTGGGCAATGGAGGATCTCGTCTGAACGGAAGAGACCGTCAAAGGCATCAAAAGATTTTTTGGCGACAATTCACATCGGAGCAGGAATGGATGGTCTTGTCCCATGCGGCCGCCATCGAAGGCAGGATCTTGAGAAAGAACGAGATAAGGAGCGAAAAACTATGAAATTTGGAGTCAGCACTTATAGCTTCGTGCGTGACTTAGAGGCGGGGAAAAAGAGTGTGGTCGATGTGATCCGCTGGGTCGCGGATCACGGGGGGACGCATGTGGAGATTGTTCCTTTCGGTTTTACCGTCAAAGACAACCCTGGCCTGGTCGCCAAGATTCGAGAAGCTGCGGACCAGGTCCAGGTCGAGTTATCCAACTACCTTATCCTGTCGAACTTTACCTTGGCCGACGAGCATGCCTATCGTGAGGAAATTGATCGAGTATTAGCAGAAGTGGACGTGGCCGCTCAATTAGGCGTTCGGTTGATGCGCCACGACGTGGCTTGGAAACCTCGGCAACTCGGAGAAGAAGCCGGATTAGCCGGAGTGCGCTGGCCCCCGGAAGCGATCACGATTGAACGCTTTGAGCAACTGTTGCCAAAGATGGCGGCGGCGTGCACGGAAGTCGCCGACTATGCCAACTCCTTGGGCATTACCACCTTGGTTGAGAATCACCTATTTTTTGTCCAAGCCAGCGACCGTGTGCAGCGGCTGATTCAGACGGTGGGCCGGCCGAATTTCCGCACCAACTTGGATATTGGAAATTTCCTCTGCGTCGATGAATCTCCGGTAGTCGGGGTTACCAAAAATTTGCCGTATGCGTCTATGGTTCACTTAAAAGACTTTTATATCCGCCCCGCCTATGCTGACCCGGGCGAAGGATGGTTTCGCAGCGCCTATGGCACCTATTTGCGTGGCGCCATTTTTGGCCATGGGGACATCGATGTTCGAGAAATCTTCCGCATCATGAAGGCGCAAAATTACGACGGATATGCCTCGATTGAATTCGAAGGCATTGAGGATTCCGAATTAGGCACGCGGATCGGGCTAGAGAACGCGATTCGCTTGTGGCAGGCGACCTGACTCGACGCATCCCAGGCGACGCACGGATCATAGAACGGGCAACCTGGATCACCCACAGCAACGACTGCGTCTTGGCGACACCAAATCGTCCTGCCACAATCAAACAGTTGGTCAAGGCCTAGGTCAGAGCTTCGGTTTTTTGGACCTGGGGGCGGTTGGCGACCTCGCCCGAGGTCATTCATCCGCGCCCAGGGTGGATGCCGATCACGAACAACCAGGCGAAAAACTGCTTAACCCCAGGAAATGGGGACTACGCCAACCAGACCTTCGTTTACTGAATCCGAAACAGCCAACCCCCACCAACCATTACGTGATCACTGGATGTCGCTTAGGGTAGCGGTCGGGCTCCGGTTTTCATCCATCGAACTGGAGTGTACCTGCCACCTCCACCAGAAAGGCTCGATCTTTAGGGCTCGTTCGCATTTTTGGCTAGACGCCCAGTGCCCACCATTTTAGCTTGACCCGACTGGGCCAAATCCCGTGCCGTATGCGAGCGGACGGAAAATTAAGATTCCGTCATTTCTTTGGAGGATCGGGCACTCGAGCGTGCAATCCACCAAATGCCATCGGATATCCAACGCCAAGGTTATAACGCTAGTCATTTTAGGTCCGCATGGCGCACCGGGAGGTCACCTCGAGGATTCGGTCAATGATTTTCGGGAAGAATGGCTTCGCGAACTAGCGCCTCGACAGACGGTCCCTGGACTGTGGAAGATGCTGACCCAGAGGGCTCGCTGTTCGCGCACGGGGTAGGTCGCGACGGGCTTACAAAACCTTGGTTCCCTCCGCTCGGGCCCGTACTGAGGGGAGCTTGAGGCGCTATCTCGCGATCTCACCATGCCATGCAAATCGTAGACCCGGACCGTGTGATTACCGTCGAAGGAGCTCTGTGGGGCGCCCTGGATTTTCCCTGTATAGGGGTTTGGCATCAAGCGCAATTCTATTCGAATACGCGACTTGCGCGGTATGCGCTGGGACTGATACCCGTATGATGTTTAAATAGGCGGGAAAAATAGTAGCCTTCGAGACCCAACTGCTCGGCAATTTCCCCGATGCTGAGATCGCTCTCCCAAAGCCATCGCTTCGCCTTTTCGATGCGTTTGCGATTGACGTAGACCATAGGAGAAACGCCCATGACGGATTTAAAATAAGGGCTCAAATACTGGGGATGAAAATGAGCGATCTCCGCGAGATCGGCAATGGCAATACGGCTCGCCAAATGATCTTCGATATAGTGCAGCAGCAACCCCATCTTCAGATGTTCGGAATTGGCCCGAGGACCAACCTGAGCGCCCTCCGCCAAAGCCTGCTCGACGAATCCCGAGAGCAATTCCAGTAAAATGGCTTTGATTCGCAAGGTATTGGGCAAGGAGGGGTCATGATAGCGGACGATCAATTCCTGAAAGCGATCATCCCAGCGAGTCGGCGAGGGCACGGTGACGACATAGGGCAAATCGATCAGATGAAACAGATTGATCTCGCCCACCGTGGCTGTAAAGTGGCACCAATACTTCACCAAGGGATGAGTCGGATCCGTATCGAAGCTCAGCGGACGTCCGGCTGGCAACAAAAAGAGTTGGCCTGGTTGAGTGACGAAGTGATGATTCTGAATGCTAATCCAACCGGCACCGTCGCGTATGAAATACAGTCGAGTGACCTCGGGCATAGGCAAGACACTGCCCCAAGAGGTCGGTACTTTGGTGTATTGCACGGTATCCAAATGCACTTGCACGTTGTCTAAGTAATCGCGAATCATGTTCACCGTGGCTGGATTCATGGGATGCCGGGCTCCTTTCGTCCAGACAAATCCTTCTTACAATTGTGCAATGTCTCCTTACTTTTGTCTATCGTAAGCCCGCGGCGGGCTGACTACAATGAGCAGAGATTTTTCATGGCGGTTGACGAAAGGATGGATGTGTTATGCCGCATCAAAGACAACAATTGCTCGTGCTGTGTCTCGCCGCTCCCGATCTGGAGTCGTCCACCGTTGCCTGGTCGCTTTACGATGGTGCCCGGCCGGTTGACGATTTGCAGCCGCAAACCGGAGATGACAAGACTCCGCCTTATGCCTCCGTGCTCCGCGCCATGCAAGATGGCTGGCGAGTCATCCAGGTGCCGTCGTTGCCAACGTATATTCCAGGTCATGAACATGAAACGACTCACTTGCCCTATGAGTACATTTTAGAAAGGATGGTGACGGTCGATGGCGAATAGCGCGTCTTCGGATCTGCTGAACGCGCATCAAATGGCAGAGTTTGTCAGTCGAGGCTATGTGGCATTGCCCGCAGTGGTGCCGGATGCTCTCAACCAGTTAGTCCACCAAGACCTCCGCACCTATCAGGGGCCCTCGGGGCAGTTCTGGTTTCAAACCGAACACATTCAATCCGTCTTTAACCTGCCCCGGGTCAAGGGAGCGATCGAAAGTCTAGTAGGCAAGGATCCCGTGTACGATCATTCGGCCATCCATGTCGCCGGCCCGGGGCATCGCCGGGCGCAGACATATCACCAAGACTCCATCATCGATACTCGACCGTTGGCCTTTGATGTGCAAGCGTTTTACTTTTGCCATGACACCCCCTACGAAATGGGACCGACCCTGGTTCTGCCCGGATCGCATTTAAGAAAGGCTAATACGGCTAGCATCTCGCGTTACAAAAATGTGTTAGGGCAAGTGAGGCTTGCCTGCGACCGCGGCACCGTGGTCTTTATGCACCATGGCATCTGGCATTGCGCTCAGCCCAATGCCACCGATACCCTGCGTTATATGTTTAAGTTGCGTCTCCGGCCCTCTGTCCCGCAGCGCGGACTCTTTAATACCGCCGAGGTGGACGATCCTGAGGTGAAGAAGACGCTGTATCAAGCCTACCAACCGTGGCAGGGCAATGAAGCTCGCCTCGACCATATGAATCGAGCCAAGCTCTGGCGCTATGTGGTGGGTGACGATACCGTGGATGTCTCCTTTGAAGGAGCGTTCACTCGAATGGGGCTATAAGACGAAAGAGGGGGTGCCGCTCGGAGACCACTACGCCGACCTGTATATTCACCCTAGTGTTGATTTTATACTGTTCGTACTGGTAATCCTCGGGATGCTCGGCTTGCTGAGCATCCCACAAGGGCTGGGCTTCGGCTTCAGCCAACCTATAGGGATTGCCCAGGAGGACGGTGGCCTGATGTTCCTGAGGAATCGCAGGCGGTAAAATTCCAGCAAAATTGGAAATCTCCAACCGATTTTTGAGGACGTCAAAATGGACTTCGATACCCGAGCGGCTATCATGCACCGCTCCCGCCATGGAGGACGGCAACGCTTCCTCCGACGGGTTGGGGGCGAGAATTTCGGTCTGCCCATGGGGCAAGATCGACTTGAGTACGCGAAGACGCAGTTCGGTGCCCACGGGCACCGGATCCCCTGGAACGCGAACTCGCGGCCCCGGTTTGGGGTGACGGTAATCGTGACCCACTCATCGCGCGCCACCGGGCCAAACTTTTCAGGATAAAACGTCGGCGGGCACGCGCATGAGATTTTTTTCGTGAGCGTGATCCCACGCCATCTAGAGCGGGAAAGACGGAAAGCCCTTGGCGCAGTCCAAGGGCACCGGCGATCCTCCAACCATCAAATGCAATAGCCGGGCCCGCGGATCCTGCGCACTTCGGCGATATTGAGCCGCGCCAGGGCTCTTTCACTCGTGGCGCAGGGGCTTGAGTGGCGCTCAAACAGAGGCCATTGGCGACATCAAACGCATGAGACATCCGCGCCCGGACCAACTCCGACAGAGTGCCGAACGCCTCAGCCAAAGCGGGTGCGTTCGGGAGTTCCAAGATACTGCCGTCAATGGCCACCGGGATAAAACGGCTCACTTGCCGAAACGCACCCGAGGCATAAAAGGCGTCAATGAGCGTATGGTTGAGATCGGTAAAGGCTTCGGGCTTGAGTTTATCACGCGCTTGCGAAAAGGCTGGTTTGGTCAGACGCCCGATGTTGGGGAGATGTTATTTCACAAATTTTTGCAACTCGACCGTCGTCCTGCGGTCGATTCGATTTAAGATCATGCCGACGATGGCGGGCACATCCCACTTCTGGTGCCGTGAAAAATCTTCGGGACGTTGGACGTAAGCGTCCCGAAACTCCGGGGCGTTCCCGCGCTCCGCGATTCGGTCGAAAACCCGCGGGGCTACGGTGAACATGACGTCATTCCTCCTGTTGTCTTGTTGGGAACAGCACGATAGCAGGTGGTTGGTTCTTACGAACTTTCTATTATTATTAATTGACCAGGCAACGATTGCATAGGAGTATTATAGGTATTTGCCGTTGTACGCTACTAGCACTGTGAGAAATACGCATAACATATCTATCGTCTCTAGACTGTCTGACGAGTTTCCCTAATTCTCTCGAAAAACTAATCGAAAACACGTACTACTAGGCGGCTACATCGTTACTACGTCGACTATTCATAACAGCGTTGTCGCGGTGACGAACGTGTTCGCCATGGTGACCTGGTCCGTTGGTTGCACGAAACCTCGCGGTCCTCGGAGCAACTGGCAGCCGGGCTAACTTTGCTACGCCTTCGGAGGAACCGCGAATGCGCTGATTATGTGCGGGATATCACAGTCACTAATAGAACTGCTCGGAAGAACGTTTTGGATGCTGAAGCATTCGTGGCGCTGCCTTTCTTTAAATAGTGCGGGAACGACCCGCAATGCGTCTGACAAACGAGGGCAGAGAGGATAAAAAACTAACCAAGGCAGTGCGCTCCGTTAGCAAGCGTGTTGAAAAATTGATAGACTTCGGGCAAATGACACTCCCGGATGAGGATGGATGAATGTCTACGTTACCGTCTACGGAAACGACCAGCGAGTTCAATGAAATTCAAGATGCCGCCACGAGTTGGAGCGGATACAATTATACTGCGCGCGGGTCAAACTTTGCGTTTTAGCTGGCCTTAAAGTGTTGAAAATTCAAGGTTAACAAGGTATCGAGTTGCGGCTTGTAGTCGGTTGCCGTCTTCGTTAAACAGTCATCAATGGCTTGCTTAAATTCG
>DAHXNH010000371.1 GCA_027365485.1 Clostridiales bacterium
GCGATGGGGATTTTGCCTCACTATCTTGGCACCGCGTTGCATGATGGCTGGGCGCCTTATCGGAAGTACCGGTTGTCCAAGGACGGGCTCTGCAACCAACACCATGAGCGCGAACTCCAAGGCATTATCGACCATGATCACCAAACCTTGGATCATGATCTCAGCACCCATCTCCATACCATCAAAAAAGCGCGAGAAAGTGCCCTCCTTGGACTTCGCCGAGGACTTTCGCGGCAGGCCGTGATGCACTGACCCCGGCCCAGATCCAGGACTTCACGGCCCGCTACCCCGAAATTGTCGACGCCGGGTTAGCCCAGAATCCTCGGAAAAAGGCGCCAGAGGGCGTCAAGGTCAAAGGCTCGGTGAAACCAACCCGAGCGCGCAATCTACTGCAACGCCTGGACCGGTATCAAGACGATACGCTGCGATTCATGCAGGACTTTCGGGTACCGTATACCAATAATCGGGCGGAGCGACACGAGGGTTCACGGATGGAGTGGGCGCGTAGATTGGAGTCCTGGAATATTTCAGGTGCGCGCTCCAGGTTTGTGCTCAAAGAATCTGACCTCGCCTTGACGTGCGGTACCGGTACCGGTAACGGTGCGGTGCGAAGCTCAAGGGCACTGCCAAAGGGACCTGGTACCATCCCAGGTCTACGGGCACCGAGGTAGACCGGACGGGTGAACGCAAGTGCACCTCCGTTGATGTTCCGTGATATTGACCCTCATCGATGGGCATTTCAGTTGGGGGACAGGGCCCAGCCGTTGCAAGGCGGCAAACGCGGGCTGGAGAGGCTCGGTCAGCCCGAAGGAGCACCGTCGTCCCCGGGGTACAGGAGGCACCCACCCCGGTCGTTTCTCCACCGTGGGTAACGTGGCAATCCCTAGGGGTCCCAGGGCACCATCCCTGGGTCGGCACCGCGCAAGCGGCGCCTAATTCCGCCTAGGGGACAAGATGACCCAAGAAGCAAACGCCGGCCGTCGTTAAGGCAACAGGAATCCCAAAGGAGCGCCTTGACCCTCCGTCGAGGTCTTTGAGCAACTGGCCGGATACGGACTTCGGTCCGACCTGAAAGGACGCTGACGTGGGACAGGTGAGTGCAAAGAAGGATTTCGGGATGTTTGGCGCTCGCACCAAGGGACAAGTTAGACACTCGATTGCGACACGAGGGTGCTCAAAGTCATCTGGTTAGAATCCACCCACTCTGAATGGTGAGTGCGGGCCTACCGTGGCACGGGGCTTTGGTAACGAGGCCTTGTGAAGCCCACGGGACAATGTAGCCGCGCCAGATAGGGCGAATTCTGGCCGGAGCTAGGCCGGAAGTGCATGGTGAATGACCGTCAAACCCAGATAAACTCGGTTACTAACACCAAGCGAAATTGCCCTGACACGCTTGAACCAAAAGGCACGTAGCCGCAACGAACACTTCGAGCTTGTTCGTCCACCATTCCGTCGGCTATCGCAGGATATGGGTCACCTAAGGACTCACGAAAAATTAAGTTGAACGATTCGTTCGGGTAACTGCTGGCGATCGGTCGTTTGTGTTTAGAACTTGTGCAAGTTATTTTTTCGCTAGTCCTTAGACGCCTGAAAGCCGGAACGCCCTTCCCCATGTACACGGCTTTCCCGTGCTCGGAGTACTATGGCGTTCTCCGATTGCTCCGGGGGCATTCCCAGTCCTTCGGCACTCGCCTGTTGGTTGCTGGGTACGCGGTTTCCGCGACCCCTGGAGCCCTCCCAAGTTCTGGCCCGTTTCGCTTTCCGCCATGCCATGCTCTTCGACGCCGCCGAGGTCTCCAGGGCACTCACCGTTAACGCACCCCTACTTGTTGCCTTCCCGGAGTTTCGACCCGGTCGGCCCTCGGACTATACTTTAACGAAGTAGGGTCGCTTCACCCCGAGGGGTGATGGCCTGGTCGTCGCTCTGTTTACGCTTAGTCCCACCGCTCACGCGGCACGACCCAAAACTCGATTCTCCGTGGAGGGCTAGTCCTTGCGGAGACCGAAATTACACCGGCTCGAAACGGTCAGCTTATCTTGGCGCACCGAAACTCAAGTAAGTATGGAAGCTGACGCCAGCCGCATCGGGTGACGAACGCTTGGCCTGGAGGCGGGTCGATTGAATCATGGCTATGTTCCATATTCTTGTCATAACTCGGAATAATATGTTTACATATGATCAAAATGTGGTATGATCATCTTGGCTGTTTAAACCGCGAAAAATTCCTCCGGCTTTCCCAACCGAATTCTTGAACCGACCCCACACAGAAAGGAGGTCGGTTCAAAAAACACCGATGAAGCCTTCGGGTCGCGAGATCGTAGATTGTTTTTTCCTGAGGCTGGCTCATGGATCAAAGATATACGATCAAAGGAGTGGTGGATTTGTCTCGACTTACTCTGGCCCTAGCAGGGTCTGCGCTCACGACCAGCAGTCTCGTGGTATTGGGCATCCTGCCGGTAACTCCGGGATTTGCGGCGGGACAACCCCCTGTAGTCGACGCCTCCGGTCCCTCCGCAAGGGTTAGCGCCTATAGCATCACTGACGCCGTCATGAAATCTTTAGGCTCCGCGCCCCATCAGGATAGTGCGTTCCGAGCGGCTCGCAAGGACGCTCACGAGTCCACTCGCCGCGCCCCAGCCAAACCGTCTCTGACCGTCACCAAACCCAGTCTTCGCTTCGGAGCTGCCGAAATCGTCACCTCGACCCACATTCCCATGGGGGCGAAACTTAGGAGTACATGACCGCTGATCTATGGACGATCCGACCATTGGCCGAGCATAGAGGTCAGGATAAATGAGATCCGAAAGGAGGTGGAGCGATGTCACCCGGCTCGGGAAATTTTATCGTCGAAGGCCTGTTTTTGCTGACATTTGTCGTCGGATTAGTGATGCCGACCCGTCGGCATCACTAACTCTTAAAGACGGTCTTATGTTAGGGGGATGATTTCTTTGGCTAATTGGACGGTCGAGTCCAAACGTATGCTCGGTCAGGTGTTGTCGGCCGACACCTGGTTGCCCACTGAAATGCCGGAGTATGCCCAAGGATTTATGTATATGTTGGGCTCGCTGACGGCGTCAAGCTTTGTGGTTTTGTGCCTTTCGGGTATTTTACTAGCGATGAATGGTCCCGCCAGCTGGACCGCGAATGCGGCCATGCGGTTTGTGGCGGCGACGCACTTTTGGTCCGTGCAAGCTTTTTTTTTCTTTATGATGCTGCATCTTGCGCGAGTCTTCTTCACCGGTTCCTGGCGCGGCGGTCGAGGGATGACTTGGCTGCTTGGCGCGGTGGCGTTCTTGATTGCTATTCCTACGGCCTTTACCGGATTTCTCATTAATGGCGATTTGTATTCCGAGTGGAATGCGGTTCAGGCCAAAGACGGGCTCAACGCGATGGGTCTGGGATGGGTCAACCTGACCAATGCGGGTCAGATGATGGGGATGCACATCGTCGTGTTGCCCTTGACGTTAACCGTGGTCATTGGGTTGCATATTACGCTGGTTCGGATGAAGAGTGTGGTGCCGCCGTATCCCGATCTGAAATCTGTGTCGCTCAAAGGAAATGATGAATTATGAATCCCCGAACGGATGTGGTCAAACACTACCGGATGGTATCGGAGGACTTCGTCAAGCATCTCTTTTCTACCTTAGTGGTGGTGATAGTGGTGGTCTTGTTGGCTTCCATCTTTTTTAATCTGCCCGAGAAACAACCGCTGACGATTAAGGGCTATGCCAGCGCCAATCCGGTGCCGTTTGAACAGATGGCACTTCGCGCGCTAGACGGGACGGGACAGATCGCCAATTACGGACCGCCCTATAACCACGGGACGGGCAGCGTGGAAAGCGTCCTCCAGAAGATGGCGGGGATTATTCATCCGTTGAATGCGGAGACGGACTTCATCTTAAAGCCGCTGGCCATGGCGGCTTCGATTAACCCCAGCATCACGCCCAATCTCCGGACGTTTGAACGAGCCAGCCGGGCTCAACAAACCCGATGGGAGTCGGCCTACACGGCTGCGCTGGCCAAGGGAGTCTATCAAAACGGCGTGGTCGTGACCGCCAAAGGCAATTACGGGCCACTGCCGGCGCTGATGAATGAAACTCTGGCTTTAGGGAAAAGCGGCCTGATGTCGGGCGCATTGATTCGCAATGGCTCAGTGATTACGCGGTTTGATAACCAAAACTATCTGCTCTTCTTACAGGGGGCTCCGCTGCAAGATGATCCGGCGACTCAAAGTATGGCTGGCGGCAATTGGGGGCTTATCCACCCGGCGGTCAACGGCTATCCTGGAGCCTGGTGGATGACGATTCCCACCTGGATCTATCAATGGGGCTTCGTCGCCAATGCGAAAGCGGCGGATGCGCTCGCGCTCGGTATCGGCTTTTTGTTCTGGCTGGCGCTGGCGTTGACGCCGTGGATTCCTGGATGGAATCGCTTGCCGCGATACCTCGGGGTGCATCGCCTGATTTGGAAAGAGTTTTATCGCCAACAAGGCCAAGAGGATCATGCAAGTCCGACGGGGGGAACGCCAAGTGCCAAGTAAGCGATTATGGGTGCTTTTGCGGATGAGTCTGGGGAGTGGCTTGGGGATCATCGGGTTTGGCACATTAAGCTTGGGATTTGTCAATCTAAGCGCTCCGCGGATGTTGCTAGGGGTCGTGGAAATCGTGGCAGGAACATTTCTGGCCTTAGGCGTGATGGCGCCTCTGAGAAAGCCGAAAGCTTCGGAGACCCACCCATCTTAGGTGGCCAGCGAACGACCGAAAATCGACTGAGCGGGCACGCAGCAGTACGCGTGGTGCTCGCAGGACTTTGGCACAGCATCTAAAAGCCGAACGGCTTTGGGCCAAAACGGCGAAGGACTTTGAACGTCAGCGACGGCGATAATCCTTGGCTTGAATATTTCTACTATTATTCGATCTTTTGGGGAAAATCGGTCATT
>DAHXNH010000029.1 GCA_027365485.1 Clostridiales bacterium
GGTCTCTCAGATTACCGTCAACCTGAATGTCAACACCTTCACGACTGCGGCGAAGGCCCTTGCGGAGTTAAACGTAGAAACGGCCGCCGTTGAGGCAACTGCAGAGAAATCCGGGGTGCCTACGCGCCTAATCAGCGTGAACAGCCACAATCTGTCCATGAATGGAGGAAAGAACCCCAAGGGGGCGGTGATCAATGCCGCGCTGACCCAATCCAATGCGATATTCTCGGCCATCGAATCCTCCCTGGCCCCCTATGCAGGTCACGGTAATTACTACCTGTACGCCAATCCCGTCACCTCGCCTACAAACTCCCACACGACGGGGATCGAAGAGGCCATCGTTGCGGCCACCAAAGAAGCAACCGTGGCGGCCAAGGCGATGGGAACGACCGTTGGCCCCATCCAGTCGGAGACGCAGGAGCCATACAACGGCCCGTAAAATGCGAACCAAGTGGGGACCACCGTGCAAGTCTTGTTTGCGACGACGGGCTAGGTGTCTTTGACTCACGGCGAGTGCACCGTCCACGAGGAAGAACGCGACTCCTGCTCCCTGAGGTGCGTTGATTAATTCGCGGGGGGGTATTGACGGTTCGCGCAACAGTTCGTATCCTCAGATTAACAGAGCCTACCACGCCTCTCGAAGAAGCGGACCAAGGTAGGCCAGTTGCTTATCTAGACCGAGGTGACGCAGTGGACTCGTCTCCGAATAAACCACCGACCACGTTTCAAGACCAACTCGCTCTCTTGACGCAACGCCATGTCACCGTGAAGGATCCTCGGTTTGCCTTATCTATCCTGATGAATCTTAATTACTATCGCTTCACGGGCTATTTGTTGCCGTTCAAAACCCCGGACAATACCTATCTCGCCGGCACATCCTTCGAGCGTGTTGTTCAGATCTACGAGTTTGACCGAAAGCTCCGCAATCTGCTCATTGGGATGCTCGAATCCGTCGAGATTCGATTGCGGACCCAAATTAGTTACTACTTTGCCCATAAATACGGCGGATTAGGGTACTTAGAACCGGCATACTTTAGAAACGAGAGGGTGCACCAAAAGTTTCTCGAGTCCATCCAAAGCGCTTTAAAAGATGCCCATAAGCATCGAGAATTATTCGCAGTCCATCACTTTGAAAAGTACCAAGGTCACTTCCCGATATGGGTGGCCGTCGAGGTCATGTCATTCGGGACACTCTCGAAATTCTACATGAACATGCACGGCCCGGACCGTTCAGCCATTGCGAAAGGGGTTTATAAAATCCCTCATCAATACTTAGGCAGCTGGCTGGAATGTTTGGTGTACGTTCGAAATATGTGTGCGCACTACACTCGCCTATACGACAAAGAGCTGAAAATAAAGCCCCTGTTATTCAGTGACAGCGACCTAAACAATGACCGTTTGTTTGCGGCTGCTTTTATTTGTAAACGCCTCTTTGAACCGATCACCGAATGGAATAACACGTTCCTGTTAAATCTCCAATCCCTCATCGACCAGTATCAAGAGGACGTCGATATCTCTCGACTCGGATTTCCCCAAAACTGGCTCTCCATTTTGAAAAGGTAGCTTCGCGCCACCGAGCACGGTGTCTTGCGAATCCCACGACAGGAGTATCAAGGGTCACTCCTCGGTCCTTCGTGAGGCTTAGGGTCGGGATAGTGAAGTGCATCTCGCAAGGGCTGCATCGGCCCGTAGCGCGTCAGACCCCGCTTGTCATCTCTTCGTCTTATCTCCCTTCCCCCTCTCCACGGTCCGCACACGACGCGGCGCGTGATTCCTCGGAGTGGCCCCAGACGGAGGGGCGTAGATGACCGGGTCGTTAGGCGGACTGTCATCGACACGGACCCTTTGGCCGGACGACGATAGGGTCCGAACCTTACGCCGCAAGGGCCTACGCTTCCTAAGAAAAGGTCTCAGCACTGTGCCACGCTTGAGCCCGATGATAGGCGTACGTCAACAACCCGAACTCGGAGTCTTCTGGCGGTAGGACAAAGGGACCCTCCATGGTCGCTGCGCTGAGAAACAGGCCAGGAAATACGAGCAACGCGATTTCCAGTTGAGCATCATAGACGATCTCGCCCCGCGCGTAGACAAAGAGGCTGGGTAACGCCGTCCAGCCTGGGAACGCAATCTGATGGCTCCCCGAAGATTTGAATGCTTGGTACTCCTCCACCGCCCCTCGGTAAATCCATTCGTATTCATTGGAAACGCCGACATCACAATATTATCCCAAAACGCCAACAACCGGTCCTCGATTTTTCGTCCAAGTGCAATGGCCTGATCGTCGGTCAGATCCGCGTCGGTAAATAGATGCGTTTCGTCGGACACTCTCCGTCATCTCCCTGATGGCAATCTGGCTATGTTGTGTGTCACCGCGGCAGTCCTTCGCGATCGCCACGAGACATCCTGCCAGCTGGGCACAAAAACCCAGCGATGGTCCGAACCTTTGCCCTAAGGATACCAGGAATGCCGTCAACCGCTGTCGAAGGATTACGGTTGAAGGAGCGGGCCCATGTTCTGCCAAGACCGATAGACGGGAGACGCCCTCGAAACCCTGCTCTGGGCTCAAGGCGTTCAGGATACACTTGTGGCCTCGATCGAACGCTGGCATTCAGAGTGAGAAGACGCGGACAGTCCTTGGGTCAAATGGTGGACTGTGGATGTACAGGGCCGACGCCGCGTCACCTGGCGGATTCGACAAACGGAAGCTCGCTCCGACCCGTCGGATCTGGCGTCACGCTGACGGGTCTGAGAGGCTTTACAATGGGACTCAGGGCCCTTTCGACACCCCTCTCCTCAGGATTCCTGCCTACGGTATCCTAGCGGTATCCGACGGCGGGCATTTGCCGTGACTCCCCGTGTGACTCGCTAACGATGGAGGCGCTAATGGCCATGGAAGACACCATGGATCTGTTGTGGAATCTTGACCGACCCTATCACCAAATCACGGTGCGCATTCGGACCGGGAGGGCCATTCAGATCGTCGGATTGCGGGTCCCGCAATGATCGAGACCGCGCCTGCGACGGAATGGATTGCCGCCGGCTATCGCTCGTTTGCGAGTGCCATCGAAGGGCTGTGGACTGGCAAGATAACCGATCTGCCGACGGAGTTAACTGGATATTAGCCAGGTTTCCTGTACTACACGAGTGGTAGGCTCAGTCGAGGGGGCGGGCCATATCTACGCATGAGACAAGCCGAGTAGAGTGGAAGACCTGGGTGGACCCGTTGAACGTGTTGGCCAGGATGACGTTGGTGGTGGTGGCCACGTGCCAAGACTGTGGCACGGAATATCCGGCAAGCCCACGACAGCGGGTGTTGCGGTGTTCGGGATGTAAAGCGCTTCAACGAAAACAGCCAGAGCACGACCCGAATTTCAGTCTCAATTCATGTTAGGATTAAAAAGGTTAAAATAATTGATGTGTTTCAGTTGGTGGAGTTTGCGGTTTTTTTCGAAGACCGATGCGGATCATCCTGCTTCCGATAAGATCCGGAGAATTTCCGGGGTAATTTTTGAGGATATGGCGTCTGGTTCCGTTTCCCCCAAAATTCGGTCTGTCCACACCATCGTGCGCAGGGTGGCTAGGGCGTCCAAAGACGAGGGGTGTTCCTTGCGAGAATACCACGGCTGTTTCGTGACGGTCGGCTGGTCGCCTTGAGTCAACAGGTACCACAGCCACACCAAGCCATAGGTCAAAAAGGCTAAGGTCACCGTGTGCTCGGGACCACCCCGTGCCC
>DAHXNH010000033.1 GCA_027365485.1 Clostridiales bacterium
ACCGTCTCAAAGGTCCAGCCGTTGGCCGCGCAAAAGGATTCAAGCAGAGCGACTTGCCTGACCAAGTCTTCTTTTTGATCGGGGCTAGATACCCTGGCGTACACGAGGGTAGCCCTGGATGAGGGAGCCGTTCGGGGAACAAGTCCACGCAATTTGGCGAGGTCGTACATTCGGCGACCCGTGGGGGTCCGCTCCGCTTCGATCTTCCCGGCTTTTTCCCATCGACGCAACGTCTGGGGATGTATGCCTAACTCTTTTGCTGCTTTCCCAATACTTACCTTCACGGCCATATTATAGACAAAAAGATTACGTTTGTCTATAACTGCTAAAGAGTTAGCGAGCAGTTTCTACCCCCCTAGTCAAGGCTACGAACGCGCAGATCCCCGATTTATCACAAAACCGACTGGGCTCGATCGCACTTTCCCATCTCGACTGAGGGCCTCCGAAGCCTTGAGCCCAACCCTTGTTTTCAGACCCATTCCTCCCAGCCTCAGCCAGCCCCCGCGGTTTTCACCGGTTGCCCATGCCGATAGCTTTCGGTAAACCGTTCAAAGAATGACCTCCAGCGAGCATCCATCTGAGGGTAGTGCGCCACGACCTATGGTGGGTCGGCTGCCTTCGGGTCGATTTTGCCCTTCTGGCGTATGGACGAAGTCTTTTTCTCAGTTACATTTTTCACCGTCATATGTCCTACTGCCTCTTTCCAGCGGCCTTAGCTTAGAGTATTCAGCGCGATTCGCTCCCAACCCAGCACACACTTTTCGACTCCGAAGTAAAACCGTGTGCGCCCCGTGACTGGCCGATATCGGTCAGTCGGATTCCTTGCCTTTCCAAGATGGGGTCGCTATGCGCCTCCACCGTACCCCCGGCAATAAACGTTTGGATGCGGACAGGCCATTTAAGCCAAAAGAGCAAGCCTTTCAGTGGCTTGACCCACATTGCGGCCAGATTCCACCTGGGATCAACCTAACCCACTCGGGTGCCGCAGTCAAGTAGCAGCCGACGCGTCTCGCCCGGAGCACAAGGATGCTCATTCCGACTCCGTTCGAACCTGAGGCGCGATTCATCGGAGACATCATGGATCCAAGAACCAGGAACGCCCTGCTTTCCCTGAAAGCTGATCAGAAAACACCCGGCCCGAGCCTCGATTGACCCAACCCGACGAAAATGCTGGCCGTGCCTTTGTCTTCGCCCAAAGCTCAAGCGTAGCCGGGACGGGATTTTATGGAATCATGGCCAGAAGGTTAAAGCCGCCCCCAGACCTTAAAAGTGGAAGCACGGGGGCGTTTGGGTAGCCCAGGGCGTCCTCTGGCACGCACGGTCAAAGCCTCACCTCCCGACAACCCGGCGCCTAAACCTAGTCGATGGGCGGCATCGGCCAACGCCAGAGCCCGAGAGAACATGGTCGAAACGAAATCTTGGTTCACCCATCGAAACCTGTGCAGGATTTCGAAATACTTTGATGGCATCAAACCTGTTTCTGAAAAAGAGGTCTCATCCGCTTAGGAAATGCAGATCTGAGGGGTCGATGCCCCGCTCCTGCGGCATAGAGATCGATCGACTGCGGATATGCCTGTATCTGGTACTGGGGTGGATGCGGCATCCCCGCGTGATGGTCGAGGAACTCGACCCAGGCGCTTAATTGGTGCCATACTAAAGCGGTCATGGAGTTAGCGCACTGAAAATTAGGAGGCAAAAATATCATGGTCAACGACACGTTACTGTTAGCGAGTGATGGAAGTGCCGGCGCATTAGAAGCAGCCGACTGGGTGCAGCAACATTGGTGTTCACCCGAACACAAGGTAGTCGTGATTACGGTAGCCGCGGAACCGCAGGATACCTCTATGCCCATGACCAGTGGGATTGCCGGAGACAGCCCGGGGGCCATGCCCGCAGTCTCTGGTGGGGTGGAGACGACAGGCCAAGGCATCGCCCCGGGAATGATTAGTAGTGGGATTGGGGGAATGTGGATGATTGTGCCACCACCTAGCCGCACACCCGGGGAAAGCTATGCGTCCCATTGGACCGCCGCCCACGACCAGTTAAACGCGACCATCGGCCGTTTGCATGGATTCGCCGAGGTAGAGGGACGCGTACAAGGGGGTCGAGGGCACGTGGTCGATGGAATTTTAGCCGCCATCGACGAGATCGAGCCGACCCTTGTCGTCGTGGGCCGACGAGGATTAAGCCGCCTTGAACGCTGGGTGCTGGGAAGTGTTTCTCAATCGGTTGTGGCCAAAAGCGCGGTTCCCGTGCTAGTAATCCCGTAATTTGCAACCCGATCTGGCGCACGCCTCATCAAACCATCCTGTCACTAGGGAGCATCAACATAAAGGGATGTCTTGGGACCGACGCAATTTTAGGATGCGTCGATCCAAGACACCATGACGCATCCGGCCACATTGCCTACAATGTTTGACGAACATGAGGGATGGAAGCTCCTTAATCTGGCAGCATGGTTCTGCATCCTGACTCACTTATGATGCGATCTGCTCCGATATCGCTGCTTTGGATCCAATGGCAGTATAATAATCAGCGGAGGTATGGTTATGGCAAAAAAACATCATCCATCGAGAAAACGCCATCATCCGATCTTTTGGGATATCTTGTTAATCTTAGCGGTGTGCGCGATGATTTTTTATACGCTCCAGATTTTTATTTAGAGTGAACTGCCGTGCCGCATCTGAGCGCGACCACAGATCGCATGCGCCACTTTTCCTCATTCTCTCATCAGAAGCTCCGCCCGAGCACGCTGGCTCATCCCGCGAAGTACCGCCGCCTTGCCCAAAGGGGCCAAGCATCGTCTTTAGGCTATGGTCCACGCTACCGACTGATGGCGTCAACTGCGGACCGTATCAAGTTCCCCCAACAATGTGTCGACAGTAAGTCGCGGATGGCGAGCCAGTTGCCTCGCAGCGGAATTGGCCGGAATCAGATTTTGCCCCTGTTCACGAAAAACCCAGAACGTATCATGCCGCTGCATCGGAACCGAAACCACCAACGTGTGATCAAATGTCTGTATGGTTACCGGTTGCCCAAGGATGCCGGCATCCTCTTGAGCTAAGAACGGTAAGACAGAACCCAGCGAAGCCGTAGGCGTGATGTGCATAGTTTTTAGCGACGCCCACTGCTGAGCGCTAATATTGGACTGCATACTGACAAAATTAGGATAAAACGACGGCGCAGCGGGCGGACTACTAATCATCGCTGCCCAGGCAGCGAAATACAACACCGCGACCGTAACCGTAGCGGTGACTAGGCCAATGGGTAATCCTACGTGGGCGCGCCGTTCTCGATGCCATCGGACCAGTCTAGTACGCCGTAGATAGGCTCTCAAGCGACCACCGCTCGCAGGTGGCTGAGAGGATGCCAGCGGTTGGGCCTGCATCCATCGCTTGAAGGCCTCGATTGCGGGAGTAAAGTCGACTGGCTCACAACGGGTGACCGAATAGGTCCATAAGCGTCGTTCGTCGACCTCTAAGCATAAGGTGGACGCGGTATCGGTATGGTGGATCGACACCACCACCGGAGTCGTCGATCGCGAATAGCCCACCCAAATCGCCTGCGACCGCGAGTTCGCTCGCGCTCGCGGTATAGAATGAGGAGTCAAATATTCTGCGGTTCCCGCAGCAAAATAGGCAGCAAACGTTTCAATTTGCTCGAGGGCAAAAGCTTCACGCGCTTGGGCCTGGAGGACCTTCTCCGCATAGGTTTGATGGATCTGCAACAGATCGGGAAGCCAAGAAGGGGATTCCATGACAAGCATTCCTCCTTTAGGACCACAACATTCGGGCTCTTCTCTATGGTATTCCAAAATGAGTCGCATTGCAGTATCAAACCCGCACTTGTGCCGATTCCTGGGATGGAAATCAGCGGATCCCATACCAACCGTAGAGAAGGGTGCCTGGTTTCGTCTATTTTTTACCCATCGGTACTCGTAGGCAATGGATGATTTCTCCGCTAAACGGACCGTCATTGGCTGGCTCAGCCATCCACCCCATGTCCCGGTTGGCCAAGAATTGCCCCATCGATCAAAAAGGGAGCCGTTCTCACAATCGCCCACAAAACCTCACTCGACTCTCATCCATCTACGTCCGCGCTCACCAGGATCCGTGCTCTCACACCACGGTAGGTTGGCCTCTCTGAGCTAGCGCAGGTATGTTAGGCTTATCGGTGTGGGCCCACGGTCCTGGCATGCATGGGGTCCGGGTCACCAATATGTCGACCTGCGCTGGCCAAAATCTCTGATTGCAGAACGATGGGTCCAACTGACAGGCGATGCTAAAATGGAGGATGAATCTGCAATGCAATCTCACGACGTTAATCTGTCGTTTATCCAGTCCTTGACGCCAGAAGAAGCACACCGTGTATTACTTACCCTCTTAAGGGCGCATCCAGAACTTTCTGCGGAGGCAGAAACCGTCGCTCGAGAACAACTGACGGAAGTAGAACCGCTCGACGTGGCAGATGATATTGTCGCCAATATCACTGCATTGGACATGGACGATTTAAATCGCAAAGCGGGCCCCAGTCGGTACGGCTATACGTCCGCCGACGAAGCCGCGTGGGAGCTTTCTACAGAACCACTAGCGCCGTGGCAAGCCGAGATGGACCGCCTAGTCGCGCTGGATCGCCTCGATCAAGCTTTTCTTATCGTGCAAGGAGTCCTCTTAGGCCTCTACGAACTCCAGTCACTTGATTATGAACTAAAAGATTGGATAGAGGACTTTCCTGAAGAAAAAGCCAAGGCGTGGTGGGAGCGGTGGCAGCAGAAGCTCCCCGAAGCCACTTTGCCCCCCACCGTGATCGAAGCACTGCCGTTATGGCGAGACTTTCTGGAAAAACCCTGAGAGGGGAAAAATCCAATGGAACATTCGAGGCATGCCACCGCTCGATGCCAGAACTTCAAAATGTCACTGCCGGTGAGGATCTTCGCTCCAACGCCATCGAATCGGCGGTTTATCACAAAACCCACTGGGCTCGATCGCATTCGCCCCAACCCATGGTGCGACGCTCACCCTAAAAAACGATGTATCTGGCGACACCGTTAGAACAATCCGGGATTTCAAGACATTTACGCTACTCTACGAGCCGTCAGACGAAACGGTGTCAATTCTCGCTTGGAAGGACCGGGCATCATCGCCCCAGCGCGAAAACCCTGGTGCCCACGGCGAAGCCGCCATCACCCAAGTCATCTGCCCAAAGCCACCGATGCCGCCAACAGCACGGCATCGGTGGCTCCTCAACCCATTTCGGGAACTCCCCGCTATCCCCGGCCATCCCTTACCTCTTCCCTAATCGCTCACGCTTTATGGGTTTAGAGAGATAATCCGCTGGCCGATGAAGCCACGGCCTAGGTTATGATTTTTCTACCACTAAACCCCAGGTTACAGGACCCGGTGAAAATCGCTCTACGACCTTCAAGCCTCGCTGCTGAATCGCTTCCGCAGCTTCATCCGGCGACACGCGAACGCTCAACGGCGGGCCCATTTTCGTGTCGTCTTTCACCCAATCGACCACCACCCAACGGCCTCCAGGTTTCAAAATCCTCATCATCTCACCAATAGACGCGTCTAAATCTTGAACATCGTGATACATCGTATGCCATAAAATGCGGTCCACGGATTCCGTAGCCACGGTGGTATTTTCCGCCGGTCGTTGAATCACTTCGACATGGTCCAAGCGATCGTCCTCTGCCCGTTTTGACATTTCCTCGCAAGCATCAACACTGGGATCCACCGCCAGGACCCGCCCTGAGTTTCCTACCGCGATCGCCATCGGAAACGTAAAATACCCTAGCCCGGCACCCACATCGGCGACCCGGTGTCCCGGTTGAACTTGCAACGCATTCAAAACCGGACCCTTGGGCATGATCGTTTCACGATCCGGACGTTCCAAATTGGCCAGTTGTTCTCGAGTCCATCCCCCTGAATGGTGATGATGTGCGTGCCTTTCTTCCTCCATCAAAGAACCGCCTCCCCAATTGCATCGCCAGTCCAATCCCTAGCCACGCTCTGCGACGAATGATTGCGTCAATCAATCCACTTTACCATCAGCGACCGAGAGAACTCCCAAATACAAGCCCAAGACGAAGCGTCTACCTAACCGATGGAACTCGTTTCATTTTATCAAATCAGTGGTTGCATCCCAAATTATCCCTTGCGGTCGCCAGGTTTGACTCATAGGCTGCTACCAGCGGTGCCGCCGGCTGACGAAGTTCTCTGCTCCTCCGTTTGGTCTTGAGCCTATAACCTGGCGAATGGCCACGGAGCCGCTTTAAAAACCGCGACACGACTGGTGCCCGCGCGAGCACGGAAGAAAAACCCCGGAGGCCACCCAACCGTCGGCCCTATTCTCCTCTCGCCTAAGCGAATGCGCGGGCATGGCATTCCCATCGCAATCTGGTCGCCGAGTAAAAGTCTTGATCATCGTGCCGATGCGCTCACCGCCCAAGGGCTGCCTGTCAGTGTCCAGACTGTGTTTCGAGGAGAAGATTGGTCCGGGAAATATCCGAAAATCGGCAAGAAATCGACTAACACAACTTCTTGGATTTTCATTCTCTGGCATAGCACGGCCGGGATCAATCCAGAAACCGACGCTCATTGGCAGCCGAACCCCGCGGCGCTGCCTGTTAGCCTCAATGCCTATGCCCCGCAGCATTTTTTATACTTTTTGCCGCTGTTGCACGGGCACGGATCATTACGTCCAACTTTTAGAGCGGGAGATAGGCCCTTACGAGGCGAAGCAGGAGTTCCAGCCTTCGCTCCCAACAACAGGTCGACCAAAGGCCCTAAGGTCTCGGGCCGGTTCGAACCCGTACGCAACTCTTTTAGGGCAGCGTTTTTGGTCGAGCTCTCCAGGCCTTCAACCACGGGAGGCAGGGGAATGGTGCCGGGATGTTTCGTGTGCAAAGCTAACAGGTATTTTACAATCTTCGATATCAATTCGCGAAGTTTCTCCCGTGGCATACAATGATAATTCCGCGCATAAAACAGTGCGTCGCGAAAATACTGGCCTGCAGCTATGGGTTGGTCGATGTCAATTAATAGCAGGCCTATCGAGAATAGAGATTCTACCATCCCTGGATCCAACAGCAAGGACCGTTCATAGGCGACCATGGCCAACTCGGGTCTGTCCCCGGTTCGGTACACGTTTCCCAATCGATTCCATAGGTAGGCGTCTTCGCCGGTTTTTTGCATGATGTCCAAAAAATGCTCCTCGGCCTCCGTCGCCCAGCGCGGCGTAAATCCATCATGCGTAGTCAGTTTACCCACGGCAAAGGTTCTCTTCTCGAAAGGCAGAACCGCTGCGGTGATTCGCTCGAGCACGGTAGGCCGCTCTAGATCATTCGACAATTCCCAATCGGCGCCGTTACAATGCTCGCAGCGAAAGTATCCGGTGCAGCCCGCAAACAAGGTGCCCCCTTCCAGCCTATCCGGCTGTGTTTGCTTGGCCGAGCGGTGTTTCGGGCGTTGCGGAATCATGATTAAGCCCACTCCATAATCGCCCCATTGGCCACATCGTCGGCACTGAAGACGATGCCAATTCCGTGGATGCTCCAACGGAATCTCATCGGTGTGATGGGCGACTGCCACCCCATAGCGACTGGGGAGGTCCGCTACCGTCAACGGTGAGGGCAATTTATCCTCAGAGATTCCGGTCAAAAGGCTCGCAAGGTGTGGACTGATTCCCTCATGATGTGCACGCATGCTCCATACCTGCCTTCCTAAACGTAGTTAAAGGGGTTCAGATTCCCGGGTCGAAGACTCAGCACACCGTCGGGCTTCCTGCGAGACGCGGCTCTAGCCGAGCGACGAACCGTTGGAGGATTTCTTTCGCAAAGTTTTCGTGGCGATCCCCTACGAGCCCGCACCCTGGACCAGGCGACGTCCGGTTCCACAACGGCATCTCTTTGAAGAAAGCCACAGGCCGAATCATCTTCGGCCTCCCGAAGAGGCGCAAAAACGTCTTGGAGAACGGTCGCATCATAATGCCCGCTCCCGTCCTGAGTGCTACTCACTTCGCGAAACGGTGTGAGAGGCGCTTGAGTCAGTTGGGTCCGCACATCGGGAACCATTTTGGGTTTTCCTTTTCCCGCATCTCGGCAAGATGAGGGTTTTGCCTTCGACTCGGATGTACATCCCCGAATATTTAAGCGTGAAAAAGGGGGCTGGGAGGTTGCGCGGCAATCCCGGCGGTTTCCCGGCTTTGGCGCGGAGGAAAAATCCTCGCAGGGCTTTATCCAACCGGAAGAAGACTTCTTGCAACAGCTTTCCATACCAGTTTCGCCCAAAGCTCTAGGTGTCTCAATCCTTGTTTCGTCATGGGGACCCGGCACTACCGCGTTCGCCAAAAGCGAAATCCATGATTCGCGCGCCGCCTAGCGCATTGACCGAAACCCCTGTCGGCCATTTTCTTCAACGGGCCATGGCCTAGATGACGCTCTCGCCAGGCGGCTCCCCCGATCAGCATCTACATCCTGGATGAAATCGGAGGACGACAGTACAGGCGAAATTGCCGGACCACGGCACCCCATCCTGCCGGTTCTCTCGGTGGGATTAGCGCCGTGGTCGAACGTTTCTGGGGCGAAAGGCATCTCAGGATGATGCTAAGCCTCAGTGCCTGCCGGCGCGCTTATCGGATGTTTTTCGACCAGCGCTCTTTGCTGGTTCCAACGCGTGCGCCGGGAAGAATTTCACGGTTCAAAAGAATCTCAGTACGTCTACCGGCATTCACACTCGTGCCCGCCACCCAATATTTTGCCCGGGCGCGATCTGGCGATGACGCCACCCCCACTTTTACTTGCGTTCATCCGAATGTCTGTTATTGAACCAAAGGTGGTACTAACCCCCCACCGTTTTTCCCAAACCGAAGGTCCGATCTTGCGATACGTCCCATCTCGACCCCCATCGGACCTTCTCTTCGGGTGGGAAGCGTCGTTTTCCACCCCTTACCGCAACGGCAGTGCTGCCATCGCTTCCAATTCGTGGCCATAAGCGGGCCACGGTCGTGCGCCCAGGTCTCCCAATTCCCGATCGCGCACGGATACCGTCTGATTGTCCTGATCGCGACCGCCAACCACCAGCATGATCGGAGTCTTAGCCAACTGGCCTGCCCGCACCTTATATCCTAACTTTTGGTTGCTCGAATCCACCACCACGCGAAGATTACGAGCAATTAGAGCTTGCTGAATGGTCTCCGCGTAGGCTACTTGATGATCGGTAATGGGGATCACACGCACCTGTTCCGGGGCTAGCCACATGGGGAACGCACCGGCATAATGCTCGATTAAAATACCCAAAAATCTCTCAAGCGAACCCATAATCGCCCGGTGGATCATCACCGGGCGGCGCGGTTGCCCCTCTCGATCAATATAGTTCAGGTCAAACTGCACCGGTGTTTGAAAATCCAACTGCACGGTAGCACATTGCCAGCGTCGTCCCAACGCGTCGACCGCGTAAAAATCCAGTTTCGGACCATAAAAGGCCCCATCTTTAGGGTTCAACTGATACTTGAGATGATGGGTAATCAGCACGGATTCCAGTTCGGCTTCAGCCTTGTCCCATAAAGCCAGTTCGCCCATGTAGTCATCGGGCCGTGTCGATATGACCACTTCGTAGGGCATGCCAAAGGCGCGATAGACGATGTCGACCAACTCCAACACGCCTTCCATTTCTTCGGCAATTTGGTCCTCACTGACAAACAAATGCGCATCATCTTGGTGAAATCCGCGCACTCGAAATAAGCCGTGCAAGGTTCCCGAACGTTCATACCGTGACAAAGGCCCGTATTCTGCCACCCGCATGGGCAAATCGCGATACGATCGCGTGGTGGAGCCAAAGAGTAAGGCATGACCCGGACAATTCATGGGCTTTAGGCCCATCAATTCATCCTCGCGGTCGACCACAAAAATATTTTCGCGATAATGATCCCAATGTCCCGATTTTTGCCATAGGCCCACGCGATAGATCCACGGCGTCGACACTTCTTGGTATCCCCGACGCTCCTGCAACGTTCGGGAATAGTTTTCTAAGGTGCGATAGAGCGTCTGGCCTTTCGGATGCCAGAACGGAAATCCTGGAGCTTCTTCATGAAAACTTACCAAATCTAATTCTCGACCCAACTTGCGATGGTCTCGCCGTTTGGCCTCTTCCTGCCGTTCAAAAAACTCGGCTAATTGCTGATCGTCTGGAAAGGAGGTGCCATAAATGCGGGTCAGCATCGGATTCGATTCCACCCCCCGCCAATAGGCCCCGGAAGCGTTCGTTAATCGAATCGCACCGATAAGGCCGGTGGATGGCAAGTGCGGACCTGAACATAAATCGATGAACTCTCCCTGGCGATAGGCAGAAATCGTCGCCCCTTCCGGGATGCGATCGATAATTTCGACCTTAAAGGACTCTCCTCGCTCCGAAAACAGCTCCAAAGCTTGCTCACGGCTAAGTTCCAGGCGTTGAATCTCTAGATTTTCGCGGACCAAATCCGCCATGAGCTGTTCGATCTTCGCCAAGGCATCGTCCTGCAATGGTTCTGGCAGTAAGATGTCGTAATAAAATCCATCTTCTAACGCCGGTCCGGTGCCAAGCTTAGCCAGAGGCCACAACCGCTTGACTGCCTGCGCCAATAAATGGGCGCTGGAATGCCGAAACACTCGGCGTCCGGCGCTAGTCGAGAAGGTCAAATACTCAATGTGGCCACCTGATGTCAGGGGACGTTTGAGGTCGATGGTCTCCCCATTCAGGGCACAAGCCAGAGTCCCTTCTGGCTGTCCGCTGAGGTCCAATGGTCTGGTGCCTGCCGCAACTTTTACCGCCTTGCCTTCTACGGTCACTTCAATCGTTTGATCCACCGCGATACGGACCTCCTCCAGTCAACCTGAGCCACACACCATCTGACACACAAAAAAACCCCATCTTGGCGGGCGGCTTATCACCGCGGTTCCACCACCATGAAGGATTCCTTCGCTTGTATGAGCGTTATCGGGCTCTTCCGCCGAGCTTTTCCGCTGGACGCTCCCGGATGGTTGGCGACAAAGCCATACTCCTAGGTCTTCTTCCAGCCCGTGCTTCCACGGGAAGACCCTCTCTGGCGGTTGTCCTTGTCACTCGTCCGTTCTTCGCGCACTTACCATATTTAGCCTCAGAAGGCATTTCAATGCTAAAACGATCATAGCCCAGTTCGTTCCGGGTTGTCAATCCGCCATGTCCCGCTGAGACACCGCGGGCATCCCCGACAACAGGTCATGCATTCTCCGAACACCGCTTGAATGGTGCGCATCGCCTCACTGTCGGGCATTTTTCGATGGATGATCACCGTGTTAGGTGCCAAGGTGACCAAAAGGCTCACCAATAGATCGTCGTAGGTTTGGCTTTCTAAGGCAATGCCCGACATCATGTCGTTTAAGATATCTTCACCGAGCCTACGGCCTTCCTCGTCTTCGACATAGAATCGGTCTTCGCCAAAAAAGACATGGGCCCTAGCAATGGTATGCTTCGCTTTGGTCACTAACCGCCGTAATAGCCCGACGAAGTCATGGTACTCTTTTTCCAGCAGAAAGTCATCGACAGCTTGGTCGACCGCCTCTTCAAACTCTTGAGCAATTTCGGGCCACAAAAACGAACAGACGCCCTCCAAGACCACCTCGTCGTGGTCGACTAGGAAACGGAAGAGTTCGGCAGTGGCCAAATTGAGTCGGTCGGAATTACGCTCCGGGTCGGAATGGAGAGAATGGACGGCGGTGTCGATGATCGTGGTTTGAGCCTCTCGCGCAAAATCGCGATACCGCCTCCTCAGCAGTTGTCCTATCCAGATTTCTGCGCGTTCATCCAAAAGAAACCGACTGATACTGCGAGCGATCGGCATGGCTTGGTCCACCTCGCCACGACGATGGAGCACATAGCCAACAATGGCCGGAGAGACCACTTCACGCCACTCTCCGGATACGCTGCCGGCTAAAAATTCTCCGAGACCATCCAGCCAAACGTGATCCGTGGCGACCACCCATTCTTTGACCATCGGCTCCCCTCCAATTGGAAACGATAACTCCCTTAGTATATGCAGCGGAGGACGTCCTATACTCCGGTGGTCGCGGATCCCGGATACCCCACATATTGCAATGTTCCTGACGCCCTATTTGCATTCCGATAGGATTTGGATGCGAAACGCTGAAAAATCAAATGA
Organism: Clostridiales bacterium; assembly: GCA_027365485.1. GTDB lineage: Bacteria > Bacillota > Sulfobacillia > Sulfobacillales > Sulfobacillaceae > JAMCVM01. The sequence continues at coordinate 12,181 of DAHXNH010000033.1, forward strand.
GACACCGGACTCACATGAGGATCAATGGAGCGATCGTCCACTCGGTACCACCCCTCTCGCGACCTCTCGAGAAAAGCCGTGACCCTTCCAGGCAAATCATCGATCGTCAGTGGACTTGATCCGCGGTGTTCGAATGTTCGGATTCTCGATATTATAGGATTCAGGTGATGCGCCAGAAGGCCTGAATCGGTTTGCGGTCATTAGCTGAGCGCTTGCATACTCGGGTGGCATCCCATCGAAGGCAACCCGCTTGTCCCCTTGGAACCCTCCATCTCGCAGCAACTCATCACCGTGGCTAAAAATCGTTACCTGATTCTCTCGAAGCCATCAATCATGCCCACGCCTGGGCAGTGATAATTGCTCATGAATCGATGGGTATCATTCATTCATACCTCAGGGCTGGCGGCGGTAGAAGCCCTGAGGCATCAACCGGCTGGAAGCCCGCCGATGCCTCCCTCACAAACGGCCATGGCACGTCAAAATACGGATCCATCCAGGACCAATTCTGAGGCCCTTCGAGACCTAGGGATTTAGGCTCACCGGCCCCTTTGGCATACTCTCCGCCAGCCCGAATGCGAGGTGTTGCCTAAAGGCTCGGCGGCTTTTTTTGGCCGGTATTCGGAATCGCCGCGCCGGCCCGACGTCGAGGCCCTCTCCGTTCCCCCCGATCTGGATTTTCGCCCCAACAGCCGAGCGGTGCTAAGCGCCTAAAACCGTATGCTGATACCGTGATCAGGTTGGCAAATGGCCGTCTCTCGCACGCGCTCTTCACATCAACCTGTCGCAGCCCCTTGAATACCTGCTCTCCGCTTTAGGCTCAGGGTTTTACCGATCCCCCTCAAAAGCCAGGTCTCAACGTCTTCTCCGAACGCACAAAAAGCCGGAGAATGGCTCCGACTTTCACCCTATGCATCCACTAGCCTAAGACCGCTTAGTGGATGAGTACGACCCCTAAAACCCCAACTCCCATGGAGATCAACGCAAGCGTGAAGAGATTGTGCATCCGAAAATACCCTAACAAAAATCGAGCCGATAAATAGGCCGTTATCCCAGCAATGACACCGCCCAAAAGCGCTGGAACAAGAAGAGAACCGTTGCTTCCGCTTAATTTCGGCAATTCGACCAAGGCTGCCGCGAAAATAATTGGAGTGGCCAGCAAGAAACTGAAATGGGCTGCATCTTCAAAAGATAAGCCTTGTCCCACGCCCGCTGTAATGGTGGCCCCCGACCTCGACATTCCAGGAATCAGCGCCAGAATCTGAAATAGACCAATCTTTACCGAAGTTTTTGCGTCCATCGTCGCTAGCGCTCGGGAGGTCGATTGGCGTTTGTGCCAACGATCTCCGAGCAGCATCAGCAACCCGTTAAGAATCAGGAAGAGGGCAGCTAATAAGGGCTTGGAAAATAAATGGGCGATCGAATGTTTAAGCGCCAAACCGACAAGACCTGCCGGAATCGTCGCCCAGATAAGCATCCACGCCATTTTTCCCTCATGGCTGCGCTGCCCTCGCAACCAGAGCACCCATCCCCGGATCATCACCACCCACTCCCGGCGAAACAGCCAGAGCAGTGCGATCGCCGTACCGAGATGAAGGGCGACGAGAAAGGGCAGGTAGCGCGCTCCATGCGTGGGCACGCTGAGATGAATCAAATGCGGCAAAATCACCAATAATCCTAAACTCGAAAACGGGAAAAGCTCAGCAAACCCTTGGATGATTCCTAACAGGGCGGCACTGCCAACCGGCACACACATCCACTCCTCGACCTCATAGCGGGCTAGCGAGGCCCAATGTTTCTCTCCATGCGTTAGTATACCGCGCTTAGATGAACGTGAGATGAGATCTGGGCCCAACGACTTGCTAGCCTACTCCCTTTGACCTCGAGGCCAAGGCCCTCCCCCCGATTCATATGACGTCAGCATTCTGCCCCATTTCGTTCAACCCGATGTTGGGCCCCGATCATCTAACCCACCCTCGGTTCCCGTTCCCGGGTCTCTCGTCACGAGTCGATTCATCTCGTTTAATCGGTCTAAACCATGGCGATGACAGCCGATTGCTAGAATCTTTGGCCACCGCCGCGGATCCCAGCCTATCACGCCTAAATCAGGAGATCTACGGAGTCGGCATTGACCGTCAGCGTGTCGATCGGGTCCCAGACCGGGTATTTTCCCAGCCGATAATCGGGTAACCCGTACGCCCGGCGGCCACGGTCGTCCGTCTTCGGCCTTTGAACCGCTCCATTTCGAAATTGCCCATGGATGACGGAAAAGCCGGGACCGTCGGGGTCCTGAGCCACCGTCTTCAACAATGCGCAGGGATGCGATGCGCTATCGACCATAGGTCGACTTCATGCGCAAATAATCGGACTGAATGGCGCCGTGCAAGGGATGATCGGACGGAATACCAACAATGTCGCTCAACACCCGGTCGATCCCCTGTTGTTGGATGGTCGTTTGCAGTCGAACCGCCTGGGCGTCGTCCTCATAGTCAAATAACAAAGCGGCCGCAATCAGTGCCACCAAGTGGGGAGTGTCAAGGCCAAGATCGTAGGCCAACAACAAGGGCCGAACCAAACGGTCGCTCGCCGAAACCTTGCGTATCGGAGAACGCCCCACTCGGATGACGGCGTCCATTAAATTCGGATTCGAAAACCGTTGCAAGATTTTCCGCATGTACACTTGGTGCGACCTTTCGTCCAAATGGTGCTTTTGGATAAGCATAGCGCCGGTCTCTTGCAACACGGCTTCGACTTTTTCTCGCGTCTTGGAATTTTCCATGACTTGATGAATCGTGTCGTATCCCTCTAAATACCCGTAATAGGCGGCAGCGCAATGGCCTGTGTTCAGCGTATACAGTTTGCGTTCAATATAAGGAGCCAGCGAATCGACAAAGACCGCGCCTTGAATTTGGGGCGCTCTCTCGATCACTTGGGAACGATCAATCACCCATTCGGCAAACGGCTCCACCGTCACCGACAAAATATCCGCATGTTGTTGCAAGGGCACTATCCGGTCCACCACGGCATTGGGAAATGCGATATAGCGATCGGCATCTCGGCGGGCGGCTTCCGTCAAGTGCGAATACACCCACTTTTTCAATTGGCTGCTGCCGCCCACCATGTTTTCGCAGGCAATAATATTGAGCGACCGCGGTTCTCGTCTAAGCCTCTGAGCGATCCCCCTAGCAATCGACTTGGCAATGTCTTTTAGCGCGTAGACCCCGACCGCCGTGGTCACCAGATCCGCTTCGGTCACGGCGTCGGCGATATCACTGGAGTCGTCAATGCTGGCCGCAGTCACATTGTGCACGGTAATCGGCGACGCGTTGGCCTCGGCCAAAGTGACCCGATAATGACGGCGTTGCTGCAAGAGAGCAATCTTTTTCTTATTGCGCGTGACAAAAAATACATCGTATCCAGATTGCGACAGCAGCAATCCAATAAAGCCTCGGCCAATGTTGCCCGCCCCAAAATGGACCGCTTTCATGAGCGGCTCCCTTGCTGAACCAACCGGTCGAAGTCGAGGTCGGTTAAGGAATTCAACCGGCAATTCACCGGTTCAAAATCCAACGCTTTGGTTATCAGGCTAGGCACGGTCACGCAATAAATACCCGCCGCCATCGCTGCCTTGGATCCATTGGGTGAATCCTCGATAGCCACCGCTTCTTTGGCATCGACCTCTAAACATTGCAGGGTCTGAAGATACAGTTCTGGATGCGGCTTGACCCGAGCGACATCACTGCCGGTCCGAATGCAGTCAAAGTAGTGGTCAATGTTGAGCCTTTCAATGAAGTGTTCCACCCATTGCCGCGGCGAACTCGATGCCATGCCGATTTTTAAGCCTTGACTGCGCGCCTTGGCGAGATGTTCGCGAACACCGTCGCGCATTTTTTCAGCCGCCATCAACTCGGCATGGCGGGCTTCCACCGATGCTCGAAACGCTTTGAGATCAATGGGCAAGTGCAAGTCGGTCACTAAGTATTCAAAGGGATTAAATGCCTGATAGCCCGTGCCGATACAAGGGGCATACATCTCAACCGTTAAATCCACTCCGTACGCTTCAAATGCTTCTTGAAAGGCCCTATACCAAACGGTTTCGGTATCAATCACTGTGCCGTCGAAATCAAAAATAATCGCCTTAATCAATACTTTGGCCCCCTTTTTCCGTTCATCGATGGCTGCTTCTCTCCAGTGCTGTCGGTTGCACCGCGACTCGTTCGTGCGCATAAACTGACACGGATAACTCGAACCATCCGATACCACTCGACGGATTGCGATCCGACCAAAACACCCGGCCTTACGACCTCGCGCCCAAGGGGCGCTAGCTAGCCATTTTTCTGGATTATCTGGCTTTGGGCCGGTCGTAATTCCGCGTCTTGTGGCCTGATGGCAACACGCGTCTTTTTTCTTGGCACCCTAAAAGACGTGGTGCCATCGATTGCTACCACTCCCGGCCCACCCACCGGACCCGATCCCATGACGAATCCTCAATGCGCTAAAATCGGGGCTGACACCCCTCAAAAGATCATCGATCATCGATCCACTCGGTGGCGCTATCCCACCATACCCATGACTTAGCATAACATTTTTTAGCATCTCTAAAGCTTGACAGATTGACAAAATCCAGCATCCTTTCATGAAGAGATTATGCCAAGCTCTATTAAATATCACGTTTCCTAGTTGCTCCAACCTGCCTATAGGGGTCCGGGCGAGTCCCGACCAATCGCCCGGGACTAGCCAGTCCTAAGGAGGACTCCCGGCTTTTTAATTCTCCCTCGACCATAGGCTCCATAGGGAAGACCGTAGTATCTCCCCATAATATCCCTGGCTTGAAGCGATAGGCCCCAATAACGCAATTGGCACCGTCCGCGGCCCGTGAAGAAACCACAGCCGATTATGCGCCAAATAAAACAACCCTTGCCCATCCGCGGCCCAGACCGGGTCCGTCACCCCGGTACCCGCATTTTTCCAGACATGCCACGCGCCATCTTGCCAGACAGCCAAGCGACGGGTCGTCATCCATTGATGATACGCCGTCGACAACCCCCAGGCAGCATTCGCGTTGTTCTCAGCCAGCACCGCAGCCAGGACTCCGGTGCTTGGATTCAACGATGGTTCGATAGCTTCGGTGCCTTGAGGAGTATAGAGCTTTTTACTCGTTCCCTGGGTCACGAGAACGATCGATTTATCTCCGGAGATCACTCTCAAGCCGCCAGCCATATAGGCCCACTGGACCGAGGAATCGAGGCTCAGATAATCAGCGAACGGGAGCATCAAGGAAAATTTGGTCCGTTGCTTGGTGGCTTGAAGCCAAAGATATAGTGGAGCTCCATCGGCCATCAGGGAAGCGGAATACTGAGCGTCCGGCCAGTATAAGATATTAGCCGAATCCGGAATAAATCCGGCCAGCCATATCCCCGTATTAGCCACCGAGGTAAAGAGCGTATAGGGTTTCGTCGCACCGTCTTTTCCGAATTGGATCTCTTTCACCACGTCATGGTGATTTTCCCCGACTTTCCCTCGGGTGACGGCGTATGCCAAGCGAACGCCGTGAGTCGACCAAATCAGGTGAGATTCATCGAAGGTGCCGCCCCCAAGAGTTTTGACGAGACGCGTACTCCGATCATGAATCGCAATGAGTTGGATGCCAGTGGCTCCGACGACTGCGATAAGATCATGGCCCGGCCGCCAGGCAAAACGGTAGGCGGCTTGGGTCAAAATGACCTTCTTCGCAGAGCGATCATAGAGATGGAGGAGAGGATTCGCCCCAAAGGTACCCGAGGTCGCATAGGCCAAATAGCGTCCATTAGCGGACCATTGGGGATCGTCGGCGGACGCATTGGCAGTGACATGCACGAGCGTTCCGGTGGTCGTACTCACCCATAAGCCGCGAGCATTGGTGTAGGCAAACTCGCCAAAGTGCGCTGCCATCGACAAGTCAAGGTCGTCTGCGGCCGCCTTCACGTTAAGCCCGATCGCTGCCCTCGGCGCGAGTCTCAAGGCCGAGGTGCCATCTCCCATGGCCATTGTCGTGAGCAAGAAAGACGTCATCAACGGGATCATTGCCCATCTCAGCCAGCGCGGCCGACCATTCCCCGACTGGATACACTTTTTTCTACGGTTTATTTGACGGAGCAACCTTACTCTCTCCTCTTTCGATATTTTTCGCTGTCCTTCGTCGCCTGACGAAAGACCCCTAGACACCCATCCCATCGCCATGTGGTTCCGGGGGGATCAACCGCCCGGCGAACCCAGTTTCGCCGCCCATTTTACCCGAATCGACCGGATACGATGTTTAAGATCGGATGCGTTGGGAGCTACACCTTGCGCCCTAAGTCTTTTTCTTTCATGGTTGACCGAAGTCTAGCAATGAAACCCTTGGCCGCCGATTACCCAATGCTACCAGTCCCTACGGACCACGCGCCAAGTGGACCCAGTGACCAATGCAGTCTAAGGCATGGGAAAGGGCTAAGCATTCATTGCCGACTAACGAATATTCTAACATTTATTTTCTGATCATGAGTCGCTCTATCGATTCTCACCGCGACCTGAACACCCGCTCGACCTCTTGAGAGGTTTTTGTCATTGAAGGGGGCACACGGGTTCCGAAATGGCTCACTGTGCCAGCAGCGGATGGTGACCAGCGCCAATCAAAGACCCGACGGTTTGCCCTCCCCCGCCAGATCTTCGTCACCGATTGGCAGAGCGCTTGTGGGAGCCGAGACCGTATATACGCTGAGCCGGGTTGGTCGATCACGAAATTTTTTCGGCCCTTTGCGTTTAGTCAGTAACCTACTCCGCCGGGACGGCGTTTTTGTTGGTGTCAGCGTTGGCGGTCGTGATCAATCAAGAAAGTGGGAGCATATGCTATGCGTAGGATACGGTGGATGCGGTGGATGGGGCTTTTGATGGTCGCTTTGTTGCTGGTGCTTTTTGGGGGAATCATTCATCACCGACTGAGCGTGGATCCAGGTCTGCCAAAAGCTCCAGCCATCGTGCTAGCCTCGCCAGCCGTAATGCGGCCCCTGGGCCACCCATCACCGGCCGTGTCGATCAACCAAACCACGTTTGCCAATGCCAAGGATGGCTGGATGGCCGGGAATGATGCCCAAGGGGGGCGCAGGGTAGGGTTTGTGGAAGCCACGACGGATGGGGGACACGCTTGGCGGCGAATTTTTCAGCGAACGAACTGGGTGTTTCAAAGCCTCGCATTTCACAACGCCAACAACGGATGGGCGTTGGATGCGACCACGGATACCATTTATCGTACACAGAACGGTGGTCACACCTGGACCTTAAGCGCACACTTCAAGGGTACCGCAAGCGACTTGACGCTTAGCCCCGAGGGAGAACCGTGGCTGGTGGAAACGGCGTCTTCGGCCACGACCTCTCACATCGTCCGACTAGAACATGGCGTCTTTAGCCCGGTCTGGAAGGCTCCAGGGCCCGTGCTAGCCTTGTCCATGATGGGCTCGTCGGTTACCGCAGAAGTGGTTTCTGCCTCGCCTGGTCCGCTTACCGTCTGGCTCTACTCCAAGTCGCGAGCCCACCTGACTTGGCGAAAGATCGGGACCATCGCTCAATATTCCTCGGATCAGGCTGGCCCCAGCAAAAGCAATCCCGTTTCTGGTGACCTGGTCTGGACCTCGGACCACACTGGAATTGCTTCCGTCTTTGCTCTAGCAACCTGCGCCAACGGTTGCGACATTGCCCAATCCTTAATCACCCACGACGGTGGAGCGCGTTGGCATGCGCTGTCGATGGTAAACATTGCGTGCCAATTCGGACCCATCCTCGCCAGCCGAGGCTCGTCCGCCGCCGTCGAAGACGCCATCCAGACTTCCACTTGTGGGTGGCCGGCCACCACCTTGTTCGTTACCAGCGATCACGGCCTCCGATTCAGCAAATCGGCCGGTTGGCCCGAGACCGGGGCCTACGCCCTTGGCTTTGCCTCCCCGAGCACACTCTGGGCAGACACCAGTTCCGCAGTCATGATGTCATTTGACGACGGGCAGGACTGGACTCAGGTCTTTCCCGCCCCCATCCCCACCGGCACGTTAACCTACGCCAGCAGTCAAGTACTCTATGCGGCCGGTGATCAGACCAATCTGGACGCCATTGTAAAATCCACTGACCAAGGCCGGCGCTGGCACATTGTCACCTCCCTGGACGGGGTGTCGGCCTCTTCGCTTGCCTTTCTGAGTGTTCGCGATGGTTGGGCAGTGGGGCAACCCTTGCCTAGCTCCTCAACGCTGTTGCTCCATACCACCGACGGCGGACAGCATTGGACGGTCGCATTGCGGACCCCGACTGGCACGAGTTACAGCCCCATCGTCCGATTCTTTTCGACCAAGGAGGGTGAACTGTTGAATCTTGGCGGCACGTGCTCAGAACTCTGCCATTATTATGGGGCGATCACCGATGACGGCGGTGCGCATTGGACAGCGAAAAGCGCGCGACGGGTTCCGTCGGGTATGGGAGATGGGGCCATTTTAGCGCGCCGGGTGGCGCTTGGCGCTGTTGGCACGATGCCCGGTCAACCGATCCGTGTCTATGAGACCCGAGACCAGGGCCAAACTTGGCCTCTCCTCTTTACGGTGCCGCCACAATGGGGCAACGGTCTGTCCTTTTCCTTTTTAAGCGCCCAAGTCGGCTATCTAGCAGTAGCCGACCAAAGGTTGGCTCCCCGCCGAGACATGCCCACTCCCTTGCCTACGTTCAGCCTGTGGAAGACCACCGACGGAGGCCACCACTGGACCATTCGTCGTCTGCCCAGGTTGACCACCGTCGCCTTCTCGTCTGTTTCGATCTATTTTGGCAATTCCCGCGACGGGATGCTACGGTGTAATAACACTTGGTGGCGGACGACGGACGGGGGACGGGTTTGGACCGAAATCTTGAGCTAGCCTTAAGATATTTCGTGATTCCCGTCACACTCTGGTTGCCCCCAGATCTGGGCCACACCCGTTCTCTGAACAAAACCGTGCCCGGCAGTGTCTTAATCCCCGCGGATGGCCCATTCCTGGCCACGATACCTCATCCTCGAGCGTTTTTGCACCATAACGGCTACACAGTCTTTCTGGGGCTTCACCGCTTGCCATCCTCTCAATCCTTTCAGGGACCGGACGCGGATGTGGATGTGGATGCTTTTCACTCGTGCGAAACCGTCGTGAGTACGGCAAAAACCATCTAGGCTGGGTGGTGGGACGACGTTCGGAGATCGAAGAATCCCTTGGTGAACCGGTATTGAAATCCCCTTCCAAGAGATGACGATTAGGCCGTGCTCCAGGTAGATATTCTTCGAGTATCCCGGGCGGATACCGCGATTGCTAGCACGTCAAGCTCGGCCATCGATCGGAGTGTCGTCCAAAAGAGTGATCTGCCGTCCGAACTGGAGGCTCGAGAGCGAATTTCTTCATGCTTTGACTGCCGATCACGCTCGCTTTGTTTCTTTGGAAGAAAAGCTGAGATGATCCCATTACTTTATCTCTTGAAGCACTGTGCGAAGGTCTACTGCGAGCAGACTTGTTTACGGTGTTTCCCCTAACCAAACCGTATTGATCGCGTGAGACGGCTTGCACCGCCTGGGCTTGGTTGCCGGCGCCGCGAGATCCCTTAGGACGACAGCCAATTCCTCGAGATCTCAGCGTTTAGGGTTGAAAACACAAAAAAGCGCTTCCG
>DAHXNH010000041.1 GCA_027365485.1 Clostridiales bacterium
GGGCTGGCCCTCGGAAAAGCCGTGGGCGGTCCATACCTCGCTAGCCAGCTTCCGCATCTCTGCTTGCATCTGAGTGCCCTCGCGTTCCACAATCGCGGCCACTGTCCTAACCGGAGTCGGGTCGCCCTCCTCGTGGCGGACCCGATTGAGGTGCGCGGTCGTCTTCCGATACGACATGTCCTCGCTCGTGCTGAGCACGAGTTCAGTCATTCCAGCGGTGCGATAGTATTCCCGCGGCCCAAGGGCCGCGAACAGATCGGTGGCACTGTTCCAGAGGATGTTGGAGCCCGAGGTTAGCGCGTAGGTCGAAAAGGTCAGGCGCCCGATTTCTCCGTCGACTCGGTAAGGGGTGGTATTCACGGTCGGATTTCCCCCCAGTTGAGCTTGTGCTTGCCGGGCTTTCTTGAGGGACAGCGTGTTCAAGTAAGTGGTGGTAAGGGTGCGAGTCGCTCCTTCTCTCCAATCTAAGACCGCCTATTCCACCGCGTCGATAATCCGATCGCTGTTCTCGGCCAATTCCACCTCGAGGGCAATCGGATCCACAGCTACGATTCCATCGCGATCGATAATGTTAATCGTCAACTGCGCAAGCATGTGATCATTCCTCCCTTCCTTCCACAATAAGGAAGGGCTTGCCCATTGCCCATAGATTCGGCTGAACCCTACTTTAGATCACTAACATAGTAAGTTGCACAGTGTGGCCTCTTCTCTAAGCTGGCGTCCCATAAGGCGGGGCTGTCGGACCGAAACGCCGTACCCGCTCAGTGCACTCTCTGGTCCTTAGCGTACTATCGCACGCAATTGCGACGACGGTATATTCCCCAATTGCCGGACAATCGATGAACCATACTTTATCTCGCTAACGCAGTAAATTGCACAGCTTGGAAATGTCTGAAGGCAAGTTCGATGAGGCCATTTTGTTCGAGCCTGGCATTCAAAAGGCGTACATCGACCATAACCCCAAGGACTACCATTATTGGTTTCCACTGTCCTCGCCGACGGCTTTGTCTGTTAATCTGACCGAGGCGCCGTTTAACAATGTGAAGTTCCGTCAGGCGATGGATTATGCCATCAACAAGGAAATGATCTACAAGCAGGGTGAATACGGCTATGAGCCACCGGCCAATGAATCCTTCTGCCCCCCGAATTGAACAAGGGGTGGTTGGACCAGAGCCTAGCCAAGAAGTATGCCTACGCTTATTCACCGAGCAAGGCTCAAGCGCTATTGGCTTCGATCGGCTACCATAAGAAAAACGGGCAATTGATTGGCCCCAACGGCAATAAGCTTACGTTCACTCTGGAATGTCCTACCGGATGGACCGACTATATTCAGGACATGTCCATCATTCAGAAGGAATTAGGTAACCTGGGAATCAAAGTGATCACTGAGACACCATCGGTTGCCACCGATTACAACGACGTCGAGACTGGCCATTATCCGGTAGCGTTGGTCTACGGATGGACGGAATCCAATCCGTACTATGTGTACGACTATATTATGTCCTCGGCAGAATCGGCATCCGTGGGGCAGGCCACGACGTTCAATGCGAACAGTGAACGCTTCAACAATCCTACGGCTAACAAGCTAATAGCGGAACTGGCGGCTACGACCAATGTAGCCAAAGAGCACCAAATCGTCGACCAACTAGAGCAGAGCAGATCAGCTTTTCTCAGGTGCCGATTGTCGGCTTGGTGTCAGGTGCGGCTTGGAACGAATACCAGACCAATCATTACGTGGGTTGGCCAACCGCTAGCGACCCCTAAGCTGATCCGCAATTGAGCACGATTAACGCGCTGCTGGTCATAACCCATCTGCGTCCGGTGAGTTAAGCATACCTTCTATATTGTTGGTTTAGGGCAAGGAGCGCAAAAGGTTCTTGCCCTAAACTTTGCTCGTCTGTAGGTACAAGAGCCGCCGAGTAGATGAGTTCGCCTGCTTGGACGATAACAGGGACTGTCATAGATCCCTTCATTTAAAAAATGACGATAACAGAATCCCACCAAAGTGACTTAACGGTGACACTGGTTGTCGCAGGGTTAGTCCGCCATGGTCTTGGCACGGCGAAAGGCGGATCGCCCTTCGCTGCATGAAAAAGCCTCCCAACATCGTTTGAACTGAGAACTGGGTTGGGTTTCCGAGAACAAGGACCCCCCGGGACGATCACTTTCTCCGCCGTCGGCCGCGTTTTTGGGCCGACGGACTCTTAGATTAAAGACATTGATCCCAAACAAACGGGTGTGATCTCTTGCCTTGTTACCCAACTTCTGTATCGGTTTATGAGGCCGGATCCTGGTCGATCATCCTCGAATGCCATTCCCATCAACATTTTTGGACGATGAAACCTAAACCGCCTAGGACTCAACTTGGGCAGGTTTCCTGGGATGCATGATCGGTAAGATGGATTTGTGCCTCACACCGGGAAGACGTCAAAAGGAGACCGTGGTGAGGGGAGACGAATGATTCAAATAAGGCCTTTGGGCAAGGAGGAGACGAAGTGCCAACGACTGCTTTGATGGATCTTTTGTCGAGATCCACTTCGATACTGATAGAGGTAGCCGGTGCCGTGTTTACCTTGGTGATGGTGTATGGCGGAATTCGTCTCATGTTGGCACACAATCCGCGGGCGGTTCAAGGATCGAAGGAATTGTTGGGACGGGCCGCCATCGGGTTGCTGTTGATTCTGATGGTGGATGCATTGAAAAGTCTCTTGCAGTATATCGCGTCCTGAGGGTGGATGCGATGCTGACTACTATTTCCCATCTGATCAGCCAATGGATTTTGAGCCAAGCCACCAAACTCAGTTTGGTCGCATTTCGAGAGGTGATTTTTGCTCCGGTTCACTGGTCTAACCAAGTTACCGAACTGTTTGGCATATGCCGCACCGTGGTGCTCGGCGGATTGGCAGCGGTGGCTGGCTGGGGAATTTTGGCCACGATGTGGCCCGGGCTATGGGTTGGCGGGATCGCACCCTCTCCGCTCCGCTTGTTGCAAAGGGTAGTCAGTGTAGGCTTTCTGAGTTGGCTGGTGGTTCCTGGAATCCAGTGGCTGCTGCAAGTCAACAACGCTGTGGTTAGCGGCCTGATGGCGACGCTTGAGGGGATGCATCCGCCCTTGACAGCAAACCAGGAGGTGTTGTCTCCTCTGCTATCGGCTATCATCGTCGTCGCCACTGCGGTGCTGTTGGTGTATTTAGGCGTTTTCTACGCACTGAGGATGGTTGAAATTTTTATTTTGACTGCATTGTCGCCGATAGCGTTGGCCTGGTGGGGAGTGACTGGTGACCAAAGCACGGCTGGCCGGTGGTTTCGAGAACTGCTGGTCGCGATCTTCATTCAATCGGTGCATGCAGCGGTCTTTTGGTTGTACTTCAGATTGATATGGAATGCAGAGCTTTCCGAGTTCGAGGCCGTTGGCGTGTTGTTTTATATGATCCGTATCCCCGACCAACTACGCCGCATCCTTGGAGTTTCCGGAGGAAGAAGCATGGGGATGCCATGGCGTTAAAACGTGTGATTCCCATTCCTCTCGACAGACGACCGGAAATTTTGTGGGGTCTGAGCTTTGAAGACCTGCCGTGGTTGGTCGTCGCGCTGATTGTCGACGTTTTTCTCTGGCATAGAATTCACGCAAGTCTTATCGTCCGGATGGCTTGTTTGGCTATCCCCTCCATCCCTGCAGGATGTCTCGCATGGTTTCGGTTAGAAGAGCGGACGGTGCCGGAGTGGATTTGGTTGTGGTTTCGTTATCAGATTCGACCGAAGCAGTATTGGCGCAAGTAATTGCGAACCCGGGGGGCGGCCAAGCCAGCACAATACTGAAAATATACCGGTAGCGAGCAAATGCTCTTTGTCCACAAGCTCATCATTACAAGAAAGGTTGGTGTTCTCCGAGTGGTTTCTATGAATCGGCTTTTTCCGATCAGGGCGATTGGTCAGGGAATCTGCCTCTTGGATGGAGATCGATTTACCGCCATATTCGAGGCCAGTCCAATAAACTTCGCCTTAAAGTCGCCCGCAGATCAGGAACGGTTGGTACAGGCATATGTTTCCTTCTTGAATAGCCTTAAATTTCCGGTTGAGGTGCTCGTAAGGGCAGACACGCTTCGCATGGACGAATATCTTGCCGAACTAAAGACTCGGGAGAACGAGATTGAAGCCTCCTTGCGCCCGTCTTTAGGAGAGTATATTGAATTCATTGAGCAATCTGCCACCATTCGACATTTGATCCGACGAAGGTTCTATCTTCTGTTATCGTGGCGTGGCACGGATACCAGAACTCGTCCACTACGTCGCGGAGAAATTTTATGGGAAGAGGCAGAACGGGAATTGGTTCGACGTCAGGAACTGGTCGAACAAGGTATCCGACGTCTTGGCGTCCGTCTCCGTCAAGTTGATTCTGAGGAGACCTTTCGATTGATATACGCCAGTCTAGGCGGAGGCCAGGCCTTGCCCAAGGGAGTCAGTTGGGTATGGGAATGAACTGGAAGCTCAAGGCGTTGCACACGCTTGAATTTAACTTGGAAGGGATTTGGCCCGAACGGATTCAGTTTTATGCCACCGAGTCGCGGATTGGCGAGCGTTGGATGAGGGTCTATCGGGTCAGCGAATTTCCTCGGCAAGTAGAACCAGGATGGCTTCTTCCGCTATTTCGCTTCTCCCGGCCGCATATCTTACGATTCTTTACCTATCTTCTTCCCACTCGCGAGAGTGTGGGCCAAATGGGGCGTCGTCTGGTGGTGCAAAGAGGCGCCGAAGCAGCCAATGCCGAGTTGGGTAGACTGTCCAACCCTTGGATCAGTCAGGCGGTCGAGGACACCGACCGCCTGCGTGCGGAGGTCGCTCGCGGAGAAACCCGCATGGCTCAAGTGGCTTTGCTGGTAGCTATCCACGAACCTTCGCAAGACGCTTTGGAAGAATCGGCCGAATTGCTGTTAGGCATGGCCGACGGCATGATGTTGGGGTTGCGTTGTCTACGATACCAGCAGGAAATGGGGTTTTTAGCTATGATTCCCGGTGGGAGCCAACCAGAGCCATTGCGGGAAATGGATACCAGCGCATGGGCCACCGGGTTTCCATTTGCCGGCGATGAGATTATGCACCCTCACGGCCAGATTTGGGGAGACCACGATCTCAATCCGTCCTGGGTGATAATTGACCGATATAAGATGCCATCTCCGCATTCCATAACGCTTGGTTGGTCGGGTTCGGGCAAAAGTTACTTTGCCAAACTGGAGGCTCTGCGCAGCCGTTATCGCGGGATTAACGTAGCTATTATTGATCCTGAAGGCGAATATCAAGTCCTGCGTCAGGTCGGCGCAAAAGTGCTGCGGTTGGGGGTGGATGGGCAAGCACTGGGGTTTGATCCGTTTGGCTTAGACGGTACAGACCGAGAGAACTATGATGGTCAAGTTGAATTCGTCTTGCGCTTGATTCCTCGCCTCATCGATGGGTGGAGCGATCGGAATCAAGGGCAGGTGCTCCAGGTGGTGTATGGGCAGGAAGAAAATAGCGTTCTGTCGGATCAGAACGTGTGGGATTGGATAGCCCGACTGGCGCGATTAGACCAAGACACCCATGACTTAGTGCGCATTGCCCAAGCCCGCTGGCGCCAAGTGGCCGGTAGCCCTACGCTTGGCGGCACTACCTTGGCTCCGTTTATCGTCTATGACTTAAGCCGGGTAAGCGATCGGCTCAAAAGTGCTGTCTACTTAGTGATCGCAGAAATGCTGGCCAGAGCCACGATGGACCACAGCCAGCGCTTGGTCATCATCGATGAAGCCTGGTACTTGATCAATGACCCAGAAACCGCCCCGTATTTAGAATCGCTGTTTAGACGCGCGCGGAAGTGGGGCACCGCATTATCTTTAATTACCCAAGACTTTGGAGATTTCACCCGAAGTCAGGCGGCTGAGGTGTGCCTCAGAAATTCTCCGTTGGTCCTCTTGTTGCGTCAACACCAAGAGAGTTTGAACCAATTAAGTCAAGCCCTGCATCTCAATGCCTTGGAGCTGGAACGGGTCGCCACCGCAGCCACTGGTCAAGGGCTGCTGTTGGCATCTGATGACCGCATCCCTTTGCACATTTGGTCAACCAAAGCCGAGGCGTTGGTTTTGCAAGGACAGTTTGGAGGGGTGCCAAGTGGCGCTGCGAATTAATTCCCGTGCGAATGCTCCATTATTGGCCACCGTGATTACCGCTCTGACCATGGCCGGGGTGATGCTTCCCGGGTGGCTGCGACCCCTGCCAGAATTTCCGGTGGTGACAACGACCGTACCCGTCGGCGCACGCATCACCCGGGCTGATATTCGGTGGACAAAAGCCGACCAAGTCGCCCCATTCTCGTTGGGCCGGCAGGGAGCTTGGGTGGAGCAAACCTTACACCCCGGCGAAATTTTGACCGCCGGCCTGACGGCGTCCTCGGCGGTGGAAAAATCTCGCAGTCTGGTTGAGATTAGTCCCAGTCAAGCCTCCGACTTGGCCGTCGGCGACTGGGTCAGCCAAGTCGACGTGTTGATTGTCAAGGGCGGACGAATCCTATGGAATTCTGGACCACGGCCTATGGTGGAGGCTTCGTCGTCGATTTTAGGAGGAAACGCTTCGACGATTGGAGTGTGGTTCACTCCTGAACAAGCCGTGGAATACGAGACGAAGGAGGGGCTGGGCACAGTGAGTGTCATCGGCATCGCACCATGATTGTCGTAGCCAGTGGGCATGACGGAGTAGACAGGTACGTCAACGAGCGGACGAATCGCAATGGGGTCATGGTAGCCAAGCATTGGAACGACGTGCTGGCCCAAGCCGCGACCCTCGACGCCGTGTTTATCGGCCGCGATTTGCCCGGATTACCGGAAGCGACGTTAGTCAAAAAGGCTCTGGGAGCCGTTGAGACGGTGGTGTGGGTGTCCGAGGATGATGCCCAAACCTGGCGTGGAGAAACGGTTAAGGACTGGGTGGTCTGGTCGGGAGGTTTGGACCAAGACCAGCTTGACGAGTGGTTGGATCGACCGAGGACCCGGCCAGCCCAAATCGAGAAAAAGTGGGCGGTATCCGCGGTAAGCGGCCGGCTGATTCGTGACGGGATGGTCGGATGGCTTGTTGAGAAGTCTCGCGCTCAATTCGGCAGCGGTATTCTGGTCGACCTTGACTGGAACGATGCTCAGACGACGTGGCATAGCCTATGGGGTCGTCCCGGCAGCTATGCCTTGGGCTACGAACATCTATCGGCAGTGCGAATGCCCTATGGCGTCTTTGTGCCCGCTCCTGCCCCGTGGATGATGCTCTTAGCACGGCCTGGAAGCGAAGAGATTACAAGGATTAGCGGCCATAATCCGAATCGCTGGATGGGATTTGACATGGGGGTGGACTTTCGCAATCCGCTATGGGCTCAAGTGGCCTACGAAATTGACCGCCTGTATCTTCTCTGCCCGGGCCATTCGTGGACCAAGCCTTTGTCCGAGCTGTTGGCGATGTTGGCCGACCTGCGGTCGGACTTGCCTATCACTTTATGTGGGCAAGCGGGGGCAAACATCGGCTGGTTGGAATCGTTTAATCAACCACCGCACCAACTGGCGCTGATCAGCCAGGATAAGGGGCTAATCGATTTTAGCAACGGAAGACCGCTAATTCAACGAAAGGAGCGTCATTCATGGCCTATTTTCACCACAACTGGAATCCGAAAGCGCGAACCAAGGAATGGCCCGAAGCCGCCCAAGAAGAGGTAACCGACCTGGGGAAGGCAGTTAAGCGGTGGGAAGAGACGATGCGTGAGAAATATCCTGAATTGCTTGCCCACTTGGTATGGAACGGCGAGCGTCTTAAGCATTTGGAGCAAGCGGCGCAGACGATCATTGAATCTGAGGATTGGGTAGATCCTAATCTGGTGAATTTATATCGGCGGTCCCTCATTAATCGCATCACCGGACTCGGCCCACTGGATGAGCTGTTGCTGGATGAATCCGTCAACGACATCATGGTCAATGGTCCCGACCGAGTGTTTTGTGACCGCCAGGGAGTAATCGAACGGGTGGCGCTTCAATTTGGCGACGGAGAAGAAGTCGTGGCCTTGGCGCAAAGATTGGCTGCGCGCGCCGGTCGCAGCCTCAACACCGAAGTGCCTATGTGCGATGCCGAATTGTCTGACGGGTCTCGAATTCACTGCGCCATCCCTCCCGTGGCCGAAACCCCGTGCATTACGATTCGCCGCAGTCGTCATCGAGAGCTCACAGTGGACGAATGTGTGGCTTCCGGTACGTTTAGTTTGGATTTGTGGATGGATTTAAAACGCATGGTCACCGAGCGTTTGAACCTTGTGGTGGCCGGTGGAGCGGGATCCGGAAAGACCTCGCTGCTCCGGGTTCTGGCCACGGCCATTCCTGAATCAGAACGGATTGTGGTCATCGAAGATGTCCGCGAACTGAAGCTTGCGCACCTGAATCTCGTCAGTTTAGAGACCACGGCTCACTATAGCGCAGAAGATTTGCTAAACAATGCGCTTCGGATGCGACCAGATCGGATTTTGGTCGGCGAGGTTCGGGGCACGGAAGTGCTGGCCTTGATGGAGGCGATGGCCACCGGCCATCCGGGCTCTCTTTCTAGTGTACACAGCCGCGCCGGCGGTATCGACACCCTCTATCGACTGGCCAGAATCTCAGTCCGTGGCGGAGGGGGGTTGACTTTTACAGAAGCGGTCGAGCAAATCCGCAATACCATCGACGTCATCATCTATATGACGCGAGATGCCGATGGCACTCGCAGGGTCTCGGAAGTCAACCAGGTGAACAATGAAAACATTCAAAGAGTGTGGCAGTATCAGCCCGACAGCGGTGTTTTCGTGCGAGGGAGTGCAGAGCCTTGCTAATGGATGTGGAATTCGCTGGGTTCCTGGGTTTGACGGCCTGGCAGTGGCTGGACCGGCGTTGGTGGTCGTGGATCTTTCCGATAACGGTATTGGCGGGGGCGGTGCTGGGCAATGGATGGACCGTGCTGTGGTTTGGCGGATTTGGTCTGTCCTATGCACGATTGCTGGATGCGCTTCGTCAAGAGGCCCAGCATGACCGTAATCAACTGACCACGGAGGTGTTTTTGCAAAGGCTTCGACAACATTTGGTGCTTCGCGGCAACCTGACCTCGGCTTTAGCCGAAGTCGTCTTGCCCTCAGGCGTCCATCGCAGCGAGCCTGTGCGGGTGCTGGATCAACTGGCTGTCTTATGGCAGTCGGAGCCGCTAAAGCGTTTCAGCACGATGGCGGTAGTATCCAGCCGTCACGGCGGTTCGCTGGTGACCGTGATGGACGATTTGTTGCATCGACTTGTCCGCGATCGTCAGCGCCGCCATGGCCACCGGGCCGAAGAGGCCGCACAACGAAGCAGTATTGTCATCTTAGGAGTCTTGCCGATTCCAATGTATCTCAGCCTCTATGTGTTCGCCCCGACTTTTTATCGCATTTTGGAAGGATCTGTGTATGGCCACGTGGCTACGACGTGGGTGGCAATGACAACGGTGGTGGCGAATGAAATACTCCGCTGGCAAGTCACTGCGCACTAGGTGCAGAACAAAAACCAATGGGGGGACGCCGTTTGATATGGTTGGAAAGTTTGACCGGAGGTGCTCTCTGGCTTGGGCTCGTGGGTGAAAATTGGACACAAATATTGTGGTTGCCGCTGGGTTGGGTGATCTATGCCGGGTTAGCGAGGGATTGGACGTGGCTCATGGTAGGGGTGGCGGCTCCGGTGCTAGGGTGGCAACTTAGGAGGCAAAAGCATGCAGATCTACGGACAAAGCGCGAAGAATTAGTTCGTCTGTGGGCGCTGGTCGGTCTATATCTGAGCGCGGGCTTGGGGTTCTGGTCAGCGTTAGAAGAAGGAGTGGACCAGTCGGGTTTGGTCGCGGACTCTGTTCGCGACCTCAGCCAGGGGGTGGTTCAGGATCGAGATCCGGTCGCGGCCATGGAAAAATTCTGCCGGCAAATTCCTGGACCCGAGTCCGAGTTGATTGCGACGATGGTCGAGCACGGATATCGCCATGGAATTGTTGTCGCCGACGTGCTTTCTCAAGCCCAAGACTTGGAAGAACGATTGGCATTCGAGAAAGAATTGCGGCGCAGGCAGGATCCTCTGTGGCTAACGGTCATCCCCGCGATGATGCTGCTCAATATTTTAGTTCTGCTGGGCGCGCCTATGGCCGTGGCCATCTTTCGCAACTGGCACGGAATCTAAATTGCGGGATCCGAGACCGCGCGCCATAAAAGCCGAAGTCATCGCGACGAAGCGAGCTCAGGAAATGGGCTGGCTTCGTCGCAGACTGTCGCCGGAATTTAATTTGCGGCGACCCCTTCATCCAAAATTGTGACCGTGGTCATGTGGTCTCCTTGGCGGATGGAGTCGAGCACGTCCCATCCTTCAACCATCTGACCAAAGACGGTATGCACCCCATTGAGATGGGAAGCGGGAGCATGGCAAATGAAAAACTGGCTGCCTCCGGTATCTTTGCCAGCATGAGCCATGGACAACGAGCCTCTGAGATGCTGATGAGGATTTCCGGCGGTTTCGCATTTAATGGTGTAGCCGGGGCCACCGGTGCCGTTGCCGCGCGGGCATCCGCCTTGAATCATAAAGTTTGGAATCACGCGATGGAAGGTGAGTCCATTGTAGAACCCTGACTGAGCGAGTTTGGCGAAATTCGCCACTGTCCCCGGAGCGTCTTCGGGATAGAGGTCTAAAACCATCCGACCTCGGTCGGTATCGATCACAGCTTGCACTAAACTAACATCTCCCTTTGGCGATGAATCCTTATTGGTTAGGTATACCGGCCAAGCCGATGTGTTCTATAATATCGCAGTCTGTAGCCTAAAACCTACTAAATTCTGGACCGGCGCCGTTTACTCTTCAGGACTAGGCAGGAAAATCGCGTGCGGATCTTCGTCGAGCTCATGGTCCAACCGCCACCGACCCCCGTCCAATCCCCCCGCTGGGTCTGGGGTATAGGGTAGGCGTCTTGAAGGTCTTGGGTGATAACACGCTATGTGGTAACGGTTTTGAAACATAAAATGGGTACACTTTTTCTCAGAGAGCCCGAACCATCGAGCATCAGTATTTACCGAGCTGAGGGAGTGTGATTTTGATGCATCCCGTTTTGAAAACGGCAAGCGCCGCTATTGTCGGATTTGCAGTGGGTGCGGGGGCGGCGACAGGCCTTTACACCGCGGTCAACCGGACCCAAGATCGGACTGAAGCGCACGCACAGGCTGGACCTGCCAACGCTGCCGCCAGATATGCTAAAATTGCGGTCCCGACGGCAAGCACCCTGCCGATTGGGCCAGATACGATTTCTCAAGTGGTCGCCCGCACCAGTTCTGCCGTGGTGAAGGTGGTGGCCACCGTTCCTCAACAAGTCTCCATTTCCGCCTCGTCGTTTTTTACCCCATTTTTCGGGTCGGTTTTCGGCGGCGGAGAGGCTAGTCCTTCGGAACAAGAAGTCGCCACAGATATTGGATCGGGATTTTTCTTCAATAGCAAGGGATATCTTTTGACCAATGATCATGTCATTCAGGGCGCCACTTCGCTGACGGTGGACGTGCCCGGATATCATCATCCGTTGGCGGCCACCGTGGTGGGGACCGATTACGCTGCCGACTTGGCAGTCCTTCGAGTGCGGCTTAAAAACCCTGCTCCGGTCTTAGAACTTGGAAATTCAACCGATACTCCGGTCGGCTCTTGGGCGATAGCCATAGGCAATCCTTACAACTTGAACCATACCGTGACCGTGGGCGTGATTAGCGCGAAGGGGCGCCCGCTGACGATCGGAAACCGGCAATATCGCAATTTGTTGCAAACCTCGGCCGCGATAAACCCTGGCAACAGCGGCGGACCGCTGTTAAATCTCCAAGGTGAGGTCGTGGGCATCAACACCGCAGTGCAGTCACAGGGACAGGGCATTAGCTTTGCCATTCCTACCAGTACCATCGAGCAAGTATTGCCACGCCTGATGAAGGTCCATGATGTTCCCCAACCTTGGATAGGGATCTATGCGGCGACCGATAGCGCTAAGGTAGCCAGAGAATATGATCTGGCCAGCCAGCGTGGAGTCCTTGTAGCTGAAGTCGATCCGGGAAGCCCGGCTGCAGCCGCCAATTTATCGGCCGGAGATGTCATTACTGCGGTCAACGGAGTCAGTGTGCGAACTGCTTCACGCCTACAAACCATCGTTCATCGATCGTCCGTGGGGACGAGACTCATTTTATCGGTGAATCATAATGGATCGGATACCAAGGTAGCCGTAATCGTCGGAGAGAACCCGAATAGCAGAGGGCTCTCTCCGTCTCTGGCCGGTTAAGTGGTCTTAATCCGATTTTTCAGTTGGGAGGGTTCGCTGATTTTCTCACCGCTCTGAAGTATCTTCCGGGCGTCTTTGATTTTGTCCCAGACGTTCCAATTCAGGATGCCGACGACCCGATCTTGGTCGAGATAATACAATACACCTTCTTCGTTGCGTTGCATCCAGTCCGCATAGACCGTCAAATTGGGGTCCAACCTTCCGATGGCTTCAAATCCCAGATGAAACAGATCCGAGTAGAAAAAGGGAAGATGAGTATAGGGCTTCTCCGCTCCTGCCATATTGCGGCCTGCGAGCCGTCCCTGGCTGATTGCGTTGTCTTCATGCTCTACGCGCACATGCGGACCCTGCCCACCCCAGGGAAACAAGGCGACATCGCCGGCAGCGTACACGTCGGGGTCATTGGTGCGAAGAAATGAATCGACTAAAATGCCGTCCCCGGTGGTCAAGTTGGCCGTTTGTGCAAGCTCGATATTCGGAAGGATGCCGAGGCCCGCAACGACCACGTCAGCGGTCAAAAGTGTATGGCTGTCGGTCTGCACCTCAAAGCCTTCGGAGCGGCGCCTAACCGAGAGGACCCGCATGTTAGCGTAGACGCTGACGCCATGGTCCGCGTAGACCTGGCTAACGTGGGCGGCTAGATCTTTGGGGAGAACGTGACCCAAGATTCCTGATTCGGGGAAGATGATGCTGACGGACTTTTTGAGCTTACCCAACTGAGCAGCGAGTTCTGCGCCAACAAAACCGCCGCCGATGACAAGAACGGAAGAATGAGTCTCAACCGCGTGATACAGTTTGAGGTAGTCGTCTAGACTGCGGAAATAGATCACATCGGGGTCGTCCTCAGCGCCTAAATCGTTTAAACGCCGAGGACGACCCCCGGTCGCCAACAGCAGTTTTCGGTACTCATAGGACACCCCAGATGCGGTGTGGACCTGGTGTTGAGAGGGGTCGATAGCGCTGACTGGGGTAGTTAGCGCTATCGACCCGGTGCGCGAGGAGGCACACCAAATATCCTCCATGCGTTGTTCTGTCCACAGCTTTTTGCTCAGCGGCGGACGTTGATAGGCCGGATGTTTTTCCTCCGAGAGCATGAAAACCGAAGAGGTTGGCTCCGCCCGCCGAATCGCTGTCCAGGCCGCATCGGCCGCCATTCCACCGCCGACGATGAGGTAATCTACGCATTTCAGCATGTCAAATGCCCCCTTAAAGGCTGTCAACTAGGCTAAGTGCCCGCCTTTGGACCCGACCCACCGACGTCGTTATCCCTCCAACAAAAGGCTTTCGGGATCCTCCATCAAATTTTTCAGTTTGACTAAGAACCGCACCGCGTCACCGCCGTCGATCAGACGGTGGTCATAGGTGAGAGCCACATACATCATCGGCCGGATGAGCACTTGTCCCTCGATGGCAACCGGACGTTCTTCAATTTTATGCAACCCTAGGATGCCGACTTGCGGCGTGTTGAGAATCGGTGTAGACAGCAGCGACCCGTAGGTGCCGCCGTTGGTAATGGTAAAGGTTCCTCCTCTGAGGTCTTCTAGACTCAGCGTTTTCTCTTTGGCTTTGGTCGCCACCAAACGGATGGCTTGTTCGATTTGGGCGAACGACAGCCGATCGGCACCTCGTACCACCGGAACCACTAATCCTTGGTCTGTACCGACGGCGATGCCAATGTCGTAGTAATCTTTGAGTACCATGTCGGTGCCTTGAATTTCAGCGTTGACTTGCGGGAAAGCCTTCAAAGCAGCTACGGTGGCCTTGGCGAAAAAAGACATGAGTCCGAGGCTCACCCCATACCGTTCTTTGAACCTATCCCGCCAGCGGTGACGCAATTCTTGAACCACCGACATGTCGATCTCGTTAAAGGTGGTCAACATCGCTGCTGTATGTTGGGCCTCCACCAAGCGGCGGGCAATGGTTAGACGGCGCTGAGATAGACGCACCCGGCGTTCATTGGGGCGTTCGTCGACGCGTTCACTGGCGGCCGGCGATGGCGCGGGGGCGGCGTCCTGTTTCTGAGGGTGCTGTTCTGCCGAACGCTCGACATCAGCTCGAATCACCCGACCTCGGGGGCCGCTACCAACCACCGTTTGCAAGTCGACCGCCAGTTGTTCGGCCACATTTCTGACTCCAGGCGATGCGCGGCGATCTCCCGCTGCTGATTCGGGACCCAGGTCGGGCGTAGGCGCTGCGGGCAAAGGTTCTCCGACCGGGGTGGCGGCGGCAGCCGCAGCCGCAGGGGTGGCCCCAGCGGTGCCGTCGCCAGCTTCCAGCATTCCTAGCACTTGTCCGACCGACACAGTGTCCCCTTCCTGACAAATGATCTCTTTCAAAGTGCCGGAGGCGGTGGCACTGACTTCTAAATTCACCTTGTCGGTTTCCAGTTCTACCAAGGCATCTCCTAGAGAGACCGTATCCCCAGGCTGTTTTAACCATTGCCCCACGGTGGCTTCGACGATTGATTCTCCTAATGCGGGAACAGATATTTCGATGGACATATTGACCTCCTAGATGCGGACTTTGCTTCGATGAGTAGAAACTGCCAGCGATTGTTGAATAATGGCCTGCTGCTCTTCTGCGTGCACCTCTGCGCTTCCCGAGGCGACGCTGGCACGGCCAGGCCGCCCGATGTAACCAAGCTCCATGCCGTGGGGTAAAAGATTTTGCAGCCGTTCTTGGACAAACGTCCACGCCCCCATATTGCGCGGTTCTTCCTGAAGCCAGATGACTTCGCGTAAATTCGGAAACTGGGTTAAGTATGCCCGAATTGCGGCTTCGGGGAATGGGTAAAGTTGCTCCAAGCGCAAGACTCGGAGCACGGCTAACTCCTGCTCGGAACGCTTGCCTGCCTCCGCTTTGATGTCGACCGCAACCTTGCCAGAGGTCAACACTAAGCGCTCCACTGCCTCCGCCGGCCCGCTCGCTAGCGGAAGTTCCAAAATCTCTTGAAAAGATCCAGCCAGTAAGTCTGTTAGACTGGAACCTGCTAGAGGATGACGCAAGAGACTTTTCGGGGTCATGACGATGAGTGGTCGAGGGTCAGAGGACAGCCTGAATGCGTGCAGACGAAGCAAATGAAAATACTGAGCGGCCGTGGTGCAATTAGCTACGTAGCAATTGTCTTCGGCGGCAAGTTGCAGATATCGTTCCAGGCGAGCGCTCGAATGTTCTGGACCTTGTCCTTCAAACCCATGGGGCAGGAGCAAGACCAAACCAGAAGATTGCCGCCATTTGGCTCGCCCAGCGGCGATAAACTGATCGATGATGGGCTGGGCGACATTAGCAAAGTCGCCGAATTGCGCCTCCCAAATCACCAAGGTTTCTGGAGCCCGAACGCTATAACCATATTCGAATCCCAAGACCGCCACTTCCGAGAGGGGACTGTTGTGAATCTGGAACGAGGCGCGGTTGGACGAAATGGCCACCAGCGGAATGATCGAGGGACCGCCCTCGGTATCATGCCACACTAAGTGACGTTGACTAAACGTCCCTCGTTCTGTGTCCTGGCCGGTCATCCGAATGGGGATGTTGTTGGCGAGAATCGATGCGAAGGCGAGAGACTCGGCCCAGGCCCAATCAATGGGCCCCTCTTCGTCGAGACCATCGAGGTGCCGAGCCATGACTCGGGCTAACTTGGGATGGAGGTGAAAGCCTTCAGGTACTGCCAGCAAGTCGCGATTCCAAGCCTTAATTTGATCGCTGTCGAGCGGGAGCGCGGACTTGGGTGCGGGCTTAGGCACCGGGTCCCCGAAACTCTCGGCTACCGATTCAGCGGATGCCTTTTGATGAGCGCTGGTCATCCGTGCATGTGACGCTTCACGAATGGCCCGTATTTTTTCCTCGGAAATAATCTTTGCGCCCGATAGTGCTTGGGAGTAAAGAGCAGCCACGGTAGGGTGGGCTGCAATCTCATGATATAAATGCGGTTGGGTGAACGCTGGTTCATCTCCTTCGTTGTGGCCCCAACGTCGATAGCCTACGATATCCACCAGAAAATCTTTATGAAACCGCTGACGAAATGAAAATGCTAGATCTATGGCCGCGATAACGGTTTCGGGCATGTCTGCACTGACATGAATAATTGGGATATCATACCCCTTGGCTAGATCACTGGAGTAACGCATTGACCGTTCGTCTTCGGTGTCGGTCGTGAATCCAATCTCGTTATTCGAAATGATATGCACGGTGCCGCCGGTTTTATAGGCACTGAGCTTGGATAAGTTCAGAGTTTCGGCGACGACGCCCTCGCCGTCGAAGGCAGCGTCGCCATGGACGATGATCGCCAAGGCATGATTGAATGCCGGCGAGGGAGTCCCAGGCTCGTCGCGACGGTCCTGAAGCGCGCGAGTCTGACCCTCAACGACCGGATTGACCAGTTCCAAGTGACTTGGATTGTTGGCCAAAATGACCTCGATATCACGTCCGGCGATGGACTGCTGCCGCGAAAACCCAAGGTGATATTTGACGTCGCCGGTCCACTTTGGGTCATTAATCACGGGCTCAGGATGATGGTGGAGAAATTCGGCGAGGATTGTTTCTAAGGGCTTTTTCAGCACGTGCGCGAGGACATTTAGTCTGCCGCGATGGGCCATGCCGATGACGGCGGCGTCGATTTCAGCGGCGGCGGCTAAACGGACGAGGTGGTTCAACACCGGGACGATGACGTCTAGCCCCTCGACAGAAAAGCGTTTTTGCCCGGGAAAGGTTTGATGGAGAAAATGCTCAAATTCCTCAGCATCGACAAGTTCCTGGAGCAATTGAAGTTGGTCGGTCGCGCTGAAAGTCGTGGACCTCGAGGGGGACTCTACTTGCTGTCTCAACCAATTGCGTTCGTCGGGGTCCAAAACGTGTTCGAACTCGATGCCCATCGAGCCTAGATAGCTCTGGCGCAGAGAGGCCAGGACGGCACTTATGGTCACCCCCAACGAAACATACTCCGGGCCTAATATGCTACTCGGCAGCGATGCTGTCGCCGTTTGGTCAATTCCGCGCGCGGCTAAGTCAAATAGACTGGTCCGCTCGGGTGGATGAAAGGGGTCAAAGGCAACCGCCCGGTGCCCTTCCCGGCGCAGGTCTTCAATGAGTTGAATGACCCGTACGATTTGTTCCAATGTCTCTCGGGCGATATCCGGGGCAGCTGGCTCCCCCGTGTCCTGTTCGAATGTGGGCGGCAAGGTTCCCGCCCGTTCTTGTTCCTCGAAGAAGGTTCGAGTGTCGGTGTCGATCGAGACTGGGTCCTCGAGGTATTGTTCGTAGAGATCCATGACATAGCCAGCGTTGGCACCATAAAATCGCTGCCACTGGCTCGACCCGTCCTGCTGATTGGCCATTCTTTGTTCATCTCCCCAAAAAGTCCTCAACTAAGGAGCGTTCGACAGGGTGGGTAGCCCACCATGGAATTTGCCCCGCAAGCTTGTCGAACTTACGTCTTCTAGTTTGAGCATATCGGATCCGTAAGCTAACCGCGAATGAAACTTTTCTATTTATAACCAAACTAAAGGTTATACACGCGTCGTGAGGCAGCCAGTGCTACAATGAAGCCAATGTGAATTGGTGTTCTAGGGGAGGATTCTGAAGACGGATATCGATGTGGGTCAATTAGTGGTTGAGACGCAAGCCCGAATCGGAGGGGGCGGCCAGCCTCGTCGGGTGCCTGGGGCTCGATACGGCCAGGCCGTTAACGATGTGGAAAAAAATCTCGCTGGGTGTATCGATCACACCTTGTTAAGCGCGGATGCCGACCAAGAGGCCATTGAGCGTTTATGTCGGCAAGCGCTGAAGTGGTCGACGGCGAGCGTGTGTGTCAACCCGATTTGGGTTTCCTTGGCCTCCCGCAAGCTCGGCGATTCAACCGTACGTGTCTGCTCCGTGGTGGGATTTCCCCTCGGTGCTTCTTTGAGCGCGCTGAAGGCCAAGGAAGCCCATATGGCGGTCGAGGAAGGCGCCAGCGAGATAGACATGGTGATGGCTTTGGGGAAGTTTCGGAGTGGACGCTGGGAATTCGTGCTCGACGATATTCTTCAGGTGCGCCAAGCTATCGGCGACCCAATGGTGTCAACTTAGGAGCCTTGAAATATTAACCTTCCATTTGGGGCCAATCGCCTATGGACATCCAATGTTACGGAGCATACAATAAAGGTTTAGGGATCCGGACGTCCGCAGGGAGAATCCCTACGGACGTCCTA
>DAHXNH010000056.1 GCA_027365485.1 Clostridiales bacterium
GAGTCCGATCGAGCCGAACGGATCTCAGATCCTTTCCTTGGTTCGGCATCCTGCGGGAAATTCCCTTTATCAGATAGGCATATTCCACAATTTTTCAAGAGTGGTAGTAAGCACGTGAAGGTCGGGTTGGTAATAAATGGACAAGCTCCTAGGGGAGGTGCCGACGACGAGCAGGGATCGCCGCCATCCTGGAGCAGGGACCGGAATATATGACAAGTCACCAGCAATGACTTGTCATATATTCCCGAGACACAGGGAAAGACGAGCCCATCCATCTTGTATACCCGGCGGCACCGCTAGAAGTACCTGATCTCCCTTGGCTCACCCTCAGAAGGTGAGCCAAGGGAGGGGTCAAATCCAAAAATACTTCAGGTCTCCTATTGACAACGCCACCAAACAATTATCGGGACTAATAATGGTATATACCGCGATCGCGGTTCAGAGCTGGCGAGGTGATTAGGCATTAACGCCGCGCAGTACTAGTACCCTAGTGTTGAACAACAGCGCTTACTCCTTTTGATTTTTCCCGAAAGTCAAAGATCGCACGAGCAATTTTTAAATCTTCGATTGCCTCTCGTGCATCGCAGGGCGGCCGGGTATTGCCTTGAATCACCTCCAAAAAGGTCATTGCTTGCTGACGCATAGCAGACACCGGAGCAAAAATTGGACATTCTTCGAGAACTTTGCCGTTTGTATCGGTGACGATTCGGATCTGCCCCGAAACTTCGGCCAAGGGAGCAGGTAAATTAATTTCAATAAAAGCTCGCTCGAATCCAATCAATACGTGTTCCCACCAACCTTCCCGCATCTGAAATGGTGCCATTTCTAACACCACACTCGCGCCGTGGTCGGACTCTCCGCACATCAGCACACCTAAAGAATCTACAAAAGTCACATGATACGGTTCCCCTAGCAAAAATCGAATTAAATTCACCTGGTGAATGTAGTAATTGACAAACGCGTCGTATTCTAGCAGGGAATCCTCCTTGATATCGGTCGGCGTATCCTGTTCACCGTAGCTAACCGTTTCATCTGTGGTAAGCGATGGTAATGAACTAAATGTCCAGTCCCCTGGAGGCATGCTGATCCGAACGTATTTCAAAGTGCCAAACGCTCCCGACGTGAGCCACTCTTGAATTAATGATTGAGTATGTTTCACGGCTAAGTCTGATCGCTTGTGATAGCCTACCATGTGGTTCACATGATGCTTTTCGCCCAACTGTGCCAGCCGCTCACCACCATCGACGGACAAAGCGATGGGTTTCTCCGTAAAAATCGGCACTGCCTTGGTCAGTAATTGAGGAACGACAAAAATGTGTTGGCGGTAAGGAAGGATGGCGATGATTCCATCAATTTTGGGATCTGTCAAAATCTCATCGAGATTATCAAAAACCTTCTCAATGTGGTAAGTATCCGCCACCATCTTGGCTAATTGAGGACGTGTGTCCAAAATCCCCTCGATTCTACACAGGCCTTCGCGAGCTAAGGCCGAATAGGTTCGGATGTGGGCTCTTTGCGCCATATTCCCGGCGCCAATCATGGCCACCCGTGGTGCTGTCATAGGACTCACTCCCTAAATCCCTCATTTTCGAAAAGATAAAGCCCGTCTTTTCCCGGTGCGACTAGATCTGGATACCCATTACCTGTGAGGTCTTGCATCCAAAAGTAGATCCCTGTACCTGAAGCCTGATCAGCGGCTCCGAAATCAATCACATGCTTGCCGAATTGCCCTTGATTAATTTTGTAGTAGAAAATCCCTATGGGATCGTGTGCCCCGGGATCTCCGTCGTTATGAGCTCGATATCTTTTGCCGGTGACTAATTCGGGCTCGCCGTCGTTATCTACGTCCACCAACTGAAGGTCATGAAATTGTGAACCCGTCATGTCAATTTCATGCTTAATCCAATGGTGGCCTGCGTTATCTCGTACCTGCTCTAGCCAAAACAGGCCATAATCATGGGCTTGCCCGACAATAAGGTCCGTTAGTCCATTACCATTGACGTCATACGCTAGAATCGGTACGCTCGCCGAACCTAAAGAGAACTCTGGATGGAACGTCCACACACTGCCCCATGGATCGGCTTGCGGTTGCTCCAACCAACCATCGGACAGGATAATGTCTGTACGACCATTTCCATTAATGTCTCCAAATCCTAATCCGTGACCGCTTGGCCGAGGGTTAAGGATTATCTTTCTAAACTGACCCAAACCCCGCCCTTGGTCATCTATGATTAACTTATAACAGCATGTTGGGTCATTCGGGGTATTTGGAAATACTTCCGGAACGCCACAGTGGTCGATATCATAAAAGCGAATGGTTTCAATGTTGCCGCATTGGTCAATGTCGAATGTTTCCCAGTCTCGATTTTCGGCTCTGGGATTCTTTCGCCAACGCAAGGTTTTTCCCCACCAACCTCCTGTGACGATATCGGGCCATCCATCCCCATCTACATCCAATGGATAATCTGAAAAGTCATCAAAGTATTCATTCACCGGCATCACATCACAGATTTTGTGCTTTCGGGTATAATCGGGCCCTTCATACCAAAACCCTCCCGATACGATGTCTAATATCCCATCTTTATTCACGTCGAACACCGCACAAGCCTCATAGGATTCTCGTGCTATCAAACGTTTGCGAAAACGTACTGTCATTCTTTTCCCTCGTTTCCTGTTGATTTGCTGTTATCCCTGCGTATGATTGTGAGTAGATGAGTCAGAAAGACGGTAACCAATGCAACGGCTGTAAGGCATTACAAAAACACGAAAGGTAGTCAAGCACATGTACACTGAAATCGGATTAGAAAGGGTTATTTACCCCGTTCCCAAACTAGTGGGCCACATTCAACCTGATCCGAAATGGGGAATTGAGCCGCATTGCCATTCATTGTTTGAGGCTCATTTTGTGGTCAGCGGGAGCGGCACAAACCATACCGATGACATGTTAATAGAACTATCGCCGGGATTAATCTACATAGCTCCGCCCGAAGAATCTCATGCACAAAATTCTCATCACAAGGACCCCTTGGATTTAATTTATTGCCGCTTCGATCTACGTGGAGATCCCCTCCTCAGAGTACAACGTATTGTTAGTTATCGCCCTGATCTCGTTAGAGAATCCTATCAGCTATGGCTATATTTGAACTACGCTAACGTTTCCCAGAAGATTTCAGCTTATGGCGAGCTGGGGAACATTATCGCTTCTTGCATAGGACCTTCCCTGCATGAAGACAACCAACCTTTTTTGTCCACAGAAGTTCAAGTAGCACTCGACTACATTAAAATGCGTTTCGCGGCTAACCCAACCCTCGCTGAGGTCGCGACAGTAGTCAACTTAAGCCCTCGTCACCTTTCACGGATTTTTCTCCAACAAGTGGGAATGTCTGTGCGTGATTTCACCGAGCAACAGCGCTATTCGTGGGCACGCCAACAACTGGAAAACAAATACTTAACGATTGCTGAGATAACTCACAATCTGAATTTCTCTTCGATCCCTTACTTTTCAAGTTGGTTTAAAAAACTCACCGGGCTTCCCCCATCGGTCTATAGAAATCAGAATTAAGCGAACAACAGCTAAATAACCCTTTTTAAAAACGACAACCCCTCCTTCGCCATGATGTCCGGACTCCCCGCAAGAGATCGCCAGATTGATGCCGCTTTAGCAATTTCGGTGACCCCAGGGATAAACGATTCAATGGTGAGATAGCCCTGAAATTCAACATCCCTTAAAGCGTTCCCCACCGCGAACCAGTCTATATGGCCGGTACCTGGAATTCCGCGATCATTTTCATTGGCATGGAAATGTTGTAACCGCGAACCTGCCAAGCGAATGGCGAAAGCCAGATTCTTTTCTTCAACATTCATGTGAAACGTATCTAGGTGCAGTGCTACGCTGCCCCGATCAATCTCGTCAATCGCCCGCAGAGCTTGTTGAGTGGTGTTAATCAAGTCTGTTTCAAAGCGATTAAGTGGCTCCATGCACAAGACTACTCCTTCATCGCTCGCCACTTGTGCCACTCTTCTCGCCCCACCAATAAATCTCTCCCATTCGCGTGTGCGCTGATCATCATCCACAAATCGAGCTTTACCCACCGCCGAATAAAACGGACCCGCAAAAATTCGGCCACCAATTCGCGAAGTGTTTCTTATGCTATCGGTGATGTAGTGTATAGCGTTTTCGCGCACTCGCTCGTCATCGTTTGTCAAGTCGCGACTCGGCCCAAAAGCTCCACAAACCGTTACAGATAAATCGACATCTACCAAACGCTGATGCAAGACGTTGCAATCTATGAGAGTCCAATCATCCGCCGCAATCTCAATCGAGTCATATCCGAAGGACTTTACTTTATCAAGCAAGTTTAAGTGCTCCATCGAAAACGGTGAACACCAAAGCCATGTGTTGACCCCGAACTTCATTGCTAATATCCCCCCTTATTGCTGACAATTCATATTTTATCCTTCAATAGCACTGATTGGCCTTTCGTTTTTAAGACGTGCTATTATGATTATTACTGTTAACTCGCACAACATAAAAGGATGCGGCCCAGATCGGAAGCATCAGTGCATGATTTGAGCCTCTCTGGGGGGCCCGTTTGGCTAAATTCTAAGGGAACCATGGTTCGGATGGTGCAGTACTCGGCCCTTAAGAACTGGATTGCAAGCTAGATCCGAAGCGCCGGGCGATGGCTGACGTAGGAAAGCCACCCGGAACGATTGGCGCGATTTCCTGGTTTGATTATTCGCTCACTCTGTTCCGAAAAATTCCCCCGAGAAAGCGGGGCATGGCCGATCTCACTCAGGCCCGGGCCTGGTCGGCGGTTCCGGGGCCGCAAATCCGCTCAGGATGCGGGTTTCAGAGCCACTTGGTATCCCAGGGCTTCCAGGCGTTTGACGGCTTGGCGCTGAACGCGTTCGTGGTCGCGCTGACCGAAGTACTCGACCCCTAGGTCGACATAGGGCTGCTGGCGGTGGAGCATGTACCAGAGGTCCACGACCAGCGTATGGGCGACGATGACCGCAGCCCGTTTGGCGCCCTTGGTCCGGGCCATCCGCCGATATTGAGCGCCGACATAAGTGGCTTTG
Organism: Clostridiales bacterium; assembly: GCA_027365485.1. Taxonomy (GTDB): domain Bacteria; phylum Bacillota; class Sulfobacillia; order Sulfobacillales; family Sulfobacillaceae; genus JAMCVM01. The sequence goes on from DAHXNH010000056.1 coordinate 5,083, forward strand.
GTCCGCCCGGCCGCTTGCCCGGCTTCGACCAGAGCGGCCCGCAAACTGCGATTGCCGGGAATGGTCCGCCCCGACAGGCGTTTCCCGGCACTTTCGTGGTTGCCCGGGGCCAGCCCCACCCACTTCGCCAACGCCTCGGGACTCCGAAAGGGCTCGACGGTGGCCCCGATTTCGCTCAGTACGGTTTCGGCCGTCCGCTTCCCAATCCCAGGATGACTTTCAATCAGTGCTTGGGTCTCGGCTAAAGGGGCTAAACGCCGCTCGACCTCGGCATCGAGCGTGGCAATCTGCTGGTCCAGCGCCGTCAGGTGCTGCAGTTGCGCGGTGAGCAAAAACTGCTGATGGCTCGCCATCAGTCCGTCCAACGCCCGAGTCAGGTCGTCCGCCGTGGCCCGCAGGCGGTCATCGGCTAACGCGGCCAATTGAGCTGGGTCGGTCTCCCCTCGAGCCAAGGCGTGGAGGATGCGGGTCCCCGAAACGCCCAGCACATCGCTAATCACCGACCCGAGCTTGATGTTCGCCCCTTCTAACACCTTCTGAATCCGATTGGCTTCGCGCGCTCGCTCTTCGATGAGACTCTTGCGATACCGGGTGAGTTCACGCAGTTCGCGTTGCGCGCGATCCGGAATAAAACTCGGCTGCAACAGCCCATGTTGCAACAACTGGGCAATCCAGGCACTATCCTTGACGTCGGTCTTCCGACCGGGGACGGCCTTGATGTGAGCCGGATTCACCAACCAGGTCGTGAAGTCCTCCTCAAGCAAATTGAAAATGGGTTTCCAGTAACTACCGGTCGATTCCATCGCCACGTGGGTGACCCCCTGCGTGGCGAGCCACGCAGATAAACGACGGAGATCCGCGGTCGTCGTAGCAAAAGTCTGAATGGTCTGCTGCGTCTCGGTCTCGGTCCGGATCAACACACAGGCCACCACGGTCTTCTTATGCACATCGAGGCCCGCGCAGCGGGCAAACACGACGTCCATAGCACATCCTCCTTCAGCGAAGCTACTCACATGAGGGCCATGGGTTTCGTAAGGGAAGAGAGAAAAGGACTCTGTTCCGCGTGCACAGCCGAAGGCTCGCAACAAGGTGAGGTGCCCATGGCGCTCCGGATCAAACGATGACGCGGCCTCGTAAGACCACAGAAGATTCGACCTCCCCATGGGAGCGCAGCCAAGGATTCGACATCACCACCCCCGAACCCTGCTGAGAGCCGGAGTCAAGCAGACAGAATACAGGAATTTTTCATGCGGCGGGGTGC
>DAHXNH010000061.1 GCA_027365485.1 Clostridiales bacterium
TATCATAATGAAATAGGTCGGCGAACCGAGCCCAGTTAATCGCCAACATGAGTTGGCGTTCCGCCTGCTCTTTGGAGAAATGCTCTTCGAGAATGTCCAAGAAAAAGTCGAGGGCCATAGCGTGATTGCTTTTAGATGCCAACACCCGTTCGATCAGTCGAAAGATGGGGATCGCTATCAGTTCGCGGCGGATGATGTTTTTGCGTTCGGCGACATCAACATCGGCAAATCGTCGTCCTTGCTCGGTAAGAATCAGATCGCCTTCATCCACCTGGGCTAGATGAAACAACTCGGCGGTATCGGTGACCGGTAGCAGGTCGTCCACTTCGAGCAGCAGTTCAGCGCCCAGCCGATACAAATCGTCGCGACCGCCGCGGTCGCTGACCAATTCCAAAAGCCCAGTGAGCATAGAAAGATGACCGTAGGGGATGGGGCTGAGGCGGGCTCTCTCGCCCTCGGGGGTCTGGGTGTTTCCATGCTGGGGAGCGAGTTGAATCGGCCGGGCCTTTTGATCTTCATCGCGGCCCGTGACAATCTTATACACTAAGTCCACCAATTGGACGAATTCTGCTGATTTCCGGTTTCGGGGATAGGGAAGAGAAATGGCGAGGTCCTCCGCAATGCGGGCCGGATTTTTGGACAGAATGATAATCCGATCGGCCATATAAACGGCCTCTTCGATACCATGGGTGACCATCAAAATCGCTTGCAGAGGAATTTTCGAGTCAATCCAAAGATCCAATAATTCTGAGCGCAGGTTTTCTGCAGTCAAAAAATCGAGCGCTGAAAATGGTTCATCCATGCACAAGAGTTCCGGATCGACGGCGAGTGCGCGTGCAAAGCCTACTCTTTGCCGCATGCCGCCCGAGAGTTCTTTAGGGAAGGCGTCTTCGTACCCATTTAAGCCAATCAAATCGATGAGACGGATGGCCTTTTCGCGACGCACCGCGAGCCCGATGCCCTTGGCCGTCAGGCCCAGTTCCACATTTTGTTGAACGGTGAGCCAAGGATACAGGGCGAACGATTGAAAGACCATGGACGCATGAGGATTGGGTCCGGCAACGGGCCGACCACGGTATAATACCGTGCCAAACGATGGTTCGGAAAGGCCGGTGACAATGCGCAAGAGCGTGGATTTACCCGAGCCGGAAGGGCCAAGCAAGGCGACGAATTGCCCCCGTTCAACGGCAAGATTAATGTCGTCCAGCACTAAAATGTCGTAGTTGTCAGGCTGAGAATACATTTTGGTGACGCCCAATATCTTGAGCAGGGAGCCGTCGCGTCCCGGTTCGGTTGTGGTTATCAATGCTGCACCCCCATCGGGCCAAGTAGCTCATGGCCCCTAAAATATTTTGTTTGAGCGCCAGAAGCTTTTGCTCCGGGCTCCCGCTAAGAGAGAGAATAGCGATCGGTCGCTTGACGGTAAAGCGGCCGCCAGACCAGCCGATTGATGATCACTACGGTTAATGAGAGCACTGAGGATGCCAGCAGCAAAGCAGCAAAGTGTCCATCGGTGGAATCTTTGGCAATCAGCGCACCTACGCCAAAGGTGGTGTAAATGTGATCTCGAAAGCTTACATACTCGGCGACGATACTAGCATTCCAGGCTCCGCCGCCGGCGGTGATGATACCGGTAATTAAGTAAGGGAAGATCGCTGGCAAGATCAGAGTGCGCCAAATATCTGAGCCCTTCAAGCCAAACATTCGGGCGGCCTCTTTTAAATCTTCGGGAATCGCGGACGCACCAGCAATGACATTAAATAAAATGTACCACTGTGTGCCTAACACCATGAGCAGAACCGAAGCGATGGTCAGCCCGCCGCCGAGCACAAAGAGAAGAGCCACCAATCCAGGAAACAACGCGGTGGCGGGCACCGACGCGGCGATTTGACTAATTGGGGTCAGAGACTTGGCATAGCGGGGATTCAAGCCGATCCACACTCCGACCGGAACCGTCCACGCGACAGAAATAGCCAGGGATGCTACCACCCGGAGCAAGGTGGCTCCGGTGGCCAAACTGACGACCAGGACGGTTTGTAGATTCAAGCTCGCGGCCAGTCGGATGCCACCTTCTAATGCGCTGAATAACGCGAAGATCACCGCTGCCGTGATGAGGGTGCGCAATAGACCAGTCAAGCTTCCAATCCATGTGCTACGAGCACGCCACTGCGGAATGCCCACGCCAAAGAATCGGTCGATGGCTTCGACGACGGGAATCAACACGGCGGTTTGCAGCCAGCCTACGATGCGAGAACGGCGCAAGATGACCAAGACCGCCGAGTGAAACTGGGCCTCGCCCTCGACCATCTCCATCTTGAACTTATCCGACCAAGCCAACAGAGGACGCCATACCAATTGGTCCATGGCGACGATGACGGCGATGAGGGCCGCGAGGCCGAGGACCTCTTTGCCCCACCGTCCTTGATTGGCGGCGGTTTGCAGGTAAGATCCCAGCCCCTGCAACTGATATTGGTGATGGCCTAACGAGAACATTTCCGCGGCCATTAAAAAAAACCAGCCGCCGGCCCACGACATCATTGAATTCCATACCAGCCCGCCCATCGAAAACGGCAATTCCAAAGTGCGAAACCGCTGCCAGGGAGTCAGCTGCAAAGACAGGGCGCTTTCGCGCAAATCCCGCGGAATCGTAATCAGCCCGTGATACAGGGCGAATACCATGTTCCATACTTGACCGGTAAAGATGAGAACGATCGACGCTAGATTGACGCCTAGATGAGAGTGAGGGAAGAGGCCAATAAAAGCGAGCAAGACCACCGGTAGAAACGATAAAATGGGGATGGATTGGAGGATGTCGAGGAGAGGGATGAGGATCTTCTCCGCACTCTTATTATAGGCCGCATAGTAAGCGTAGACCATGGTGAAGGCTAGTGAAATGACATAGGCCACGGCCATTCTGAGCCAGGAATAGGTAGCATACAAGGGGAGCTTGCCATAAGCCAGAGAAATTCCACCCGTTTCAGGCAAGCCGTGGGATTGGTGGGTCGCCCAGGCAATAACTAGGGAGATCACTGCCAAAATGGCAATTCCAATGAAGATATCCGCGTAACCACTCGACGATTCACTCTGCTGCGACCCGATCATTGGCTATCGCCCTCCTTTCGACGGGATCATCAATGCTAGGGAAGGCGTCAAAGAAGAGCCGATGAAAGACTTGACGATTCCAGAACCATCATACCCAGATTGTTGGAAAAACGAAAGAATCGTCCCTTGTCCGCGAAGATAAGATTGCCTTCGGGGAATCCGGGTGAGTTTGTGACTGCCAAGGAAGGATTTACTTGAAAAAAACAGAATAGATAGAGGATTGAACGAAGCATCCGGCCGCATCGTTAGGTGTGATGGCACCGAGATGCCCATCGTTAGGTTCAGTGCCTGAGACGCCTAGATACCGATGCGACCTCAGGGAAAAGCAAGGAAGCAAGGAAGCAAGGAAGCAAGGAAGCAAGGAAGCAAGGAAGAAAGTAAAGAAAGTAAAGAAAGTAAAGAAAGAAGACGGTCGGCGGCAGTCCAGGGGGCACCGTGTACGACGAAAGGAGCATGGCCATGGCAGGCTTGATGCGTGAACCTCCCCAAAAGTTTATCATACCCGATGCGGGAAAAAGGCGTCAGCAGTCTTTAGAGCGGGGTGGTGCGGGTGCTGTTGATCCCGGGCTATGGTCTCGACTGGTCCCCGGGTCGCGCATTCGATATCGCCGGGTCCGATTACCTCATGGGCTCGATATTGCCCCGTTTAGGGGAGAACGTGTGATCAGGTGCATCGGAGTCGCTGCGATGGTGCAGTTCGAACCGAAGCCTCAACCCGGAGGGGCAGCAAGCCTGCCGACGCTCTTTTTGGATGGCGAGAGACGGCCACATAACCGCCGCTTGCATCCGTTAGCGAATAATAATGACCTCGAGGGGATTTGCGCTGGTCGGCAGGATAGGTTCGAACCAGGGCAACTGTCGCTCGTATCCGCCCCAGCGGCGGGACGTAAACCTGACCGACGGACCTTTGCCCGTAGAGACGGTCGTTTGCCGAAGCCGTTTGCGCCCAGACTACCGATGGGTTGCGGCCAGAGGGTGATGAAGGAGTCGGGGACGAAAGTCGTGGCCCATAGGAGCCGGATTAGGGTTTTAGAAAGGCCCCAACTGTCCCTCCCATCCCTCGCCGATCGAGGGCGGGCAAGCCGCCGGGACCGATGTTCGCTCAGGCCGGGGACGAATGGATATGGGGACGGGATGATCCCGAGGGCGCTAGACCGAGACAAGACAGGAACAAGATGGGCAGAGCCTATGTGGCTAACCTTCCCGGGCCGAAAGGACGTGGATTTTCCAATTGATGGACGGATCTTGTAAAATGGATTATACATTTAATCTTCTTCCTGGCATTACTTTGACCAACGCGTTTTTGGTGTCGAATCAAGTCCTGGATCGATTGTCGATGCGTTGTTGGCTCTTTGACATGCAGGGAATCTTGATTTGGTTGAATTCCAGTGCCAAGCGTGAACCGATTGCACTGAGTACCTTGACGGCGTTGGCAGAGGCTAAAAGAAACCACGGCAACACCGCTGCGGTCTTAGACGATGGCAGCGTGGTCAGATGGACGACGATTCGCGATCTCCAAGGCACGGTGATTGGTTGGTTAGCGCTTTCGGACCGCGTAGAGACGAAGCGGGAAGGTTCGCCTATCATGCAAACCGGGGTAGCCGTATGCCAGGAAGGAACGTTTGTCATGGCCACTGCCGCCGCGTGTACGCTGATGCGCCAAGATTTGGTAGGCATGGCTTGGGATGATCTGCCTGGGCTACCCCGATGGAGGAATTTAGTGGAAGGGCCGGTCGAACAATGGCTCGTGGATCCGAGGACCGGGCAGCACTGGCATCTCCTGCGGGCCGGGTTTACGGTCATGATCGAATCTACTCCATGGCCAATGGCCGATGAGCGACCGCCGGTCTGGTCGACTACCGCCGAGATGGTGCACGAAATCCGAAACCCATTGACGGCGTTGCGGGGCTTTATCGAGTTGGCTCTTAAGGCCCCGGAGGCCAGGGATTATCCCGAATTCTTGCAAAAAGCCCTGGTCCAAGTGGAACGATTGGACGCCATCACCGCCGAGGTGCTGCTGGTGGCTAAGCCCTTGATGCCAAAGCTCTGCGCAATTACCTTGGTCGAGGCAATCACCGCCGCGTGGGCGATGATTGACCCGGGTTTAAGAGGACACATTGTGCTGGATGTGGATGAGAATGTAGGGATGGTCGAAGCCGACCCTGATTTGTTCCACCAAATCTTAATCAACATCTTAAAAAACGCCGTGGAGGCGATGAAAGGTCAGGGTCGAATTCGTATTGGCAGTGATCAGAGGCAAGACGTGACCGTGGTTCGGGTTCAAGACGATGGACCTGGGATGTCGGACCAGGTAATGACCAGGATATTTGAACGCAGCCAAACCACCAAAGCGGGGGGATCCGGGTTGGGGTTGGTGATTGTGCAGCGATTAATGCGCGAGCATAGCGGGCAAGTGCGGGTGACTAGTAGTCCATCAGGCACGCTCGTGGAATTGGTGTTCCCGACAACCGGCTCCGCGACCATGCCAACGTCCTCGCCCCAAACGCCAAGGGTGCCTTAAAGCAATCAAACTTAGAAAGGAGAATGCTGGTGAAGGTCTGGGATGCAATCAACCATGTGAGCGAGGCCCCATTGGCCCCGGTCTATATTTTGGTGGGATCTTCGGATTATTGGATAGAAACATGGATGCGCACCTTGATCCATCGCGCCGAGAAGGATTATGGGGAGGTTGAGGTTTCGCGCCTGGGTCGCTCGGGCGCGCTTGAGTGGAACCGTTTGCTGGAAGCTTGGCAGACGCCTAATTTGTGGGGAAATGCACAAATCTTTTGGGTAGAAAATCTCGCCGCGAGTCCGCCAGCCCGCATAGCTCCAGAGTGGTTTCAGCCCACTGCCGGACGTCATTTGGTGGTATGCGAGACGAAACGCGGACCGGCTAGCCGACTCTTCACCCACGCCGTCGGAGTGGAAGTGGAGTCTCCCCCAGCCAACTGGTGGAAACGGTGGATTGCGCTCCGGGCTAAATCCCGAGGCATCAACTTGGGAGAAGATGGCAATGACGTGCTAGCTCTGCTCATTCCCAAGGACGGGCACCACTTAGAGCAAGAGTTGAACAAAATGGAATTGCTGCGGGGCGAGGTGGATCGCTGGAATGGACCCTTAATCAGATCGTGGATTCTGCCCGAATTGGGCGAAGAGTCGATCTGGGCGGTGACCGACGCGCTTTTAGCTAAAGATGGGCGTGCGCTTAATGGGGCGTTGAAGAATGCCCTCGCCCAGGGAAAGGCGCCAGTGATGCTGCTAGCGTTGATGGCCCGACAATTAAGCTCCATCCGGCGGGCAAAAAGAGCGTCATCCGAAGCGGCCTTTCAAGCTAGCGAAAGCGTGCCACCTTTTGTCTCGAGAAAAATCTATCGAGAAGCAAAGAAATGGCGAGAAGCCGAGGTGGTTCAGGCGATTGGGTGGGCGGCGGAATTGGATCGATGGTTCAAAGATAGCTTAGGTGAGCCCGGGGTTTCGTTAGTTCAGTTCGCTCTGCTGTTAGTGAGTGGATGAAAAGGCCCTCGGAATTCCGAGGGCCTTTTTCTTATCCCGCGTGTCGAAGCTTGTTGAGACGTTGGCTCAATCGAGATTTGCGGCGACTGGCGGTGTTGCGGTGAATCGCGCCTTTTTGAGCCGCTCGGTCCAATCGCGCATAAACAAATCGCAAAGCTTGTTCCGCAGTTTGCACATCGCCTTGATTTAACGCCACTTCGAACCGTCGAATTGCCGTACGGAACATCGTTTTTTGAATCTTGTTGCGAAGCGTCCTCACCTTGGTTTGGCGAATGCGCTTTTTCGCAGACTTAATATTGGCCACAACTATACCCCCTGAACGAGAATTATAGCAAAGTCTCTGACGGCAGTAAAGCGTCCATCTGGGGTCAGCAAAGAAGATCCCCTCGCCTATCACCGTCTGGCATATTAGCCAAAAATTTCCATACACATGGATACAAAGGACGTTAGAGGAGGGATGGGTGGATGAGGAAGCCACGGATAATTTGGTTGCCGAAAGTCCGCAGCAAACGGCGAACCCCTCGACCGACCTTTGTGGCTGGCGCCCCCGGCAATCCCTCGGCCCCGCCGGCGCCGCGGCCTCGGCGGGGGAGCCATTTAATGGCTTGGCTGTATGGTCTCACCCTGGCGCTGGCGGGCACGGTTTTGTGGTTGACCCCCTCGCGGTCGACGGCGGTCGTGCCCGTGAGCGCCAACGCGTATCCGCGGTTTCAAATGTCGTGGTTCTCGAAGGCACTGGCCAAAACTGAGGTGACGGTCACCTCGGCCAAAATGTGGCTCCGCTCGGCGATGCCGCTCTCGGAGCTTCAAGACTCGGCCGTTGGCCGTTGGGATTGGCCGAGCTTGATCGGAGCGGGAGTGGCGGACCTAGCGGGAACACGATTGGACTCGCTGCAAGGGCTCGTGGCGGAGGAAATTCCTGGCATTAACTTGGTGAGTCGACCGCGCCCTGTCACCAAAGCAAGACCGCATCGTGGTTCGCAGCCGAGTCACTCGGTGATGGCGGGGCTGCCCGGGGATGGAGGACGGATTTGGGCAGTCCTCGGGTCCGCCCCGGAAGTGGGACTGTATCAGACGTTCAGTATGCAATCATTTGCCTCGGAAATGGGTCCTAATACTGCGGCGCTTTATACTCGCGAGTGGAAGAAGACCATTGTTAATGTGGGCTGGAATCTCGCTTTGGATCTGCATCAACTCGGCATCGCAGTGGTCCAGGCTAGGGTGAATAATATGGCCGAAGGTCTCTTGGCCAGCGACTACAGCGCCTATCAGACCGCTCAGCGATTGCTCCAAGACTTTCCTTCGGTAAACGTTTTGTTGGACGTTCAGCGAGGACAGGCAGCGGGCGCCAAGAACACGGTCATGATAAGGGGGCAGAAGATGGCCCGAGTCAGGTTGGTGGTGGGCACCGGAAAGCTTTTGCCGGATCCTGACTGGCAAAAAAATGAAGCCTTCGCGGCACAGTTGAAATCTGCCCTGGAGTATACGGATCCCGGCATCATGGCCAACAACGGCATCGATATCGTCCCTTATCGAGAGAATCAGCAATTGTTGGGTCACGATCTCATCGTGGAAATTGGTGGGCCGAACAACACCATGGCGGAAGAAGATCGTTCTGCTGGCGCTTTAGCTGCGGCCCTTAAGCGACTTTTTAACGATTAACGGTAGGCAGGGGGGTGACGCAAAGCCCGACCGCTTTTCAATGCGGTGCCAACTTGTTAGGATAGAAGGACGGCTATCGCGATATCTGGCAAGGAGGCTTGGCGTGGATCCTCGGCACATACGAAATTTTTCAATTATCGCCCATATCGATCATGGCAAGTCAACGCTCGCCGACCGGATTCTAGAACGAACGGGTACCGTGGCGGCACGAGATATGGCACCGCAATTACTCGACTCGATGGATCTTGAGCGCGAACGGGGAATCACCATTAAAGCGCAGGCGGTTCGACTCACCTGGACCTACGAAGGCCAGGAGTACGAACTGAATCTGATTGACACTCCGGGGCATGTCGACTTCACTTATGAAGTCTCGCGCGCGCTGGCAGCCTGCGAAGGGGCGTTGCTGGTGGTCGATGCCGCCCAAGGAGTGGAAGCGCAAACCCTGGCCAACCTCTACTTGGCGCTAGAGCATGATCTGACCATTATTCCGGTGATCAATAAGATCGATCTGCCCAACGCTGAAGTTGAACGAGTTCGTGAAGAATTGATCGAGGTTGGGGTTGATGGGATCGAGGCCTTGGCGGTGTCGGCGAAGAAAGGCATAGGGATCGACGAGGTGTTGGCGGCTGTGGTGACGCGGGTGCCTCCGCCCCGAGGACCACGGGACGCCCCTTTAAGGGCGCTGGTGTTTGATTCCCGATTTGACAGCTATAAGGGCGTGCTGGTCTTTGTTCGGGTGATGGATGGCGGCGTCGGCGTCGGTGACAAGATTCGGTTCATGTCGACCGGTAAGGAGTTTGAGGTGAGCGAGGTCGGCGTCTTTCGGCCGGAACTGACGCCGATCAGTGCCTTGGAGGCAGGAGAGGTGGGGTATGTAGCCGCTGCGATCAAGACCGTGGAGGAGACTCGAGTGGGCGATACCATTACCAAGGCCGCAAACCCCGCTCGGGAATCCTTGCCAGGATACCGACCGGCTCAACCCATGGTGTTTTCCGGGCTCTATCCGGTCGAGTCCAGCGACTATGGCCGTCTTCGAGAAGCTTTAGAAAAGTTGAAACTAAACGATGCCGCGCTGGTCTTTGAGCCCGAAACCTCGGCTGCTCTGGGCTTTGGCTTCCGTGCGGGATTTTTAGGACTCTTGCATCTTGAAGTGGTGCAGGAACGATTGGAACGGGAATACGGGTTAACCCTGATTACCACGGCCCCCAATGTCGTGTATGAGGTGCACTTGGTCGGCGGCCAAATACTGCGGGTGGATAATCCTAGTTTGATGCCCGTGGCCGGAGACATCTTGTCTATCCTAGAGCCAGTGGTGGAATCGAGCATCATTACTCCGGCCGAATATATCGGCCAAGTGATGGAGTTGGCTCAAGAGCGGCGTGGGGATTACCAAGGGCTGACCTATTTGGATCCCAAGCGGGCGATGTTAAACTATCGTTTGCCATTGGGTGAAATCATGTTCGATTTTTTTGATCAACTGAAAAGTCGGACCCATGGCTATGCTTCGTTCGACTATCAACCCAGCGGGATGGCCGCAGCAGCGTTGGTTAAAATGGACATCTTACTCAACGGCGAGCCTGTCGATGCGTTGTCGACCATCGTGCATCGCGACCGCGCCTATGCCAAGGGTAAAGCCTTGGCGGCAAAACTCAAGGAACTCATCCCACGGCAAATGTTTGAGGTGCCGATTCAGGCGGCAATTGGCAGCAAGGTGATCGCACGCGAAACGGTTCGCGCCATGCGGAAAGATGTTTTAGCCAAGTGCTACGGCGGCGACATTACCCGCAAGCGCAAGCTGTTGGAAAAGCAGAAGGAAGGCAAGCGGCGCATGAAGTCGGTGGGCAGTGTGGAGATTCCGCAAGAGGCCTTTATGGCGATTTTGCGCGTAGAGGACGTGTGAGTGTGGAGCCGCGCCTAGATGCTTGGGGGGTTTATGTGCATGTGCCCTTTTGCCCACGCCGTTGCACCTATTGCGACTTTGCGATCGCTGTGGGCAAGAGCGCCGAGGAAAGGGAGCGTTACGTTCAGGCGGTGCTTGGGGAGTGGCAGACCGAAAAGCTCCCTGCGGGGGAGCCTCTTGCGGTCTATTTGGGTGGCGGTACTCCGTCCATGCTCAGTCCGGCCCAAGTCGAGCAAATCCTTCAGGCGATTCGATTGCGCAGTGGAGGCCTAGGCGTTGAGGTCACCTTGGAAGTGAATCCGGAGACGGTGGACCCAGAGCGCTTGCGTGGATTTCGTCGGGCCGGGATTACTCGGATTTCCATCGGCGCCCAAGCTTTGCAAGATCATCATCTATCCGCCATGCACCGAGGCCACCGCGCAGCCGATGTGGCGCTGACCGTGACCTGGGCTCGGGCAGCCGGGTTTGATTCAATGAGTGTCGATGCGATTTATGGCTGGCCTGGGCAGACTTTAGGGGAGTGGCAGGAGACGGTCCGCGGAATCGTGGCCATAAACCCGGATCATCTCTCGCTATATCAGTTGCAAGTCGAGCCGGCGACTGCGCTCAGCCGAATGATGAAAGCCCAGATTCTTCAGCCGGTCGATCTGGACTTGACAGCCGACATGGCTGATTGGGCTGAAAGTTACTTGATTGCCGAGGGCTACGACCGCTATGAGATTTCTAGCTACGCGCGGCCGGGTCACAGCGGACAATTGAACCGTTTATATTGGACGATGAATGCCTATGTAGCGGTGGGGATGGGAGCGCATAGCTTCAATGGCACTCGCCGGTGGTGGAATGTGCGTGCTTTTCCCGAATATTTGGCCAGAATCTCGGCCGGACACGACCCTGAAGACGGGGCAGAATCTTTGCCCAGAGAGGCACAAATGCGGGAGTATGCGTGGCTCGGACTGCGTACGGTGCAAGGCTTTAGTCGAAGTCGCTTCTATGATCGGTTTGGCCAAGATCCAATCGAAGCGTTTCTTCCGGTGTGGCTGAACTTGAATCAAAATGGGCTCCTGGCCTGGAACTCCGATCGGATCTGGCTTCAGCCGCGGGGATTGGACCTCGCTAATCAAGTGATGGCCGCTCTCGTCGATGCCACCGTGATGCCGCCGGTTTCTCCTTTAGCCTCGACTCTGAGGCGAGCAAATTCGGAAAGATGACCATGTCCTAAGGTGAGTGGACTTTGCTTCGTGTCCGGTGGTGGTGACGTTCCCAAAGGCCCGAGAGAGCGATATGATAGGGGACGAAGGGATCTTTTAGCAAGCACTGAGATCGGCTCTGGTCGTCGTCTTTTTGGGCCGCGGCGAGGGGAGCGGTTCTAAGGGCCGGGCGATCGGTTTGGGGATGATGGTCTGCCTTTCATTTGGTCAACGAACGACCCGGGGCGGGTTGGTGCCAGAGCACTCTCTTGACAGAAGGAATTTCCTGATGATAGTCTCAAGGTTACAAGAGTTAGCACTCGTCTTCTCAGAGTGCTAATTGCGAGGTGACAAGTATGGATGGGCGCAAGCAACGCGTGCTGGAACTCTTAGTGGAGGACTACGTGAACACCGGGGAGCCGGTGGGTTCGCGTACTCTTTCGCGTAAATACCAACTCGGCGTGAGCCCAGCCACCATTCGCAACGAGATGGCGGACTTGGAAGTCGAGGGGTATTTGGAACATCCGCATACGTCTTCGGGACGAGTACCTTCCGATAAGGGCTATCGCTATTACGTGGACCAATTGCTGGAGCGGCCCGGCTTAGATCGGTCGCTGATTCAGTGGATTCAAGACAGCTATCGCGCTCGAGTGCGGGAACTGACCTGGTTTATGCACCAGACGGCCAAGCTGGTGTCTGACATCACCGCGTATCCTACGTTAGTCATAGCTCCCAGAGTCAGTGATGCGCGTTTAATGGAGTTGAGTTTGGTGCCGATGCGGCCGGGACTCGCGGTGTTGGTGCTGCGAATGGATTCCGGACTGATTGAAAGTCAGACCATCGCGGTGCCGGCCGAACTTTTGGGTAGTGACTTGGCGGCAATGGCGGCAGAATTGAGCCGCGGCCTGCACGGAGTGGCGGTTAGGGACTTGGAGAGTGCGATCTGGCGTCGGCTCAAGGGCGATCTGATGCGCCATCGACAGTTCTGGGAAGAGATGGTGCAGCGTCTGATTGAAGTGGCTGATGACGAGGAGCGGGTGGCCGTCTCAGGGACCCGGAACATGCTAAATTATCCTGAGTTTCGAGACGTCGATAGATTGGCACGAGTGCTCGGGTTCTTCGAAAAGGAAGCGGAAATTGATCGCCTAGTCAGCGGACGGTCTCCCGTGGGCATTGAGGTGATGATTGGAGCTGAGTTGCCTTCGCTGGATATTCAGGATTGTAGTGTGGTCACGGCAGCTTACCGAGTCGGTCGCAAGGTGGTGGGCCGGGTTTTGGTATTGGGCCCGCGGCGTATGCACTACGGTCAGGTGATCGCGGTGTTGGAAACGGTTTCGGAGGAACTGTCGAGAGCGTTAGAATGGGCTTGAGCAATCGCGAAAAGATTTAAGGGGGCAGGGAATCGACGATGACCGAGGATGAACAAAAACAACCCGATGGGGTAGACGAGCCTTTCACTGAAGTACTCGAGGAAGAGGAGGTGGAGCCGTCGGTAGAGACTGCGGTGAACACCGACTGGGAAGGGCTGGCGGCTAATCGTTATGATCAACTGGTTCGACTGCAAGCGGACTTTGAAAACTTTAGGCGTCGTGTCGACCGTGAACGAGTGGAAGCCGAGGCCCAAACTATTGGAAAACTATTGAGTGCACTCTTGCCCGTTTACGACAATTTAGAGCGAGCGGTGCGTTTTATGCCCACCGAAGGTGACGCCAAGGCGTGGCGCGTGGGTGTGGAGATGACACTGAAGGGCTTCAACGAAGCCCTTGAACGTTTGGGTGTAGAAGTCATTGCCACCGTGGGCGAGAAATTTGATCCTCGTCTGCATGAGGCGATTCAGCAAGCCCCAAGTGAATTCGCCGATGGCGTGGTGGCGGAAGAATTGCAGAAGGGATTTCGGTGGCGGGAACGGATTTTGAGAGCGGCGCTGGTGAAGGTGTCGACCGGGCCTGAAGTCGCCGTCGAGGAACCTTTGGACGAATCGGGAGACGAGCACGCTGATTTTGAGGCATAGCCGAAGGACTTGACAAGGGAGGGACGGGAGTGGCCAAACGAGATTTATATGAGATTTTGGGGGTGTCCCGCGACGCCTCCAGCGAGGAAATCAAGCGGGCCTTCCGGCAACTGGCACGGAAACATCATCCCGACGCCAACCAGGGAAATCCTCAGGCGGAAGAGCAGTTTAAAGAGATTAATGGCGCCTATGAAATCTTGAGCGATCCTCAAAAGAGGGCGCAATATGATCAGTTTGGTGATCAAGCGCAAGGCGCGGGCTTTGGCCAGGGGGATTTTGCTGGATTCGGCGGGTTCAACGATATTTTCGACATGTTTTTTGGCGGCCAAGGCGGTGCCGGGGGTCGACCGGGTCCTGAGCGAGGGCCTGATTTGCGGCAAGATGTGACCATTGACCTGGAAGACGTCATGACCGGGGTCGACCGAGAAGTACGCTTAGTTCGTGACGAAATTTGTCCGCGGTGTCATGGTAACGAGGCTGAGCCCGGCACACGTATCGAAACCTGTGCCCAGTGTCACGGAACAGGCCAAGTGCAGCATATTCGGGACAGCCTTTTGGGAAGAATTCGCCAAGTCGAGACTTGTGCGCGTTGTCGGGGCACTGGAAAGACCGTGACCACCCCCTGCAAAGAGTGCCGGGGACGGGGTCAGGTGCGGGTTGAAAAGCGGCTGACCATCACCATCCCTCCGGGAGTCGATGATGGGAATAGACTGCGAGTGCCCAACGAAGGGGGCGCAGGCCAACGGGGAGGTCCCAACGGTGACCTCATGGTGATGATTCATGTCAAGCCACATGCGCGAATTCGTCGTCAGGGGCAGGATTTGATGGTGGATGCTGCTCTGGGATTTGCGCAAGCGACTTTGGGCGCGGACTTGGAAGTGGAGGGAATCGGTGCCCGGGAAACGATTCATATTCCGCCGGGAACACAACCGGGCACAGTGTTTCGGGTCCCTCGCTTGGGATTGCCTCGCTTGGGTAGCCCTTCGGTGAAGGGCGATTTGCACGTCCAAGTCACCGTGTCGGTGCCAACCTCGATTTCCCCTAAGGAGCGCGAATTGTTGCGACAATGGGCAGAATTGCGTCATGAGCTTTGTCACGGAGATGACCGGGGAATCCTGAAGAAGGTCAAAGATGCCCTGGGAAGGTAATCATCCCGCCACCCCGGAACGATATTGGGCGGTATGTATTCGGGCACCCAAGCATGAATTGGAAGCGGCGGCGTCGTGGTTGATGGAATTTGGAGTAGCCGGGGTGCAGTGGGAGGATGGGCTGGCGGTCACTCCGTTATTTGCCGACGGCCCGTGGCAACCTTCAGGGGCGCCTCATGTGACGGCATATTTTCCCCAGGATGAATCCTGGTCGGGAGTTGAGCGGGAATTAAGGGCGATTGTGGCCCAAAAAGGCTGGCAGTTGGAGTTGAACGATGTGGCCAGCCAGGATTGGGAACACGCCTGGAAGGCTTTTTATCAACCGATCGCACTCCGAGAGGGCTATGCCATCGTGCCTGAATGGGTAGTCGACGCGCCCTTTGCCGCCGATAAAATGGTGCGCCTGGACCCGGGAATGGCGTTTGGCACGGGAACGCATGCTACCACGCGCTCGTGCTTAGATCTTCTGATTGAACACGGGGCGGCTAGGCCCCGTGTGCTGGATTTAGGTTCGGGTTCTGGGATCTTGGCTTTGGCGGCGGCCAAACTGGGGGCGTTTTCGGTAGACGCGGTGGAACCGGATCCGGTGGCGGTTCGGGCCTTGACCCATAACATCGAATTGAACGGAATGCAGTCTCGGATACGGGTGATTGCGGGGACTTTCGATGATCTTGAGGACGACGGCCGCTATCAGATTATTTTGATGAACTTGATTCGTGAATTGATTATTCCGCTATGGCCGAAGGTCCAGGCACGTCTTGCCGGATATGCCATCCTTTCCGGGATTTTGGAAGATGCGGTCGGCGACATTGAGACCGTAATCGATGCGTCGGGCTGTCACGTAGCGCAATATCGATTAGCCGACGGGTGGGCCACCCTCCGGGTGACCCAATGATTCGCATGGCTTTTTCAGCGGAGCGTTTGGCAGCCGGACGCATCATCCTCGATGCAGCGGAGGCGCATTACTTGGGGCCGGTGATGCGTCTTCAGAGCGGTGAGGCAATTGAGGCATTGGTAGAAGGGCTGGGCTTGTTTCGGGCGGTGTTGGCTCAAGATGGGCGTGTTTTGACCGCCGAAGAAAGCATAGCCAAGGTGGAGAGTCGTTTGATGGAGGTTACTCTATGTCCCGCTTTGATTAAACACGACCTGCTGGCCGAAGTGGTGGAAAAGGGAACGGAAGTTGGCATTAGGGCATTTGAGCCCTGGGTCAGCGAGCGCAGCGTGGTGCGGAGCGTGTCGGAAAACAAGTGGTCGCGGTGGCGGGCCATTGCTAAGGAAGCCAGTGAACAATCTCGGCGCAATAACCTGCCCGAGTTTTTTTCGTTAAAAGACGGAGCAGAAGGTTTGGCCCTCGCCCCTGACCAGTTGGGGATCGTGTGGGATCCGAACGGGATGGAGCTCAGGGATTGGTGGCACGACTTTTTTTTCGATCGGTCCGTGAAGACTGTGACCGGCCCGGAAGGCGGGATAAGCTTGGCCGAGCGGGATGTTTTGCTGGCCCAAGGGTTTTCTCCCGTACGCCTTGGCAGTCAGATTTACCGTGCCGAAAACGCCGGCGTGTTTGGCGCGCTGCTTTTGCAATTTTTGGCCAGTGGGACCCATGGTTAGCTTCCATGATTGGTGGAGACTGCTAGAGTGATCGGTTTTCGATTCGGTGATGCTAGGGTGCGAGGAGGGGCGCACGTGGGCAAACTGATCGAGCTGAAATTTTGCGATATTTGTCACAAGCCAGTGGTGAAAAAAGAGATGCCGTCCCTGTCTAGTGGTTTTCTCGAGAGCACCCTATGCAAAGAATGCGTGACCAAATACGGGCACCTCTACCGTCCCTGGTAGGGGTGCCGTTTGACACGATTTCCGACCCGACCATATAATAGTAAGAAGGTAACCCCGACCCGTTCGGGAGAGGGGAGGGAGAAAAATGTCAGAGGTCAAGGTTGGCAAGAATGAAAGCCTGGACAGTGCCCTGCGCCGCTTTAAGCGCCAAATTCAAAAGGCGGGCGTATTGGCGGAGGCACGCCGTCGCGAGCATTACGAAAAGCCTAGCGTTCGGCGCAAGAAGAAGTCGGAGGCTGCTCGTAAAAAGAGTACCAAGCGGTGAGTGGGCAAAATGGGGGATTAATCGTGTCTTTGATTGACCGTCTCAACCAAGATCTTAAAGATGCTATGCGCGCACGTGATCCAGTGCGTTTGAATGTGATCCGTGGGGTGAAAGCAGCAATTATCGAGGCAGAGACACGCCGAGAACGCACGTCCGTAGATGATAGTGACGTTTTGGGCATCATTGCTCGGGAAGTCAAAGAACGACGGGAAGTGCTGGGTGAATTCGAGCGTGCTGGTCGAGACGATCTGGTGCAAAAGGCTCAACAGGAGATTCGTGTACTGTCCGAGTATTTGCCTCAACCCTTCTCTGATGAAGAATTAACCGACCTGATCCGGCAAGCGATTGCGGAAACTGGCGCCAGTGGTGCGGCGGGCATCGGTAAAGTGATGGGATGGCTAGCACCGAAGATTCGAGGCAGGGCCGACGGAGGGGCCGTTTCTCAACGCGTCAAGGAATTGTTGGGTTCGTGATCAAACATCCAGGCTCACCTCCGCCCCAAGGGAAACTACCTTGGGGTCTTTTTTTTCTGAGTTTGTCGCTGATTGTCGTCGGAGCAGGGACTCCGTCGACTGGAGTCAGCCGGCCATCGGGGTTGGTAGCGCTTTATGGCCAACCCCAAGCCCATGCGGAAAACGCATTTGTGGCCCAATTTGGCGTTCGTGGAGGCAGGCCCATCAGGGTCCCTTTGGCGCTCGGCCGCTTGGGCCTGGTGGGTCAAATCAATGCCTTGGTGAGCCGAGGCTCGTCTTGGCAAGCGACCGTGGGGACGAAGGTGGTGTGGGGACAGAACCATCGAATTGTGGGCCAAATGAAGGTTCCAGACGGGGCCACGGTGACGTCGCTGGGATGGTCGGGTTCCTCGTTGTTCGGGATTCAGGCCGATGTGACCGGGGGAAGACTCAAGTTGATGCGGT
Source organism: Clostridiales bacterium (assembly GCA_027365485.1). Lineage (GTDB taxonomy): Bacteria > Bacillota > Sulfobacillia > Sulfobacillales > Sulfobacillaceae > JAMCVM01. The sequence goes on from DAHXNH010000061.1 coordinate 17,539, forward strand.
TTGGCAGTGATCACCGCGATTACCGAGTGGGATCGGTTCCCGCGGGCATTGCGACGATATGGCAAGGTAGGGATGGCCCTTATGTGAGTGTGATTGATCCCAATCTCGTCGTATGGTATGGCGATGACGGAGCCAAGACGTCAAAAGTATTGAGCGGGGTCGCGGCCTCATTTTGGATGGGGTATCGAGGGAACCAGGGACTAGTCGCCTACAGTCAAGGCCAAAGTCGCTTTGGCTGGGCCTGGCTCAGTCTAGATCGCATCCGGCGCATCACCACCACCAATCCCCGGCGGGCAGTGCTCGGGGTGACCGACTCCTCGAAGATATGGGGATTTGGTGCTTTTGGCGTGGTTCCGCTGGAACATGACCGTTTCGATTTTCAGCGCATAAGCGCTTGGCCGGGGCCGATGCCGACCACGCTCAGCGTAGTCCAAAACCAAGGGCGATGGTGTCTTTTTCTTGGCGGAGCGGGCCAAGGCTATTGGTTTGATACCGCCACCGGAAGATTTGGTCCATCGTTTCGTCTCGGGCTGCCAACCGGCACCGTCATTCGCCAAATCGCCTTGTTAACGACCGGTTAGAGCCAGATAGTCGGCGCCGGATCGCCTCGAAATTTCGCCCGTTGCGGAGGGGTTCGGCCAAACCACGGCGGGGCCACGATTGGTTTCGGCGATGCTCCGCTTAAATCGACTACGCTCAAGGAACGGCCCAAGGCGTCGGCTAAGGTGGAGGCAAAGGGGACATCCAAGGCGCCGTAAAGGTGCCAATTCGGATGCAAACTGAGAGCCCAATAGGCGGCGTCCCAGCCCCAACTGAGGCCGTCGATCCAGATCCCCTGCCCAGAATCGAGATCGGGCACTAGGGCGGCGGCATGGCCCAAAGCACTTAAACTCTGACCGGGCAGACGCTGCATCATGATCCTTTGCAGTCCGGCCTCAGCCATTAGCGATTTTAAGCGAAGCCACTGGCCGGGCTGGTCGGGAATGGGGATTTCGAGATCGTATGCTTCCGAGAAAGTCGCCAGCGATTGCCAACTGGCCCAGCCCCGGACTCCAGGCATCCGAGTAGTCGACCCCAGCGAGGGCAGCGAGGCTGTCATGGGAAAATCTGTCGCGTCCTCCAGATCATAGAGGACGTGGGCTCGGTTCGATCGAGCCAATCGGAAGCGCTCGGCTAATATAAGCCTCCACGACGCCTCCATGGGAGCGTCGCTCCATCGGAAAAGCGGCATCCACAACAGGCGAGATTTCATCTAGTGGCGCGGGCGGGGAGCACGCGGGCTGCCTTCAGCCACCCCCTTTCCCGCTTCTCCCTTCTTTGAAATACGCTTGGACTCAGCGCAAGCCCCGAACCTATGCTGTGAAGCAGTGATTGGGGTTCAGGCTTGCCGTACGACGAGAACCAAAAGCGCCTGCCTTCGCTTCGTGCATGCCCTTGAGCAAAATCGGGGCAAGCTTTTTTTGGCCTCGGCTGCCCCCGCATTCGCACGGTTTCTACATTAGGGCCCTTTACCAATTGGTCTATGGTCATCGCCTGCAGCCAACCAAGAGAATCTGTGGCGGACCGGCTTTCGCGCCTTGGCCACAGTCGTTTCACCTTCCTGCGGTTATGGCAAGGACAAGGACGGTTCGATCTCACCTAGGGTTTCGATGACTCCGTCAAGACCGGCCTCAGCCAATAAAATCTCTGCGTCATCCGACGTAATCGCTCGGAGATTAAGATGCACCGCCACATTGGGCAGCATGGCTTTAATCGCCTTAAGCGTACGCAAGATTTGATCAAGGCGGGGTCCTGGCACCATGGCCAAACCACTGCCCTCGGGATCGAAACATTGCAATTCAAGGTACTCCAAACCCGCGATCAGAGTTTGGAGATGATCCAAATGTTTGAGAATGTGTTCGTAATTGGTATGGCCGTCAATCATTAGACCAGCCACGGTTTTAATGCCTGACTGATGGGCCACTCGGTGAATTTCTAAAAACCGCTCGACACTGAGACGATATGGGGCCACCTGTTGACGGACAGAGTCAACCAACAATTCGGAGCCACCCGGCCCGATGTGGTCCATCCCAGCGTCGCGCCACTCCGTCAAGATCTGCCGGGCAGGGCGATTTTCCCGCCGGCACAAATGGTCGATTTCGACCGCAGAGAACGCGTGGACCGGGAGGCCCGATTGGCGTTTGACCGCCGCGATTAAGCGCGTGAAATAGAGACTGGGCTCACCAAAGCTAAGGCCTGTGACCAATTTAACGAAATCAGCAGCCGGGCCGTGAGCCAACTCGGCGGTGGCTTGGGCAATTTCCAGCACTGGCGCCGGAGGGCGATTTTTGTTGAGCAGCGCGACTCGGTGAAACCCGCAAAAATCGCACCCCGCCCAGCACCCTCGGGTGGCAATGATCTTGACGGCGCGACGTCGAGGCAGGCCCGATTGCCGCGGATACCACGGCACCGGCGGTTCCGAGTCTCGCAACCAATGTTCGGCTTCGCTTCGAATGAGCTCAAGATTTTGACTGTCCATGATTATGCGAACTTCGACGTCTGACTTCAGGTTTCCTGCTTAAAGATAGGGAAAATAGGGAAGTCGACTGGGGGCGGTCAACGCTTCATGCCGACAGGTGGGTCAGCATAGCATGGAGAGGACGAGAAGTGAGCGCATCGGCGGCTGACGATCGTGAGAGCCAAAATAAGGGCAGAGAGAGGGAGTAGCGATGCGAAGATGCTGCCATCGCTTATCGCCATGAAGCGACGCAGTCGGTTAGGCAGTCTGGCCGAATTCATTGAGGTGCCCCCCGAAGCACTATTGAACGTGAGCCGGGTGGAAGTCGTAGGCAGACTCCAGATTCGCGTGGAAAACCATCGCGGGTTGATCCAATTTGACTCGGCGCAGATTATTTTGTCTTTGCCGGAGGGGCGCATGGTCATCGATGGCCAAGCGCTATCGATGGGATGGATTGATGGCAAGGATTTGTTGGTGAAAGGTCAGATATCCGCGCTGCGGTTTGAGGAGGCAGGCAATGCTGAGTGAATGGCTTTGGCGCCAATGGACAGGGTGGGTCAAAGTCCGCCTGCACGGCCCAGAGTGCGAAAGGGTGATCACCGACCTGGTCGCTCAAGGGCAAAAAGTTTGGGGACTTAGTCGACGACCGGGGGGGGACGTCGATTTCGTCATCGGACGGCCGGGGGTGGCGGCGTTACACCGAGCCGCCAGGAAGCGACCGGTTCGAGTGCACTTCCGAAAGCGCGGCGGCGTGGCATTTTCTCTGAAAAAACTCCGCGCTCGCCCCATGCTCGGCGTCGGATTCATAGGCGGCCTGTTGGCAGTGTTGTGGTTTCTAGGACGCATTTGGATTGTGGACGCGCCGATAGCCGAGCAACCGGCCAAGGTCCATCAAGAATTAGTACAAGCCGCCTACGAGGACGGGATCCGTCCAGGAGTGGGCAGGGCCAGGGTCAATTTGACAGAGGTGGCAGAGCGCATGCAAAAACAGTTGGGGGGATACTTTTGGGTCCGCCTCAGTTTGCACGGCGTGGTGGCAGAAATTCAGGCCGCTCGAGTCATTGAGCGCCCAGGATATCGAACTCCGAGTCGGCTGGTGGCGGAGCGGGCGGGTACGATTTTAGCGGTGGAAGTTTATATGGGCGAGTCTTTAGTCGCGAGAGGCGAGCGGGTGCGCGCGGGCCAGTCCCTAATTCAAGGCAGCCGGTCGATGCTCGCTCTGGACGGACGTCGCTCGGACCAGGTGGTGGCGCCTGCAGCCGGCCAAGTGTGGGCTAAGGTGGTCCATCGCGTGCGCGCCTATCAACCACTCAACGCACGTGTCGAACTTGCGCAACCAGGCCGCTTTGTCCGCCGCCAACTGTTGGTTGAGCGGGGAACGAAGCTTAATCTGACGTGGGGCAAGCCCCAATTTCGACAGTATCGAGTGACCTCTCGGACCGTGCCCATCCTCTATCGTGGAGTCGAATTGCCCGTCGAGTGGCGTCGGGTAGTATATAATAAAATAAAAGAGCATCTCCGTCGACTGACTCCGAATCAGGCGATGGCCTTGGCAGTCAGGAGAGCAGAACGCGAGATAGCGTCTCAACTCCCGAAGGGAGGACGTTGGCTAACCAAAGCGCGCCAGGTACAACAGGTACAGGGTGGAGTGTGGATTACGCTCAGTTGGCAGGCGGAACAAAATATCGCGATCTCGCCTGAAATCTTCAGGCGGGCACCATCCGACAAAATTCTCTAAGGAGGTTTGGCTTGCCACAAACCCAGTGGGTGATTCAAGACAATCGGGCGGCGACGACGCTCCTAGGACGAGGCGATGAACACTTAAAGGTGATCGAAGAGGCTCTGGCCGTCAAGCTGACGGCTCGCGGCAACGTGATTGCCATTCAGGGCTCGGAGGCGGCTGAATCGGAGACCCGCAACGTTCTGGATCTTTTGGCAGAGTGGGTCTATGCGGGTGAGGCAGTGCGGCGGGAGACGGTGGTGACCGCTCTGCAGGCGGTCAAAGAGGGCTCGCAGCGTGAATTCTTACACTTGCTGACAGAAACGGTATTTACCACTCCGCAAGGCAAGGTGGTTCGTCCGAAGACCATCGGCCAACAGCAATATATCGAAGCCATCCGGCATCATACTCTGGTCCTGGGGATGGGTCCGGCGGGTACGGGAAAGACTTACCTAGCGATCGCGATGGCAGTGCAAGCACTCAGATCCCAAGCCGTGGAGCGAATTATTCTGACTCGACCGGCGGTCGAGGCTGGCGAAAAACTGGGATTTTTACCGGGAGACTTGGAGGAGAAGGTGCATCCTTACCTCAGTCCACTGTACGATGCCTTGCACCAGATGCTGGGAGTGGAGGCGGTGGATCGAGCCCGGGAACGTGGTCAAATTGAGATCGCTCCCTTGGCCTACATGCGGGGTAGAACCCTACACAGCAGTTTCATCATTCTCGACGAAGCCCAGAACGCGACTTACGCTCAAATGAAGATGTTCTTGACACGGCTTGGCTTGGGTTCCAAAATCGTGGTAACCGGCGATGCGACTCAGGTGGATTTGCCGCGAGGAGAACGTTCCGGACTTTCCCTAGCGGCCAAGATCCTGGGCGAAGTTTCCGATGTTTCGGTGGTGGAACTGAGTGAGCGCGACGTAGTCCGACACCCCTTGATTGCTAGGATTATCGCAGCATATGAGCGATTCGAGGAGGGCGGAGAGGCGGAGGGACATGAGCACCATATTGAAAGGGCGTGAATGGTGGACGGCCATGACCGGGGAGCATCGCCCCTGGCTGAAAGGTCGTTCGGCTCGCCAACTGTCCATCGCTGTAGTGACCTGGTTGGCGGTGAGCGCAATTTTTACCGGCGGCCTGCTCTCCCAAAGGGTCGATGTGCAGGTCGGGGACTTGGCACCGAGGACCGTTTATGCACCCTATGGGGTCATTGATTGGGGCGCCACCGAGCGGGCCCGAGAAGCTGCGGCGGCTCACGTTTCTCCGGTGTATACGGTGGATGGGAACGTGTTTGTTCATGCTCAAAAGGAATTAACGGACCGATTTTCCTTAATCTCATCCCTTTCCCATGATACCGCAGCACCGATGGCGGAACGAGAAGCGGTGGCGGAGCAGGATGTGCCCATCGGCTTGCCGCCGATTAATTGGGCCCAAGTGTTGACGCTGCCCGCCCCTCAACTCGATCTCTTAGAACAATATGCCTCCCTCATCTTGTCTTATGTGATGGGCCCTGGGGCCAACAGTATCCACAATACCAGCCGCGGCTTGAAAACCGCTCAACTTTACGCTTCGGATGTTGCAGCCGTCGAAGAATCGGATCCCGGTCTTCGACTGTTTTTGACCGATCTTTCGAAGAGTTTAATTTCTGCCAACACCTTCTTTAACCGGACGGATACCAAGGAGCGCCGGCAATTGGCGGCGAGTGAGGTGCAACTGGTTAAGATTTTGAAGGGAGAGACGGTGTTGGTGCAGGGGCAGCGGGTGACCCCAAACGACATTCGCATCCTGCGCGAGGTGGGCCTTCTCGAAGATGGGGTGAACCCGGCTCCTTACGTAGGCTCGGTGTTGCTAAGCGCCATGCTGATCGGGGTGTTGTCAGCCTATCTTTGGTTCCAACGAAGGCGTTTGTTGCAAGAAGATTCTCAAATTGTTTTTACCGGCGCTATTTTGGTTTTGTCTCTGATTGCCTCCCTGCTGCTATCGGGGATTTCGGCAGTGACCTATCTCGTCGTGCCGACCGCCGCAATTATGGTCGCGGTGCTGTACGACTCTGGACTGGGAATCGTCTTGGCCGGAGTCTTGAGCTTAGCCGCAACCATTTTGACCGGCGCTGGGACCACCGTGGGCTTGGTTTCGTTTCTCGGTGCAGTGGCCGGAGTGCTGGGAGTGAAGCGGTTGTCCCAGCGGTTCGATATTTTGTGGGCGGGTGTGGCGGTAGGCGTGGTGACCCTTTTGAGTTTACTAGGTTTGGACCTGATGCAAGGGGCCTCGCTGGTGGAACCGTTGGTATGGCAGGACTTGGTCTTTGGCTTGGTCGACGGCCTCTTGGCGGCGGCGTTGGCAGGCGGTCTTTTGCAACTGGTGGAGGTGCCGTTAGGGCTGGTGACGGCGATGAAGTTAATTGAGCTTTCCAATCCCAATCAGCCGCTGTTGCGCAAGTTATTGGTCGGGGCCCCGGGAACTTATCACCACAGCATCATGGTCGGGAACTTGGCGGAAGCGGCGACCGAGGCCGTGGGAGGGAACTCGCTGTTGGCCCGGGTGGGTGCCTATTACCACGACATTGGCAAGTCGAATCGGCCATACTTCTTTGTCGACAATCAGTTCGGCGGCGACAATCCCCACGATAATCTTTCCCCGACCTTATCCGCCATTATCATTTCTTCTCACGTGCGCGAAGGAATAGAACTCGCTCGGCAGCATCACTTGCCTGATGCGATTGTGCAGTTTATTCGCGAACACCACGGCACGACCTTGATGAGTTATTTTTATCAAAAGGCAGTGTCGATTGATACCGGGGACGGGGTGGTCGAGGAAGACTTTCGCTATGAAGGACCTAGACCGCAAAGTAAAGAGACGGCGATTGTCATGTTGGCGGATGCCAGCGAGGCAACCTGCCGTACGCTAAAACACCCGACCCCACAGGGCATTGAGCAGGTGGTGCGGCGGTTGATTAATGAACGCCTGCAAGATGGACAGTTGGATGAGTCGGATTTAACCCTGAAGGACTTGGATACGGTAGCGCGAACGTTTACTCGGGTACTTACCGGAATATTTTATCAACGGGTTGAATATCCCGAGCGTGTGCTGCGTGAAATAGAAAAGAACCCTCCGCCTGACGACCATGCTCCGCGCGGGCACTAACTCAAGTCGAACGCACGACGGATCCTGAGCTGCGGGCTTCACCATGGCCGTCGCAGTGGGAATCGATGAGGTGAGCAAAATGAGTGGGGCAGGCCGAAAAAGGCCAATATTTGCTTAAGGGAGTCTTGTTCAGTGGCAGTAGAGATCCTCAGTGAGCCGGAATGGTGTGGGGAGTGGGAGGCGACGGTCCGTCAAGCCATCTTGCAAACCTTGAAGGCGGTCGATGAGTCTGAAGAAATTGAAGTCAGCGTTCTTCTGACCGATGATATCACCATTCATGATCTCAATCGAACGTATCGGGGGGTGGACCGGCCGACCGATGTGTTATCCTTTGCCCAACGCGAAGGCGAGGATGCGTCAGAAGACGCAGGGGTATTAGGGGACGTGGTGATTTCGATTGAGCGTGCTCGCCTACAGGCCGGTGATTATGGGCATTCGCTGGGTCGCGAGGTGGGCTTTTTAGCCGTCCACGGCACGCTCCACCTTTTGGGTTGGGATCATGAGGATGCGGATGAGGAACAAGCGATGATGAACAAAACAGAAGAGATTTTGTTGGCCATCGGGCTCAGCCGTGAAACGCGCTGAATCCTTGCGGGAGTCGTTTGGCTATGCCTTTCAGGGGCTGTGGTATGCGTTCAATACCCAAAGGAACCTGCGCCTTCACTTCCTGACGGCCTCTTGTATCTTGGTGCTCGGTTGGTTTTTATCTTTGCCCCCGCGCTCGTTCATCAGTGTGTTGACCGCAGTGATGGTGGTGATGGTGGCGGAAATGCTCAATACCGCCGTGGAATCGGTGGTGGACCTGGCCAGCCCAGAGTTTCATGAATTGGCGCGGATTGCGAAGGACGTGGCGGCTGGAGCCGTCTTGCTGGCGGCGCTAGGGGCGGCCGCGCTAGGGGTGTGGGTCTTTGCCCATCCCCTGCTCGAACTGCCCCACCAGGTTATGTTACGATTTACCCATCAACCGGTGGTCGCCACGCTGTTATTGGTCATGGTCGGTGCAATGTTGGGTTTGGTGCTGTGGATTCCGGGACATTATCAAAAGAGCCGTTGCAAGTAGGTACGCGAGTCGAGAAAGGGGAGACCTGATTCGTGTTAGGGTTTCGACCCGAATTGAAGTGTAGGGTTCGGCGGAGACCGTCGTGAACATACATTGGTTGCGGATTGGCATTTTGGTGTTGCTCTTGATTTTTTCTAGTATCTATTCGATGGCCGAAACGGCGATGATGTCGTTGTCTCGGGGAAAAGTGCGCCATCTTGCAGAAGAAGGCAACCCTCGCGCCTCTTGGCTGGAACGCCTGGTTCGGGAACCGAACCGCCTGTTAAGTACGGTGTTGGTCGGTAATAATATTAGCAATGTCATTGCTTCGACCTTGGCCACCGCGCTGTTCATCGGCTACTTTGGTGCGATGGGCGTGACTTGGGCTACGGTCGTGATGACTTTGGCCATCTTGATGTTTGCCGAGATCCTGCCGAAGACGTATGCCGCACATAATCCGGATCGCGTGGCGGCCAAGTTGGCGCCATTTTTGGAATTGTCGGCGCGGTTGTTTTATCCCATCGCTCAAGTCATGACGTGGCTTGCGGTTCGGGTGATTCGGGTCTTCGGTGGCAAAGCAGAGGGCAGTAGGCTGGTGACCGAAGATGAAATTCGCAACCTAGTCGAAGTGGGCGAAGAGGAAGGCCTTTTGGAAGAAAGTGAACGGGAAATGATCCAAGGAATTTTTGACTTCGGGGACACGGTAGCCCGGGAAGTGATGGTACCTCGGATTGACGTCAATGCCTTGGAGGCGACGGCTACCTTGAGCCAAGCGGCCGATGCGGTGGTCCATTGGGGCCATTCCCGTCTGCCGATTTATCGGCAGACGGTCGACGATATTGTGGGGGTCATCTACGCTCGAGATATTTTGGCCTACTTAGACGAGCGAGCACCGGATACGATGGTGCAGGACTTAATGCGGCCAGTCCATTATGTGCCTGAAACCAAAAAAATCGATGAACTGCTGGCGGATTTTCGCCGTCAGCGCACCCACATTGCGATTGTCTTGGATGAATATGGAGGGACAGCAGGGATCGTTACCATTGAGGATTTGTTAGAGGAGATCGTCGGAGAAATTCAAGACGAGTATGATGACGAAGAATTATCCGTACGTCCCATCGATGACCAGCGTTTCGAAGTGGACGGGCGGATGCAGTTGGAAGAATTGAATGATTTGTTGGCGGTCGAACTGCCCCACGAAGACTTCGACACGGTTGGCGGATTGATCTTGCATTTGCTAGGACGAGCACCGGTGGAAGGTGAACAGGTGAGTGCGGATGGACTCAAATTTTCAGTGGCCAAAGTGGTCGGGCGGCGGGTGAAGCGGGTTATCGTTCACCGACGGAGTTCAGAGAGCGAGAGCAGAAGCGGGGGGCAGGGACAATGACAGAGATGAAAGGCGAGGGTGTGCGCTCGCTGGTGGATCAGGCCCGCGAAGTTCGAGACCGCGCCTATGCTCCGTATTCTAAGTTTCCGGTGGGGGCGGCCCTTTACTGCGAAGACGGGTCCGTGATCTTAGGGTGTAACGTCGAAAACGCGAGCTATCCCCTCGGACTCTGCGCTGAGCGGGCGGCGGTCGCCACCGCGGTGGCTGAGGGTCATCATCGGTTTTTGGCGATCGCGGTCGTAGGATCAGGGCCCAGGCCGTTGACTCCTTGTGGAGGGTGTCGTCAGGTCTTAAGCGAGTTTGGGGATCTGTGGATTATTGCCGCCAGCGGCACCGATGGAACCATTCGCCAATATCGGCTGAGCCAATTGCTGCCTGAATCCTTCGGGGAGGCCGATCTATTGTGACCTATCGATCGGGCTTTGTGGCCTTGGTGGGTCGTCCCAACGTGGGCAAGTCGACCTTGTTGAATGCTATTTTAGGTCGAAAAATTGCTATTGCCACGCCTAAACCGCAAACCACGCGGCTTAGCATTCGTGGAATTTTACACAGCCAAGATGCCCAACTGGTGTTGGTCGATACGCCGGGAGTCCATCGGGCGACGAGCAAGTTGGGGCACCGGATGGTCAAGACGGCTAAGGCGGAGGCTAGGGGGGTGGATGCCCTGTGGCATATTGTCGATATCAGCCGGCCACCGCGGGAAGAGGATCAATGGGCAGCGGATATGTGCCGGGCGGCAGAGTCGCCAACGTGGTTGATTGCCAACAAAAGTGATTTGGTGGGTCGGGTGGACGAGCGGATTAAGGCCTACCAGCAGATCTCGGACTATGCCGCCTGGTATCCAATTTCTGCTCTGCGCGAAGAAGGATTAGAGCGCTTAATTGCGGACGGTTTGGCGGCTTTGCCCGAAGGCGATCCCTATTTTCCGGAGGATATGGTGACCGATCAGCCGGAAGACACCTATGTCGGTGAAACCATTCGCGAGCAAATCTTAATGGCAACCCAAGATGAAGTACCCCACTCCGTCGCCGTCGTGGTCGACGAGCGCACCCGCCGATCCGCGGAGATGATGTATGTCCGAGCCACCATCTATGTGGAGCGAGAGAGTCAAAAGGCTATCCTGATTGGTGCCAAAGGGCGCATGCTGCGTCGCATCGGAGAGAGCGCTCGGCGCGAATTAGAAACCTATTACGGGCACGCGGTCTATCTCGACGTTTGGGTGAAGGTGAAGCGGCATTGGCGGGAACAAGAGGAGTGGCTGACCCGCCTCGGGTTCCAGGCCCCGGAGTAGGTGGATGCCAGCCTATCGCGATCAAGGCATCGTGCTACGGTGCAAACTCTATCGAGATAACGATAGCCTGGTCACCTTGTTTTTAATTAATCACGGCAAAGTGGCCGCCGTAGGTCGGGGAGTACGAAACCCTAAGAGTCCTTTAAACGGAGGACTCTATCCGTTATCCTATAGTGGGTTTGAGTTATACCGGGGCAGAAGTTCTCTAGAATCCATCACCACCGCCGATGTGATTCGTGGATTCGGCAAAATTCGGGGCGATCTCGATCGCATCGGTTGGGCGAGTGTGCTGGCCGAGGTCGTCGACGAGTGTTTTTCTGACCATGACCCTGCTCCTGAGGCATTTTATATTTTAGTGGCTGGGCTACAAGCTCTGAACGAGGGGAGGCATCCCCCTTCGGCGGCCATGGCGGCAATTTGGCAACTGCTTCGTGCGGCCGGATTTGTGGATCGTTTTGATTATTGTCCCCATTGCGGAGTGCGATTGGACGGGCCCCTGGTCTGGGTCAGCGGGGCGAAAGACCCTTCGTGCCCGCTGTGCGCCGGATCAAAGCGCACCAAAACGTTTTCGTCGGGTGCGGTGAAGACGGTCAATCGCTGGCTTGAGGCGACGCCCGACAAATTTGGCGGGGTGGAAGTGCGTGGCCGGCTAATCCAGGAGATGGTGGACTGGCTGTCGATGACCCTGGCAAGCCAAATTCATCGGATCCCAAAAAGCTTGGGCTTTATCAACCAATTGTTGGATCAAGAAGTGGAGGAACCGCGTTGACAGCAACGATCCAAGATGTGGTCATGCGTCTCAAACAGTTTTGGATGGAACAAGGTTGCCTTTTGGCTGAGCCCTACGACTTAGAAGTGGGCGCAGGCACGATGCACCCATTGACGTTTTTCCAAGCCCTGGGTCCGAAACCGTGGAAGGTGGCGTACGTGCAGCCGTCGCGAAGACCGGTAGACGGTCGTTATGGGGAAAATCCGAATCGGTTGTATCAGCATCATCAGTTTCAGGTGATTTTAAAGCCGTCCCCCGATGATGTGGTGGATCGCTACTTGGATAGCCTAAGCGCGCTTGGGATTGACCGTGAGGCTCATGACATCCGGTTCGTCGAGGACAATTGGGAAAATCCGAGTTTGGGGGCCATGGGCATGGGCTGGGAGGTGTGGCTAGACGGGATGGAAATCACCCAGTTTACCTATTTTCAACAGATTGGCGGGCAAGAATGCCGGCCGGTTACCGCCGAAATTACCTATGGACTAGAACGCCTAGTGAGCTATCTGGCCGGGGTCGACGATGTCTGGTCGATCTTGTGGGCGCCAGGCGTGCCCTACACCGAACTGTACCGCCGCAACGAATGGGAACAGGCGACCTATAGCTTTGAACTGGCCGATCCAAGCTTACTGACGGAGTGGTTCGCTCGGTATGAAACCGAATCGAGGCGGCTGTTGCTCCAAGACGTGGTGCGACCCGGGTATGAGTTTCTGTTGAAGGCCTCTCACGTCTTCAATACCTTGGATGCGCGGGGGGCCATTTCAGTCACCGAACGCCAAGCCTATATCGCCAGGATGCGATCGCTAGCGCGCATCGCCGCAGAAAAATGGCTAGAACAATCAAAAGCAGCAATGGAGGTGACTGGGTGACGGAGCTCCGTTTCTTATGGGAAGTTGGTGTGGAGGAAATTCCGAGTCGCTATCTGGCTGAGGTTACCCGGGAACTTTATGGGCGGATGACCGAGGCGTTGGCGGCCGAGCGCATTGGGGCAGGACCCTTGCAGGCAGATTCGACCCCTCGGCGGCTGGTGGTTTACGGCTCCGTGCGCGCTGAGCAAGATCCGAAATGGACTATCGTGCGCGGACCACGGCTGGAAGCGGCCTATCGCAATGGCGCACCCACGCCTGCGCTGGAAGGGTTTTTGCGTCGATCGGGGGTGCCGGTCGACGAGCTGACCGAAGAGACGATCGACGGCAAACCCTATCTGGTCGCTCGACGCCGCGAGGCGGAAGAATCGGCGGCCGTGGTGTTGCCGAGGGCGGCATCGAAGGCGTTTTTGGCGATGAATTTACCCCGCAGCATGCGCTGGGGAAGCGGCCAATGGCGATTTGTTCGCCCCGTTCGCTGGACCGGGTTGTGGTTGGAGAATCAAGCCCTAACCTTCACGATCGCCGGCGTAGCTTCAGGTTCACTGAGTTACGGCAATCGAACCGATCACCCGGGCGCTTTGGTGGTGGAATCGGCCGAGGCGTATCCCCGGCTGATGGAGTCCGTGCTCAAGGTGATCTTAAATCAGGATCAACGGCGGGAGGCTATCGTGGCCAAAGGCAGGGCCTTGGCAGAGGGGTCTGGCGGCGAAATGGCAGCCGATGACGCCTTGCTCGACGAAGTGGCGGCTCTGGTCGAATGGCCGGTGCCTTTCCGGGGCGCGTTTGACCCGGAGTTTTTAACTGTGCCGGAACCCATTTTGGTCACCGCGATGAAGGTCCATCAGCGCTACTTTCCCATGTACAATCCCAGCGGAGGTCTCCTGCCCTACTTTATTGGGGTGCGAAATGGCGAGGGTAAAGATCTTGACACGGTGCGTCATGGCAACGAAAAGGTGCTGCGCGCTCGATTGAAAGATGCCGATTATTTCTACCGCCAAGACATCAGTCAACCCTTAGCCACTCGCATTCCACGGCTGGCACAGGTGGTCTTTCATGCCAAGTTGGGGACGTATGCGGATAAAATCGAGCGCATGATGAAGCTCTGGGAAGAGACCAGGTCGTTGTGGAGCCTGGATGCGACGGAGGCCAGCGCCGTTTTGCGAGCGATACAATTGCTGAAATGTGATTTGTTAACGCATGTGGTGGAGGAATTTCCCGAGCTAGAAGGGGTGATGGGTGGGATTTATGCCAAGCACGACGGCGAATCCGACATAGTTGCCGATGCCATCATGGATCAATATTTGCCCCGATGGCAAGGCGATCGGATTCCGAAAAATCGGGTGGGCGCGGTGATTGGACTGTTAGATCGAACGGATACCTTGGTGATGTCGTGGGCTCATGATATCCAGCCCACGGGTTCTGAAGATCCGTTTGGGCTCAGGCGGGCGGCTTTGGGGATCGCACGGATTGGGACCGAGTCTGATGTCGCTCCCGGCTTGCGTTTAATCACGCTGTTGGAGACGGCCAAGGCTCTGTATGGGCTGGATCGCCTCGATCTGATCGGACTGCGCGATTTGGTGATTTCTCGGTTGAAAAGCTTTTGGGCAGACAAGTCTCAGGTTGAAGCGGTAGATGCCCTGCTGGCCAAGGACGACGTCTTAGGCACGCTGGCCAGCCGGGTCAGCGAGTGGAAGCAAGTCGCGGATAGTGCGGGCTGGAATGCTTATTTGGCAGGATTCAAACGCATCGATCGAGTCGTGCGAGACTGGAACCAGTCCCATCTTGAACCTTTCTATGGCGATCCTCAAGAAGAGCGGTTGGCCGCGGCAACGCGACAGGCTGCCGCGGCGTCTCAGCGCGGGGTATCGTCCTGGTGGGCGGCCATGCCCAATGTGCTCGATGGCCTGACGGAACTGTTCGAGCGAGTCTTGGTCATGGATGCCGATTTGACCGTGCGTAGCCGGCGGTTAAGTCTTCTCGCAGCTTGTCGCCAAGAACTTGCGCGGTTTTGGGATCCTTCGAGATTTTCAGCGCAGGATAGCCAGAAGGGGTGACCCAATGAGTCAGGATCTATCGTCTCAGGTCTTCATTATATCCGACGCCCTGGCGGGGACGGGAGAGCGTGTGTTTCGAGCGGCCATGGTTCAGTTTGCCAACCGCGAGTTGGAAGTGAAGCGAGTGCCGCACGTCCGCAGTCAGGAACAAATCGACACCCTGATGGAGGAGGTGCGGCGCTGCCGGGAGCCGGTAGTGCTGTATACGTTGGTGGAGTCGAAGTTGCGACAATATTTACAGCAGCAGGCGGAGGCGGTTGGGGTGACGGCCATCGATCTGCTGGGCCCGATCTTGGATCGGCTGAGTGAAGTCTTGGCAGAGTCGCCTAGCGAAATCCCAGGGCTGACTCATCGTGTCGATAGCAACTACTATGCTAGGGTGGAGGCAGCGGAGTTCGCGGTCCGATTTGACGATGGCAAGAGCCCGAAAGGGATTCGCGAAGCCGATCTGGTCCTTATCGGCGTCTCTCGGACGTCGAAAACACCGCTAAGTCTTTATCTGGCGAATCGTCAGCTTAAAGTGGCCAATATCCCCGTGGCTCCTGAACTTCCGCTGCCAGAACGCTTAGAGGAACAAGCCAGCAAGGTGGTGGGCCTAACCATCGATCCTTCCCTCCTGCTTTCCGTCCGCCGCGAAAGAATGAAGAGTTTGGGAATGCTGGGCGCATCCACCTATGCCTCTCAGGACCGCATCGCAGCGGAGTTGGCGTTTGCCCATCGGCTTTTCGAACGTTTGGATTGTCCGGTGATTGACGTTAGCCACCAGGCGGTCGAAGAAACCGCCGATAAAGTGCTTAGTGCTTGGAAGACGCGCCGCAGTGCAATGAATGGCGCGTCAGTACCGTCGTCAAAAGAGTGGTCGTGACCGGAGCGCTGGCCTTAAATGACTGACAAGGATTCCAGGCGGCAAGAGCGCAGTCGCCAAAAGGAGCGAGAGATGATCCGACCGTTGATCTTGGGACATCGCGGCTATAGTGCACGATACCCAGAAAATACTCGTTTGGCCCTGGTTAAGGCGATGGAGGCGGGAGCCGATGGTATTGAACTCGACGTCGATCTTTCTTGTGATGATGTGGTCATGGTCATGCATGATGAGACCGTGGATAGGACCACCGATGGCCATGGGCCTCTTCATGACCTCTCCTATGCAGCGCTGCGCAAATTGAATGCCGCGAAGGGGTGGACGAGTGCTTGGGAACCGATACCGACCTTACAAGAAGTTCTCGACGATTTGTATCAGGTGCATCCGCACGGACTGTACAATATCGAAATTAAAGTCTCGGACGGGCGCTGGCGGGAGGTAGTCGATCAGACTCTCAGGATCTGCCGTGACCATCCGCTCCGTCAACATATCCGCTATTCTTCCTTTCATCAACCGAGCCTGGAGTATCTGTTAAGCCAGGATTCGCTGGCTCAGGCGGGGTTATTGCTGGCGAATCTACCCCAGGACCTCGGCCAGATTTTTGCCAACCAGGGGTGGATCGCCTTGCACTTGTGGCAGGGCGCGGTCGATTCTGCGGTGGTGTCTCGATGCCATGAAGAGGGGTTGGACGTGGCCGTGTTTACCGTAGACGACGAAGAGACCATGCGCCGCATGGTGCAGGCAGGGGTGGACGTCATGATCTCCAACCAGGTTGGGCGAGCACTAGACTTTGTCGCTAGCCTATCGCGTTCCGATTAACACGGATCGCGAATAGGCTAGGTTCTTTGGGGTCAAGTCTTGCTACATCGTCAGCATCGTCAGCATCGAGCAGAGAGATCAGCTTGATGGAGGCTTTAAGCGCAGCGAAAAAGGCACACTCAACAGCAAAAGCCCTGCGGTGACTTCGAGAGTGGAGACGACGCCGATGCGCGAGGCTAAGAGGCCTAATCCGCCTACGCCTAACGCTCCCAAGGTGTTGCCCACCCCTAAAGTTAATCCTGAGGCCATTCCTTTATTGTCAGGAAACAACGCCTGGCCGTACACCATCACCACGGAACTGGTGGCATAAAGCGAAAATCCTAAAAGGCCCACGCTGATCCAGATGGCGAGGCCATGGGCATGCAAGAACCACCATAAGACTGCGCTAGACATGACCGCTGAGCCTACCAACGTCGGTTTGGGCCCGAACTTGTCTGAGAGCATTCCTCCGGTGATATTTCCCACGCTGCCGACTAAAAACATGGTCGTCAACAAACCTGCAGCTTCACCTAAGGGACGATGCAACGAATGCCACAATATAGGGACCATGGTCAGCGTTCCAGTGGAAGCAAGATTGCGGAGAAAGACGACGACGAGTAAATTGCCCGCAGCTTTCAAGCCGTGGCGAAAAGCTGGGGTCCAAAGCGCGCCGGTCCTCGCTCGGGGAGCGGGGACCGGGCGAAGCACGAGGGCCATCACCAAGGCCATGGCCATGCCAGGCAGGGCAAGGATCCACAAGCCGTGGCGACCCCAGTACAAAAACGCGGTCGTGGCAGCCACTGGGGCCATTGCTCGTCCCAAATTGCCGCCCACCATGAAAAGACTCATGCCCATACCCTTGCGCGAGCCAGCGAGTTCGCCGACCAGAGCTGAGGCGTGGGGATGAAATGCCGCATTACCCAGTCCGCCTATCAACAAGGCCAGCACAAATATGGCATAGGTAGGGGCATACGCTAGAGCGGTGGCAGAAATCATGCTCCCAACCAATAGCCCTCCGACCACAAAATATCGAGTGCCGACGCGATCGGCCCATAAGCCCATCAAAGGTTGAAGCATTTGCGTGGTCAGAGCGGCAATCGACCCCAAGAGGCCTGCCAAAGCAATCGAAAAGTGCATAGAAACCATCAGCACTGGCAACAGCGATGGGTACAAGTTGGGGTAGGCGTCGTTGAGAAAATGCGCCAGAGTATAATACCCGACTTTCCACGAAGGTTTATCGTTTGCGCCCCTGAGACTCGTTGGGGATGCCGAAGTCATCAAATCACCTCCATTATCTACTGACAATAACTGTATCATGACACATTCAGTATAAATCTGTCTAAGAAATTCTTCC
>DAHXNH010000079.1 GCA_027365485.1 Clostridiales bacterium
GTTTATAGCCTACCTATGAGGAATTGAAACTTGCCGGGCGATTGTGTCATTATCGGAGCGCGAACCGGGTTTATAGCCTACCTACAAGGAATCGCGAATTCTTGTTCTTCTGCGCGCCTGATCGCTTCTGCTCTGCTATTCCACAGGTCTCGACATCAGACCATACCGAGCCTTGGATACGGTGTTGGGATAGACGAACCGAAATTGAGGGTAGTAAGATTTAATGGCATCAATCTCCTCTACCAAGTCTTGCATACTCTGACCGACTCCCGACAGGTAGGTCCAGCCTCGTGACCGAGTCATCGCCATAAACAATGCATTGCGTGCTCGAAAGGTTGTATCGTCGTAGACTCGATGCGTTTGCATGACAAAAACAAAATTCGCCTCATTGCCTTTGGCCCGAAATGGCGTCGACAGCGTGACAAATCCTTTGACTTTGAACTCTGATAGTTTTTCCACAAACCCGGGAGAAATCGAGCCAATCCCCCGTTCATCCAGGGCATCGCGCAATGCCATCAAGTGTTCCGACGCAACCCTGGTGTGTAACGTTATCACGCAGATGTCTTCCGGCGGTACCTTGTGATGCGTAACCAAGCCCAAGATAGCGTCGGCCACCACGGCGCATTCCTCCTGAAAACTATCCACCACGCGGGTGCTGATTAATTCCAGGTCATCTCGCTTCCGCTCGCGCAACAACAGTTCCAGTCGGTTATGACTGTATTCTGCCGGTCGTTCCACGATCACGGTGTCTCCGCCCTGAAATTTTGGTGTCTTGGGCTCTACGACGTTATAACCGAGGGCTTCCCAGGCCGCCGCACTATCCAGCACGTCGATGATGCCGGAGCGACGATAAAGCCCTAACCCTATCCCGTGCGCCACCATCAGGGTCAGACGCGGATTGCGATGAGAGTTTTTTAACACAAAGTCCTTTTCTACCCCGCCCCGATAGCTGCCATGCAAGGACGCATTGGGAACATTCGGCTCCCCGGCGTCATTCAGACCAAAGAGTTCCTCAGGTTCCCGGATTTTTAAGTCCTTCATGGTTTGAAACTCATCATAGGCCCAAATAATGCGCTTTGGCTCCTTGGTCAAGCAAAAAATGACCTCAAAAACCGTCGGTGCCAAATCTTGAGCCTCGTCAATAAGTACCATGTCATATTTTGGATGCAAACGTCGGTGGGTCAATTCCAATAGACTGCGGTACACCGAAGCCAAGGGATCTTGGCGATTTTTCACATGCCGAAAGAACAAGGGTTTCAATCCATGTTCGCGCGCGGTTCGATAGTACAAGCCCTCTTGGCCTTGCCCTCCCCAGGCGTGCAAGATATGAAGATTATCCGAATTAATCGACTCGCCGGTTTCTTCGCGATAATACCGGCTGATCCAATCGGTTACCTGTTGATACATCGTTTGAGTGTTGAATAAGTACAAGATCTTAAACTCGGGATAGTTTTTATGCGCCAGTGCCGCCTTCAATGCCAATACTGCGGTTTTCCCAGTGCCGGCCAGACCTCGAATCCGCTGCGGACCATCGGGCAGTTGAATCGCGATTCGGCGTTGCATGGGATCGAGTTTCACACTGTGGTCGAACGATTTTCGCACCAGGGTGCTCAGCAAGTCCTCGTCCTCCCCCGGCGCGCTCTCTTGGGGGGCGTCGGCCGATCGAAACACCCGAGTCGTTTCTAAATCGGACACCACGTTGTCCAATAAAGCGTCGGTGAGTTCAAATGTAGGCAGCGCTTGAAAAAATCGTTCAAACTCCTGAGCAAAGGTTTCTTGATAAAAGACCGAGGCCCAAATATCTTCTGGATCGAATATCGTCCCCACATCTTGGGGCTGGTTCTGGCTCAACAGCAGAATCGAACGCACGCTGACGGACAATTCTCCAGTTTGCGGATCGCAGAGGTGGGGATTTCGGCCTAGACGGGTTCTAATTTCCCGGGCAAATGCACTCAAGATGATATCTCTGGAGACTATCCATGTGCCTTCTTCACTAATCTTCCACTGCGCCCCGTATTTTGCGGTCTCCAAGACGCGATCTTCCACGACATCGCAGAGAATGATGCCGCGCATCTTCGTAATAATCACAAAAGAAGGCACCTTGCCCAATGGCGAACCGACAGATGGCCATTGATATCCACACAGCCCATCCATGCCCGACAATTTCTGCTGCAAATAATCCCACACCTGCCGAGCATTAGCTGATTCTTCAAGCTCGATTGCGCCCGCAATAAATTCCATAAGCTTTCCTCCAGCCAGCCCGATGAGAGTTCCGCCAGTCTCCGCCAGGGAGCCCCAGTAAACTCCAAGCGCTCTCCTTAAGAGCGCCAACTCAAATTCACGCATAAGCGTCTCGATTTTACGACAATAGACTCTATCTTAAAGAAACGAGCCAAAATATACTTCCTAAGTAAACCGGAAGCAAATCGATACCGCCCTATGGTGGTCGCTTGGGTGCAAGTGCACGGTACCCCTCGTTTCATTATAGCGCAGCCTCGTCGGTGGATTGGTTGTCATACCCCTCCACGAGTCGGCAAAAAATTGAAAGGACGCCGGAGCGGACCCGGCGCAGCCTTCGCAGCGGATTTAAAGACGGGCGCGGCCCACACCGTCGGCTGCAAAGTCTACTCAGACCGCCAAGTTTGCTCCCTCCCCCGGTCAAATCCGCTCAAAAGGTAATCCCACGAGCAATCATTTCATCCAAAGAGACTCCTGGCATTCGCATTTGCAACTCGTCTGGCGAAAACATCAATAGATTGGGCTTTCCCTCACGGCCGAAGCTGGATAGGTCGGGGACAAAGTCCGGTTCGGGGATAAAGGCTACCGCGTCCACTGTCTCCTTGGACACCCGAAAACCCCACTGGGTGGCCCAAGTGAGCCCGCCATACACCAGAGCTTGGGCTTTAGCGAGGTGGGTTTGAGTCAAGATGACACCATCGCCCCGATCTTGCACCGCTCGTTTCCAACGGCTGAGTCCAATCTCTTGCCGAACAAATCCGTCCTTTAACCCCCATCCGCGCATATCGACGAGAAATACGGCCATCGACACACGAGAAATTCCCTTGCGCCGAACCACCACCTCCACGATTTCACCCTCCGAATGTGCCGTCCACCAAACCTGGTCAATGGGGTCGTCGAGCCAACTCGGAGTCCACTGAAATTTGACCGATGGCGCTTCCCTGGCCACTCGAAGCGGCCGACCGGACTTCGCCGTCTTGTCCTTTTTGAGAATTTTGCCCTGAGCATTACGTGCCATATCGTGTGCCTGCCTTTCTTTTCGCGGATAGCTGTCTTTCCCTTAACCACGATCCCTGGTCCAAAGATGGGCGACGGGCGGCACCCGATTGCCCACGCTCATCAGGACACCCGCTCTCTAGGATGGCAGCATTGGCTGTCCATGCTGCCATCCTCGCCACCTATGCTGACTGAGATTTGGTGTCGGTTCACGTCTCATAATCTCGACTCCGAGATCCCGTGGATTGCACCGTCCTGCGATCATCCTCTATCCGATAGCATCAGGGTAGAGGGTTTCGCTAAATCATCACCCCAAATCGCGGCGCGCACTTCGGGACCAGCCGCAATGCACGCAACTACATCCCTTCAATTTCTTTCAATTGCGGGGGATCTCCACTCATGTCCATCATCATACAATGAATTCCTCGCGCGGTCAGTTCTTTCACTCCGAATCCGGGAAAATAGCGACCGATTCCTTTCGAATTCATGATCAGCAAGGGTTTTCCCTCTTGTCCAAAACGCGACAAATCCACCGGCTCTGAAGGTTCCGGCAAAAAGGCTAACCCGCGAATCGCGTCTGGCGGCGTCACGAAGCCCCATTGTTTAGCCCACGCTACCCCGCCGTAGACATACGCCTGAGCGTCAGCTAGTTCGATGGGCTCTAAACTCACAGCCAATGTTTCTTCCGTAATCAGTCGGGTCCATGCGCCGCGGCCAATGCCGGCGTGAATTTTGGCTGCTTTCAACCCCACTCCCCAGGAATCCACCAAATAAGACGCCATGCTAAACCCGGCAACTCCCTTTCTCAACACTAGGATGGAGACCATGCCATAGTTCCGAGGGTAGCGGGTGATCCACAACTCTTCGATGGGATCTTGCGTCCAACCGGGCATGTTTAAGGAAAACGGCGTACTTAAAGGGACCGAACTGGCCTTGCGGGATTTTCTGCCCGCCCCAGACTTTTTGACAATCCGTCCTTGTCCATTCCTTGGCAATTCAATCACCTCACCTGCTCTCTTCGCCTTCGATAGGCCAAATCCTTCCTATACTGCGCGCGGGTCACATTTGACGGTTTAATGCCAAGGCTGTGGGCGTCTCAACACCTTGCTGCGCAATGGTTTTTCACCACGATAGCGTTCTCCCAAAAACGAGAACTATGACCCGCGCGCAGTATCACGCTGACCCCATGTCGCTGGGCAGCGCCGAGCGCTCCACTCACCCTTCGATCCCACCCTCTTCGCGGAGCAATCCGACCTTCTCCGTCGACGAATCGAATCCTTCGTCACGACGGGCTTGCTGGCGCTGTCGCTTCATTTGGTACATCTCCCGATCCGCGATTCTGAGCAGCGACGCGCCATCGCGGCCGTCGTCGGGAAACCGGCTCCAACCGACACTGATGGATACGCTGACCTCCTTTGTATTTCCCACGGAGATGGGGGCGCGACAGCGTTCGAGGATCCGTTCCTGAACCAGAAATCCTTCTTCCAAGTTCCCAATCCCCGACACTAAGACGGTGAACTCATCCCCGCCAAAACGACCCACCTGATCGACTGGTCGTAAGCCAGTTTGCAAACGGCGGGCTAGTTCCAGCAAGACGATGTCCCCGATTAAATGCCCGTTTTCATCGTTTATCGTCTTAAATCCGTCACAATCCACAAAAAACACGCCAAATTTTTTCCACTCGGGCCCCTCATCTTCGATGGCCGCCTCCAGGTGACGTTCGAACGCTCTCCGGTTCAACACCCCGGTCAACGGATCTTGGTCGACCAGACGGCTCAGTTTTTGGTGTTCTTCCGTGTGGTGAGTCTCGTCGTGGATCGACAAAATACTATAAGTGCGATCACCAATGCTGACATACTGTCCGTCTACCACCAAGGATCGCCCTTTGCTCTGAGTATCCCACCATGCCATCTTGAAGCCTTCGATGGGACTCAGCCGGGCCCAGGCGGCTCGAAAGCGACTCCAACTGTCAGAGTCCGACCCGGCACAAATCTCGGCCCAACTGCGGTACCCGCCCCCCAGCAGGGTCACCGCCGCTGGATTGCGGTCGACTATCGTGCCCAAGCGGTCGACGATGACGATGGGCACGGGACTTAAGGTAAACAAGGCCTGATAACGTTTAAGATGCGAAGGCAATAATTCATAGCGCACAATCACCACCCGCAACACCACAACCCACCACAACATGCCCACCAAATAGGGATAGGGCGGCATCCAAGCCGGCGCTTGGTTTGGCAACAGCGCCCCAAAGGCCACCAGCGCCAGCCCCAATCCTGCCGCGGCCAGCAATAGTCCACGAAGCGTGCGCCAGGATGGATCCGTACGACTTCGTCGGCGCGTCACCGTCCACAGTCCAGCCACAAAGCCAGCCACGAGTACCGAAGCAATCCACATCGCAAGATGAAAGGCAGAGTTATAAATCGGAGTGACCCAGAACCCGCGACGAACGAAGTGGTCGACGTTAAATAGATTTCGCTGCATGGCCACTGTCCAGATGC
>DAHXNH010000094.1 GCA_027365485.1 Clostridiales bacterium
TATTGAGCATGCCAGCAGATCCGACCCGGCGGACTCCTTTGGTTCCCTTGCCCGGAGAAATTCCATCCCCGCTCAGCCGCCCCACTGGCTGTGCCTTTCATCCCCGCTGCCCTATGGCCATGGAGCGATGTCGAGTAGAAGCGCCGTTGCTTCAGCCAACCGAACCAGAGCATCCGGTGGCCTGTCATGCTGTCCACTAATCCCAAGTCCAAAGATGTGAGCACGACACCAGAGTCTTCGTGGCTCGAACGTATTGCGACCTTTTTCCAGGTGTGGAGATTGGCTTGGAAGGCCGGACCCATTGAGGTCGCGGAGTCATTTGTGTTACAGGTCATGACCGCCGTTGTACCCTCCGTGCAAGTGATAGTCACGACGCGTTTGGTTACCATGCTGGCCGAGGTGGTGCGGCATCCACAAGCGTTTCGAAGTGTGCTAGTCTGGTTTGTGGTTCAAGGCGGCTTGCTGTTGGCTACAGCGGTCGGTCGTACCGCACGACAATGGACCAGCGCACGTCTTCACAACAGCATTACCGGATGGGTTGATGCGCAGGTTTTGCGGAAAACCGCACGTCTTTCGCTGGCGTTTTTTGACCAGGACAGTTCATTAAACACACTCCATCGAGCCACAGCCAGCCAAGGTCCTCGCGTGGCGCAGGCAATTACGGGATCGGCACAAGTCGCCCAGGCAGTTTTAACGGTTGCCGGATATCTTGTAGTGCTAGGACGGTTCAATTCGCGGCTACCATGGCCGCTTTTTGCCGTGGTCATCCCAGTACTATGGGTTAATCTTCGAATTGGAGCCCAGAGGTACGGCTTACTGGTCAGTCAGACGCCAAGCTCTAGAGAACTGCAATATACGTATCATCTTAATTTAACCCGCGAGCCTGCAAAGGAACTGCGGGTGTTTGGCTTAGTGGAGTATATATATGGCAGATGGTTAGCCTTGTTTCAACGCACCCGCCGTGAACAACTTCGGTTATTGATGAAAACAGGTCGAGCTCAAATTGTAACAGAGATCATCGGCACGGTGGCTATCACGGGACTCTTAGGGGAACTCGCCTGGATGGCGGTTCATGGTGAGCTCACCCTTGGGCAGGTGGTAGGTGCGATCCAGGCGATTAACGGGACCTATAGTAGCACACAGAGCATGGCGATGAGTTTGGCTCAACTCCACGAAGGCTCGTTGATGATTCGCGATTTGTTCCGATTTTTACAGAACCCGGACGAGAATGTGGAACAGACAGCGCTTCTTCCGTTTCCGAACTGCTTGCGTGAAGGAATCACGGTAAGCCACATAACCTTTCATTACCAGGGTCAGGCAACTCATGTCTTGCAGGACTTAACCTTTACGGTGTTGCCTGGGCAGACAATCGCTATTATCGGCCCTAACGGATCCGGGAAAAGCACTTTGGTCAAATGCCTTTTGGGACTCTATCGGCCCACTCAAGGCACAGTTAAGTACGACAACCTACCGACTACAGAAATCGACCCGGTGGAAATGCGGCGGCATGTCACGGCCATTTTCCAGGACTTTGTCCGGTACGAATGGACTGTTCGCGAAAACGTAGCTGTAGGTGACATAGAGCGACGAGACGATACAGAATGGATTAGAAATCGATTGGAAGTCGCTGGTGCTGGCGAGTGGATCGATAGTCTGGCAAATGGTTTGGACACTCAGGTCGGCCCTCGGTTTGCCGGCGGACATGAACTGTCTGGCGGCCAGTGGCAGAAACTGGCAGTGGCTCGTGCTCTGGCACGCGATGCCGACGTGGTCGTCCTTGACGAACCAACCGCTGCCTTGGACCCCGTCGCGGAATCAGACCTCTTCGCACGCTTAATCGAGAAGAAACGGCCTAACGCCATCGTCATTCTTGTCTCGCATCGATTAGGCTTTTGTCCGCTCGCGGATTGGATCCTGGTAATGGACCGAGGACGTATTGTCCAAGAAGGCACGCACAAGACTCTTATCGGGTGCGCTGGCCCATACCAAGACGCTTACCAAGCGCAACAAGCGGCATACTCGTAACCGTCAGGTAATACCTGAATCCGTGATAGGGATTCGCTTATGAAGCTAAAACCCGCTTGCTTTTTGGGTTTCGGCCGATCGTTCGTTTCACCCAATGGGTGCGAATCACCAACGTGCAGCGTGGTGAAAAAAGTTCTGGTAATTCGCGCTGGCTTGTGGCATTTTTCGGTGAATAGGCGCCTAGAGGCCGAATCCTGTAGCCTCTTGCGAGCCGCAATCCAATGCCAATGAGGTGACCCGGATGGGATGGAAAGTCCCGTTTACATTTGAGACTGGTGCAGAAATTCTCACGAATTTCGGGGGACTGGGCATCGTCGGACAAATCCTTGCTCGCTTGCCGTTCGGCAAGCGCCTTAATGGCTCGCAGGTCGAAGGGGCCCTACAGCGTCTACGTCAACGTATCTTCGCTGTCTCTCAGAAAGGAAACTTAAAACAGGTTCGCCACGTGGAGAAGCTCATGCTCCGGTCGTACGCCAATGCCTTGCTCAGTGTGCGCCGAGTGACCGAACTCAACGCCGACAAGATGACCTCCGGAGTCGACGGGCGCATTATCGTGATTCCGGCCGGTAAAGCCCGGCTTGCGAGACAAATTGGTCGCCTCGGTCATGCCGTCGACGCTCTGTTGGCGCTAACTATCTTTGTCATCACTGCGACTAACTTTCGTGGTATCAGATTCACAGTATATATTCGGTGACATGCATCCCCAGATAAGTCAGGTAGCAGGAAACGCGCTGCACTTCTCGCCACTTTCGGGCGCATTACGGCCTTTTCGGAGAGCTGTAGCCACCAATTTTACTCTATGTCCTCCATTGGTAGGGTTCCACCTGACTCATCTGGGGATGCATGTAACGGAAAGTGCGTAAGAGCCCGCGAGATGAGAAGACCATCGTTCTTAGCGTATATCAGCCGGATCCAATTGGCGACCAGATAGCCATGGATCCAGTTCATGATACCTATGCCCGGTGAAGGGATGTGTAGGTGGATCGCGGCCACACAGGACACACGACGGCTCTTGGCGGCCAATGACACGCCCCGAGACCATCTTTCCAGAAATTTCAGGAAGTTTTTATCTGCCTTGCCCTCTCATCGGAGTCAAATCCAACGAATGTTGTAAAGGTCTACATTTCCAGTTATTGACTCCGTATCTTGATCAGTGGTTCCTGCGTCCCCCGTCCAGAAAAATTGAAGGAGTGTGAATGTCTTGTCTAAAGCGACCACCCGAACCAATATGCGTCTTCGTAGAGCCCGCCTTGTCGGTTCCGCACTAGCCGCCAGTGGTCTTCTGGGAGCCAGTATTTTACCCACTCTACCCGCTTTCGCGGCCGCTCCCCCACATTTAGAGGCAGTTGGCCCCTCGCACCCGCTTCCGGTTGGTGCGACGGCCGTCATCAAGGGAACAGTCGAAGCCTCGACTGGTCGCCCTCTCTACCAGTTTCGTGTGGGCAACAAGATTGTGCAACGCTATTCGATTAAGGACCAGCTGTCCTTGCCTCATCTAGCGGCAGGCTCGTATACCGTCACCGTGCGGTCGCTCGGCATGGGTCAATTTCGTAGCCATCTCTTCGGTCGATTTCGGTCCGCCACGATCCACTTTACCGTCGGCACCCCTCAGTTGGTAGCCAAGGGGCCGGCCAAGGGAGTCGCTCAACAGGGGACTGCCTTTGTCCGCGCACGGGTCGAAGACGCGAGCGCCGAGCCGTATTTTCACTTCACATTGAACGGTGCCGTCCTGCAAAAATATTCGCACAAGAACTACGTCACGTTACACCATTTGACCCCCGGTCATTATGTGGTGGAGGTCAAATCGCTGGGACCTGCACAATATCGAAATCACGCATGGGGGTCAGCTCGGTCCAAGATCATCACGTTTACGGTCCCACAACCGACCACGACGACCACTGTTGCGCACCTAAGCGTGGCTAGTCTGTCCTCCCTGTTAGCCAATGGCACCAGCAAAGAAACACTTTCGGTAACAGCCACATCCTCCGCTGGGCATCCTGTCGCTAACCAGCCGGTGACCTTCATCAGTTCCGATCCCAACGTAGCGACCGTATCGCCGAGTGTGGCGACTACCAGTGCCGACGGGGTAGCCACAGCCACCGTGACTGCAGGCTCTTCTGCAGGCACTTCGACCATTCAAGCCGTGGCCGGTGGCGTTTCGAGCTCGACTCAGATTACGACGAGTCCGGAGCAGTCCGCTCCCAGCCTTTCAGCGTTCCAGGTAACCGGCCAGCAAGCGGGCCAAGGATCTGACACCAAACCGGCCATTGCGGCCTCATCAGACCCGGTCACGGTCTCGACTACATTGACGCGGCGCGACGGACGGCCTCAAAGCGGGGTGAATTTAACGTATACCGTCATGCCGCAGTCGAAGAGCATGACCTTAGATGGGCTGGCCGCCTCTTCCGGCGGCAAGACACTCTCTGGCAGCCCCGTATCCGGCGGTGGCATGAGTTTCGTGGTGGCTACCGACAGCGCCGGAAACGCTCGCTTGACCCTAACCGATAGCGGCCACCCACTTGGAGCCACCGTCTCAGTCTCGGCGCCATTTGCTTCCTATAAGGCAGCCAGTCCCGTCAGTCTACTCTGGGCCAATCCGGGCACCGCCATCCTAACGCCCACGAATGCCGATAGCTTGTTTGGATCCCAACAAAACCCTGGCCCGGGAGTCATTCCCGTTACCGCGACGGTCGTCGCCGGACCTTCCGTCACGACCCAAAATCAATCCGTGACCTTCACGCTCAAGAGTGGTTCGTCGGCGGATGCCTATCTGTCGTCGGATTCAACCGGTGTCAGCCATTCGGGACGCACCTTAACCATGACGACCAATCAGGACGGTCAGGCCACCGTATATGTGGATAACGTGCCGCCTCTATCCTTTATAGGGACCAAGCAAGCCACGTTGACCGCCACCGAAGCCGGTCATACGATTGATAACATCGACAGTGCCACAGCCGAGGACGTAACGCTGACGTGGGGAAGTCAGGGCTTTCCGGCGGCCCTCACGTTGAATTCGACGGCACCGAGTGCCACCACGGGTTCGCCGTTGACCATTTCAGGCACTTTGACGGACGTGGTGGGCAAGCCCGCCTCTAACGCCACCCTCCATCTAATGCCGATCAACTCCAGCGGTCAACCCGCATATAACGATAGCGATAGCTACCTGCAAAGCGGCAAGTCCGTCGCTTTCTCTGCCGGGAGTCCATTCGACTCGGTGGTCACCAATGCCAATGGCGAATTCTCGTTCACAGTCAGCGACACCCATTCCGGTTCCGACCGCTACGAAATTTCGTATCAGCCTGCCAGTGGCGCCGTTGTGACGTTCGGGACGGCTGGGCAGACGACCGTCACGTGGCAACCGTCCATTCAACCAGCTCGGCTGGCCATTGCCCCTTCGCTGTCGACGCTTTCGTCGGCCTCTGACACGGAAATCGTGCAGACTGACGAAAATACGGCCGTTTCCAGCTATGTGGGCGCCTTCACCGCGAATGGATCACCCGTGTCCCTCTCTGCCTCCGGCCTTCCCTCGATCACCTATCAGTTGAATGCCGCTTCGGGAAGCGCTTTGACCTCCATTAACGGAGTCTCCCTCCCCAGCCCGGCAACATCGGTGATGGCCACCATTTTGGCAGATGGCACGGTGACCGTAAACGGAGCGTCCATGGGGTCGGTTTCTGCCGGCTCGTCGCAACTTGTATTCACTGCCGACGGAACGGCGTCGGGATCGCGCTCCGTACAAGTCAAAGAGGGGTCGCTCTCGGCTTCGATGACGCTAGATGTC
Source organism: Clostridiales bacterium (assembly GCA_027365485.1). Lineage (GTDB taxonomy): Bacteria > Bacillota > Sulfobacillia > Sulfobacillales > Sulfobacillaceae > JAMCVM01. Next base: position 5,807 of record DAHXNH010000094.1, read on the forward strand.
TCGGGCACCCCCCACACGGTCGTCTTCAATCCCACCACCATTCTTCCATCCACCGTTCTCAATAACGGGCCGGTGACCGAGACCTTGACGGTTGAGGGCTCCAGCGGTCACCCCATCCCCGATGCACAAATTGCCATCGATGGCGGTACCAGCCATAACGCCCCTGGTTCGTTCGAGAGCGGTGCGCAAAACGACTCGGTGTGGGTTACCAAGGTCAACGGATCTTCGCTAACGACCAGCATTAACAGCCAGAATCGATCCGATGCCTTTCCCTTGGTGGATCCGGCGACGAACTTAGCCAATCTAGGCTATCAATATCCGGCAACTTCCTCTCGGATCCACTTCAGTGCCGGAGCCATGGAGGTTACGGCAAACTCCAAGGGACAAATCACCTTAACCCTTCGGGGCGGCGGTGCTAGCTTCTGGGCGACGGCCAACGGGCAACCGGTGTCGTCTAGCAACGGGGCGACAGCCGACGTCAGCAAGTCCCTCTCCAGCGGCACGTACGGGCTGGGGGCGTGGTTCCATGGAGCAGAGATTGGCTCAGCCGTCATTGGCAATTCTCAGAACAAGGACAATGGCACGGCTCCCAAAGCCCAAAGCCTCACTGCCGGGTCGTCGACGCCGTTGACCTTTACGTTCCTTGACAACGCTGGCCAACCTCTCGAAGATGCCCCGGTGGCCTTGACGGCGCAAGGCCTTAGCCATGCGACGTTTGGTACGTCGAGCACGGCCACGCAGGACACCTCTAGCCTCGCGGGTCTGCCCACATTGATGACCAATGACAAGGGGCAAGTCACCTTGTATCTGGTCGACAAGACTCAGGGCGATCACGGTACACTGACCGCGTCCATCGACGGACTCACCCTCACCAGCGGCACGATAACCATCGATTCCTAACGAGGTAGGACCTAATACGACCAAGCGCCCTCCAGGTGGGACCCACCTGGAGGGCGTATTTTATCCAACGACTTCTCACCCTCCGAGGAAGAGTCAGAGCAGCCTGATCAGGCTGCTAGATAATGGGGAAGAAAAGATGGTCTGGGAGACAAAAATGGGGCCGTCGTCACATCCTATGGCTAAAATCGTGGTATTCCAAGAGGTATGCACCGCGCCCAATCTTACCAGGGTCTTCACGCTCTGTGCTACCATGATTTGCATGCCTCGCAGGTTGGAAACTCCAGCGGACGGCTCCGTGATGGAACTCCTGCTCATCGTGGGTCCTAACGATGGATTCAGGGCAGGTGACAGTGCGCTAACGCCCCCGTATGCGAACCAAGATTTCGACCTATGATCAGTTCATCGGCCCTTGTCCAAGGTATCGAGGAGTTCAGTGCACCCATTCGTTCCACGCCTTCAAGTACTCATGCCAATCATTAGGATGATGACGGAGACATGTACTTAGCCGCATATATAACGCAATAATCGTATCGTCGACTAAATCCGACTCGTGGATTGTTTCGTTGCCCCCCATCCTTTCCACGGCTGACACTAACACAGAGCGATGCAAATCATCGGGTGAGGAACAGAACGCATACAGCAAGTCGTAGAGGGGGCGTCCCAAGCTCGGGATCGGGTCTATCACTCCCGAGAGCGTTCCCTGTTCGAACAAAAAATTGTGCACGCCGAAGTCTCCGTGTAAAACATATAAACGGTCCCGGTCGATCCGCGCACGTCTCCGGGCAAGCAGCTCCGCGACGAGATGGTGATCATCCTCAGCCAGGCGCGTCGCAATGATGGACCGCGCATAATCAAGATCTTCCTTGGCTCGTTCCGGATCTTCCACCCACGGGAACTGGGTCTCAGATGTCGGGGGGACGTAGTATCGGATCACGCGCTCGATCAATTCGTGCATGAGTGTTTCTTTGGTTCCGCGAACATAGGATGTCGCGCCGGGAACATAACGGTAGAGAAAATACCGATACCCTGGGTCCACGTAAGTGACTTTCGGCAACAACGCAATGCCGTGGTACAGTTCGTAGAAGGTATTCTCGGACGCGATCTGTTCGGGACGGTTGAGTTTTACGACATATTTCAGCGAAGAATCGGGACTGCCGATGATTCCGACCGTGCTGTCGGTTCCACCTTTAAGTTCTGACCAATAGCGAAAAGATTTTGGAAGAATTTTCTTAGCTAATAGGTCGTCTACGATTGTCTGCAACACTCACCGTCTCCCTGTCAGATCCCGCATTACGTGGGAATTTAGCTTGTGCTAGTCGTCGGGTGCGCGTCCTTCCGGTCGCCGTCGCCAAAGCCCCCATCAGCAGCGATGCCGTCCAGGTCCTTGGCTTGGTACAGCGGTCCGAATGGCGTTAGCCTCCGAGGAACGTGGCGTTCAGGACCACTCCGTAATGATCGCTGGGGATTACGCCGGATTCCTTAGACGGCGTCGTGCCAAAGACCTCCACCGTTTTAATCATCGGCGATGGACTGGAGAAGCCGTGTTTCAGCAGAATCCAGTCGCATCGCAGCGGGATTTCCATATTGGCCACGCCTGCCCATCGTGGGTTATGGTCAAAATCCAACGTGACGGCAGGCGTGCCCTGGATGCGGTTAGCATAGTATTCTGCCACGTCGGCCCAGAGAGTGGATCGGCGGTCGAGTGACTGCTTCCCCGTCAGAAACCGGTGAACACTGGAATCCGACGCGGCATTAAAATCTCCACACAGCACCTCGTAGGTATCGGGCGAATAGCAGCCGGTCAGCCATCGGTCCAGGTCAACGATTTCATCCTCTCTCGCTAGGATGGACCGCCAATCCAAATGAACATTGGTCACCGCCACGCGTCGATGGGCGACCACGATGACGGCGCGAATCGCGATTTGCCTGGCAGGCATCGTGTCCCAGATTGCGGATACGTGCTCGATAGGGAGTTTGCTGAGAAAGGCTAACCCTTCATTCGGATCGTCTGGATAGGGACGATAGGCCCGGTGAGGATATTCGCAACGCTCCGCAATATGGTCTACGACACCGGTACGGCCGTGCGACCACGCTTCTTGCAATGCCACCATGTCGGCTTGGATGCGCTTCATCTCACGACAGATTGCTTCGATGCGCGATTCTCGCATCGTGTCATGGTTCCACAAGTTAAAACTTGCAATTTTCACCGCATGCGCCAACTCCGTGAGTCATTCAATACTACGCTCAGGGCGTTCATTCATCTGGATTCGGCTGAGCAAGTAGCAGTTCGCCATCGCGCGGTAGAGATTTCGATTTCTCCCCGATATGCCCGTTCTTGTTGGCTGCATTGCCCGCGTCACGCGCCTTCCACAATCCCATCAAGCGCCACCGTGTCAGTATAGAACATTCGCCCCCGTTAAGGCTTCAAGCTTTCCCAGAGATGCCCTTGGAGTGTTGTCGAGTCTCACGTTATTTGGCCACAAATCCGATAGATTTTCTCACATTCCATGGCCACGTTTTACGCGTCATACCCTGGCCTCTGGGGTAGTTTTGGGGTGCGCACTAGACACAAGATTCCTACCACACTCTCTATCGTGTCCACTGGACGCTGCGACCGCTCGCTGAATAGTCCATGAAGGCAACGTTTCGATTGGGATACAGCCTGTCAGGCGGGGACGGGCCGAATGAATCCCCCGGAGATTTCCTGCCCATCCATTCGGCCCGTGCTGATAGGGGATCTGGCTCAACACGGTCATGTAAATCGAGACGTTCGCGGCCAAATAAAGTGAGACTTCACAGGAGTGTCCCTCCGTTCCTCTCAGATATACTCAATTGACCTCCTTCGTTCGTCGCATCAGTAACCTTTGCTCAACGGTCGGCGTTAGAACAATGACCATGAATCTTAAGGAGTGAAATCTCATGTCGAACCGTGCGTTTGAAACCCTGGGAAAACGAAAGATCGGGATAATATTAGGGGGGGCGATGGTCTTGGGAGCGGCTGTATGGATTGCTAGTACCGTGGGCATCCCCCCGTCGTCGCCTCGCATGGGGTTCATTCATAGTCGCTTCACCTTACCCCGAGGTTGGTCGGCCGGTCCGATAACGCGAACGGGTGCATCCCAATTCCGTGCAGCGACTGATACCCGCACGGTGTATGGTCCGGATGGGTTCCATATTCAGTTGACTTATACCCCGGGGGTTCCGAATGCTGGAAATTTCGGATGGATTCCTCCGGGGCCCCCTGGCACCATGGAGCCAGGCGAGTCGCGGCTGAACCCTTGGTCTTCACCCTATGCGGCGATCACATGGACTCCTCGTGCAGTAGGACAAGGCTATGTCGCTGAAACCGTCGCGACGCTCGGCGGGACTTATCGTTGGCAGACGTCGACCTTTTCCCGAAAAGGTCATTCGACCTTATATCGAATGATCTTGCGGTGGGCAAATACCGCCCACTATCCGTCGGTCATTTCCCCAACGAAAGCGGTGCATGCGATGATGGCGGCTCAGCGTCTTAGGGCCTATCCCTTTCCTTACACGGAGTTAGGTCCGAATGGCATGGTTTCTAGCCTCCGGTATCGCCGCCGTGGGGACGACCCCGGATTATTGGTTCGCTACGCACAACCACGGAAAGTCTTGGACTTTGATCCATACGCAGGTCATGTCCGATCGCCCTCAGATTCTTCACGCCCCAACAGGGATGGATGGTGCAAAGTGTCACGTCGGGCGACGGAGGGAGTATGACCCTGTATACGACTCACGACGGTGGGCGTCACTGGCGATTGGTAGCGCATCGAATCCTACCGGTATCGGAACTGATTAGTGCTTTAAGTATTCTCCAAGTAGACGGCCACCGTGCAGAGATCGCCGTTAAAACACCCAGCCATCAAGGACATCATGAGACGCAACGGCGGTCTACACTATGGATGGTCGTGACCAAATGAGCAGATAAAGACCCCCTATACCAAGAGTCTCGGCGTCAAGGGGGTCTAGTATGGTTATGAACAATAGGCCGCAAAACACGTGTCGGAACACTGAGTCACTAATTTATACGACGTCGAGCAGTATCCTGGACTGGTCGTCGGATTCCACTGAAGATCGATAGGTCCTCCCGCGTACGGCGAAATATCATAATCGGGATCTCCATGATATTGCCAAATCATAGGAGCGTATCCTCCGACATCTGGCATTCCACCAGTACAATAATCGACTATCGCATCGCTACATGTCGCAGTATCGCTATCGATCGCGTTGGCGAACCAAACCACAATTTTCTCCGAGGGAACCCAATCACTCGCCTCTAAGATGCAATGGAGTTCACAGCACTTTTCACCATAAATCCCTTGTAAAGTACGAACCCAACCCTCCCCACTGTGGAGAGGCCATATATCCCGTGCGATTCTGGCTTCAAGAGTTTTATAGTGGACCGCAGAAACAAGACTACTGAAAGGGGTCGCGATAGGATACATTATGGCTATGCTGTTGGCGCTAACTGGTTTTGTCATCACTTCCACTAACTCTCGTGCCATCAGATATCCCACTGATCAGAGCCAGACGTAAAGTCGAGATCAGCCCAAAGGGCTGGGATTCGCTGATTGACGCACCACCAGTATTCGCTGTAAAGCTCACCAGAAAACTCACTGCCTACGCCAATCAGCGACTGCTGAGAAGACCATTGGGCGAGTTCTCCGACTACCAGTGCCACCTCGGAATTAGGCTAGCACTGATGACTACAGGCTTAGCCAAACCATAGACAAAAGGAGTTAGCCAAAACAGTGCCATGCCGTCGTCATGGCCCAGGACGGCGAACCTGTCTGACCCAGGGAGGGGGCACTCATTAGACCGGCGATGGAGCGCGTTCAGTGACCATCGGTGCTTGGAGATTGGCCGAGGATGTGCCAGTGGGCAGAG
>DAHXNH010000111.1 GCA_027365485.1 Clostridiales bacterium
ACTCACCATGGAATCTGTCCGCTTAAGCCAACAGTTGCAAGAGTTTTTTCACACCGAAAAGATCGTCGTGGATGCGGGGCTCGAGAGCGTGACCCGGCTCCTGCAGATTGTGGCCGAGTTCTTTTGTGGCTTGGCCGTTCCCAGTCATTGGCGGTTGCTCGACATCGAGCGTGGCGAACGCGCCTGGCATTTTCGGTGGCGGTCGCATGCGGAGCAAGCCTCGTGCCCCCACTGCCACGTCGTCAGTCGGCACTTGGCCCATCGGTATACGCCGCATACCGTGCAAGATCTCCCGTTGAATGGGATGACCGTGTATCACACGGTCATCAAGCCGCGGTATGTCTGTGATCAGACGGAGTGTCCGGTGTATACCTTCGTGGATCCCCTGGCAGGGTTTGCCTGCCCCAGAGCTCGGTTGTCGACCCGGTTGAAAACCCTGCTCATTCGCCTAAGCTTGCCCTCGGTCATCCATCGAATGCCCGCCGCGTTACAGTCCTTCGGCATCGTGGTGAGTGGAGACACCCTGCTGCGTTTAGTCAAGGCTCAGGGCGCGATCGTCATCGCAGACAATCTGACGCGATGCGATGTGCGGGTGCTGGACGTCGATGATGCCAATTTGCGCAAAGGAGACCCGGCATCCGGACACTCCGTCTTTATCGACGGCGAAACGCATCGGTTTCTGCTCGTCGTCCAAGGGACGACGCAAGCCATCGCGGAGAAGGTGATGGCCCAGTGGCCCACCGTCGAGATCGTCAGTCGGGACCGGGGGAGTGCCTATGCCGCCGCAGCCGCCGCCCACGACAAAACGCAAGTCGCCGATCAGTTTCATTTAGTGGCCAACCTGCACGAAGCCATTAAAGACACCTTGGCACTCACCTTCGGATCCGACGTGTTTTTGCCCCAGGGAGACGGCTGGGAACAGTCGGCTGAGGCGTCCACCCCGGCCACCACCGAACGGCTGCCCCGATGGACGCTGTCGCCGGCGGACCGCGAGCGTCGCATTAGGCTCGCGCGATTGACCTCCCGGCAAGCCCACAAATATCGGACAACGCTCGCTTTGCTTGAATTTGCCGATAGTGACCTCCGCTCCGCGACGGTGGCGAAGCGGTTAGGCATTACCCGGGCGACCTTACGGCGATATCGCAAGGAAGCCCCGGCCACGCTCGCCCAGGTCGAAACCAAACTCGATGCCTGGATGGAGGCGGAGGCAATCCCCACCGCTGCGGCTCCGATAAAAACCCTGGCTTCGGGAGCTCGCCCGGCGGCGGAATCCATTGTCGCTCCCTATCACGACACCGTCGTGCGTTTAGCCGCCCAAGGGCAGGGACATCGAACGATCCATGCGGCGATTGTTTCAGAGGGATTTCACGGGAGTCCCAATGCCATCTATCAATATCTGCTCAAACTCCGCCACGAACAGGCGCAAGCGGAGGAGGTTCCGTCGGAGGAGGAACCCAAAGAGCGGCCACCGCGCATTGGCGTGCAGCGCATTGCGAGCAGCACGATCTATCGCCGCATTTTGCACGAAGTGGCCCAGGACCGAGCACCGATCCTGCAGGCCCGTCCGGGCCTGGCGGAGGCAGAGAGCGCGAAGGCTCCCGAAATCGTGGCCGGAGTCGACGCTCCGATCCCCCCGAGCCTCTACGATGATCTCGTCGCTGCGTTGGTGTTCGATACCCGAACTCGCGAAGTGAAGCGGCGTCCTGGCATGAGCCCGGAAGTGTATGCCGAGGTGAAAAACACGTTTCCGGTGGTGGCGGGGCTGCGGCAGTGCCTGGGCCGCTTCATGACCGTCTTAGACACCAGCGACGAGACCGGACTCGATGCCTTCATTGAAACCTATCAGCAGGACCCCGCCGAACCCATAGCCCAATTCGCCTCGGGGTTAGCGAAGGACCTGGAGGCCGTGAAAAATTGCCTCCGCTACCCCGCGATCAGTAACGGCCCCATGGAGGGTACTAACAACAAAATTAAAATGACCAGGCGCCGGGGATATGGGCGGACGGGCGTGGAATTGCTCAATGCCCTCATGGCCTTGCCCTGGTATTATCGAGATTTGGATCGCGCTCCAGGCCTTCCATCCGAGGTGGCTTAGCCTGGTTGCTGCGTTCATCAAACCGCCTCGCGCTAGCCGTTCCTTCCCGAGGGCCGGAGGAGCTAGGCCTGGGTCAACCACGTCCACACGGCGGTGAAAGCTCAGGGTCTCGCTTCGCTTGGGAGATGCGGCACACTGCCGCATCGATTAGCAGAGAAAACGCAGTAAAAACCCATCTAACACTGCATCTATCAAATATAGTCAAACATAAATAACAAAAAGTGCGTAAGAACCCACGAAGTTAATTCCTTTGATCTGGACCATTGGGCTCACGTGTTAAATCCGGAATGGGAAGCGGAGGAACACGATACGACTTCATCATAGCGTCACGCGTACCCGCTGGGTCGTCGAAAGGCACCGGTGGGCCATCGCAGGA
>DAHXNH010000119.1 GCA_027365485.1 Clostridiales bacterium
ACCAATCGTGATGCGTTTGGCCACATGTATACGGATTTCGGGATTGTCCCACCAGAAGTGAATATCTTCCCCGATGCGATCCGCGTAGAACGTATACGCCAGGGGTTGTTCCACATAAAGAAAGCCAAAACCCGTCATGCCTACCTCAGCATAATCCGGAAGTGCTTGCCACTCTTCCGGCGTAAATGTTATGGCTAACTCCTTTTGTCTTTGGTTTAGCTAAGTCAGTGGTCATCAGTTCTAGCCTATTTCCGAGGATGCACCGGTGGTCGGGGAACTCCCCCAGGTGTACTCACAGCATTCGCTGATTGGCGTAGGTAGTGGGTTTTCTGGGTGCGTCAATCAGCGAATCCCAGTCCCTTGGGCTGATCTCGGCTTTACGTCTTTCGCTCATCGGTTGTGTATCTGATGACACGAAAGTTAGTCGAAGTGATGACAAAACCAGTTATACTGCGCGCGGGTCAAACTTTACGTTTTAAGCGGCAGACTTGAAGCGCTGAAACTTTAAGGTCAGCAAGGTATCGAGTTGAGATTTATAGTCAGTCGCGGTCTTCTCCAAGCAGTTGTCGATGGCTTCGGTAAACTCGGCAAAGGTTTCATAGTAGACGGAGTTGAGACACTCGGCCTTTACAAATTTCCATAGGCGTTCGATCAGGTTGAGATTCGGGGAATAAGGGGGTAAAAAGAGCAACTCAATGTTGAGCTCTGCGGCTTTATCTCGGACCAACGCACAGCGTTGGTAGGCAGCGTTATCTAAGACGAGAGTAATGGGCAGATCCGCAAATTTTTCGTGGAGCTTGGTTAACAGGGCGACGACTGACTGCGAGTTGATGTAGCCGGTGTTGGTGATCGTCACCACTTCGTGGGTGATGGCGTGTAAAGCGCCCAGGACGTTATAGCGTTGACGCCCGGACGGTGTCCGCACAAAGATGCGCGTAAAACACCAGAGATAGCCTAAAAAGGCCGCGAGAACAAAATGGGAGGCATCGCCAAAGAACACGTGGCGGGTGCCCGCTTTAGCTTCCTCAAGCACGGGGCCCAATTGCTCTGCCAAAAACTGTTCCTGGACGTCGACCTTGGCTTTCGCGGGAATCGGCGCCACCTTGCGGTAGTCTAATCCCAAGCGCTTGAGGTAGGCCCGGACTTGACTCGGGCTGCGACGCAGCCCGGTGAGTTCCTTGATGCGGTGCTGCGCTTCGTTCACACTCCGCGGAGGGCGTTGTTCAAATTCGGCGCGGAGCGTGTCCGAATATGCGTCTAAGGCACTTGCACTCCCTCCGACCGTAAACCGTTTTAGCGCCTCGACCCCGCCTGCTTGATACGTCTTCAAATACGTTCGGACAGTGGTCTCGCTACACCCGAGCGTCTGAGCCACGATGGATCGCTCGACCCCCAGCGCGGTCAGTTGAACCGCCGCCATTTTCATCTGCACACGCGGGTGAGGGTGATAAAAGTGCTCATGACGTAACGCATCAAGCTCATCTTGGGTACACGTGACTTGGATCATCCGATGTCCTCCTCGAGTCGACTGGGCTAACGTACCGCGTTTTCACCCAAGATTAACGCAGAGGACAACCGATGTCCATAGGCACTCACGCGGGTTGTATCGATGACCCGCAAAACGTAAAGTTTGACCCGCGCGCAGTATACGTCGTGAAGTCGGCTTGGACGGGCAACAAGCGATCCCGAAAGTCATCCAATTCCCTTGCGTGCTCCGTCGGACCAAATTCAAGATCATCGACATCACGCCGACGAACCCGACTTTGCGGTCGCGGGTAAAATCGGTGGAGTGTCCTTTCGATCGCTCGCAGAACCACCAATTCTGCGGCCACTGGCCGACGGTATGGATAAGATCCAAAGATTTGTTGGGCATATTTGCCACCTCCAGGGCCACCATACTGGAAGGGGCCCACTAGGTCCAGCTTTTTTTCAGCGAGTGGGGCGACCCTGGCGGGCTATGAAGGGGGGCACCTCCGTATTTTTTCGCGAAAAACCGCAAACAAACAAGCGCTAAATTCCTAACCTGACGACATCGGGGGCGACATGCCAGATGGTCGGCAGGACCTGACGACATTGGGTCGCACCGGCCTGCCAATGCTGCGGGCTGGTCTGAGAGGAATCTACAATCAAAAAACCTCCGGTGTCCAAGACGTGTGCAGAGAAACAACCGGGTCAGGCAAGTGGCTGATTTGACCCGCCTAAATACGGTATATAATGTGGAAACAAGGTGGTTTTCATAGTTCTTCGGGGAGAGTACATCATGCCAAAAACATTCGACGAACCGTTTTGGATTGGGGACCATTTTTTCAGCATCGACGACATCGGGCAAATTAAAGCCACCACAGCTCAGTTCTCCCATGTGGTGGCCCGAAATCGATTGGCCAAGATATTGTGCGATGTGTTAGATTGGAAGGCCCCCACAGGCAAACCGAGGATTGATTCCTGCATGAAGCTTTTAACGGCGATGGATAGGGCCGGGGTTATCCATTTACCCCAAAAAGCCTCGGTGTCTCGTCAAGGACACAAGTTCAGGACGGAACGGCAGGGAGAACCGCTAGCGGACCTCCAGATCTCTGTTCCGCTGAGCGCTGTCCAACCGATTGAAATCGTACCGGTCACCGATCGCGAAGAACTCTTAACCTGGGCGGCAACCATGGCAAAGTACCACCCTCTAGGCTATCAGCGAGCCTTTGGCGCCCGTCAGCACTATTGGATTATTTCCCATGCGACCCGGTCTCCAAAGCGTCTGGGAGGTATTCTATTTGGCTCTTCGGCGAAGGCCCTGGCCGCACGAGAGCAATGGATCGGTTGGGATGCTGAGACTCGGGCCAAGTTTCGCGCTCGAGTGATCAACAATAGCCGGTATCTCATCTTGCCGGGGGTTCATGTTCCCCATTTAGCCAGTCATGTGTTGGGTTTAGTCGCTCGCCGAATTCGCTCCGATTGGATGGATCGCTATGGATTTTCTCCGGTGCTCTTAGAAACCTTCGTGGAATTACCCTACCGTGGAACCTGCTATGCCGCATCCAATTGGGTATTAGTCGGAGAAACGGTAGGCCGTTCTCGTCAAGATCGATATAGTACCATTCAAGTCCCTAAAAAATCGATTTGGATGTACCCATTAGTATCGAACTGGAGAAGAGCTCTAGTGGATCCATGGCCCCCTCGTTCGAAGACGACCAAGGAGCTATTTATACAACCTCAATTTTTCTAGTCTGAAGACCCAAAGGAATCCTCGGGATGCAGAAGCCCAGATGGTGGAGACTCTGAAAATTGTGGGCAGCCCGGCTCAAGGTCGGGAGAATGAAACGGGCGATCGGCGGTGGATATACAGCGGGTGCTCGATATTTCTGAGCGTTGTGCTGCGTGGACTTTGGGCTTTTTGGTCCCAGGACCGTCTCGTTACGTCTTCCGCACGTCAGTTGGGCCAAAATAAGGATTTTCTGTCAATCGATCGAGCGTTAGCCGCTGGGACCCCAGGGGAGCGGTGGATGGGTGTAACAGCGCTGGTCTATACTGCGCGCGGGTCACACTTGACGGTTTGAGACTAAAGCCTAGTTCGCCCCAACACATTGCTAAATAAGGGCCACCCGATCCAGCTCTTTCTCCTAAAACGAAAACTTTGACCCGCGCGCAGTATAGCAACTCAGGTCGAGCCCACCAACACGAACAACGGTTTGGTCTTACCACGAATAAATTATCGTAAAATCCTTAACCTGACGACATTGAGATCGGCCCCCAGACCTTCCGCTTCGAGGACCGTCATCGCTGCAAGAACGGGTCCCTCGGTTTCCAATCGTTCACTGAGCGGGGTCATCCAGGCGGTCCAAGCGGCCTCACCGGAAAAATACGCCTTGGCATACTCGCAACGATGGCCCCGGGGGTGAAAAAGGTCCAAGGCTTCGATGACTTCCCGGTCTGGTCCGCCCGGATATTTGGCCCCGTACCGCCAAATCCAGTCGGCACCATCGCCTAACAAGACGACGCACTTACCAGTCGATGACTCCAACCCCTCTCCACATCGAACGGACTCACGAAAAATTAAGTTGAACGCATTACTATATGGTCGGTATTAAAGATTGATTGTTTTGGGACCGTAGCATGCGAATGTTCGGTGTATAGTACAAACGCAGCGATTTTCGGCCCGTTCAACCCGTTTTTTAGCGCCACCACCCCCCGGGTGGTGGCCACTTTGGAGTCGAAGCGGAGCCATCTGGATCCCGGCTGGAACCTCGGGGATGTGGCAGTAGCCCCTCCCAAACGGGAGCGGCAATCAGGATGGAATCCGACGGACTCAGGTCCCAGGTGCTT
>DAHXNH010000128.1 GCA_027365485.1 Clostridiales bacterium
ACCCACTGCCTACGCCAATCAGCGAATGCTGGGAATACCATCGGGGGGAGTTCCTCGACCACCAGTGCCCCATCGGAATTAGGCCAGAACTGATGACCACTGACTTAGCCAAACCATAGACAAAAGGAGTTAGCCAAAACATCCAGGTCTCAGGCATATAGTAGAGCATCCCCGGATCAAAACGTCCGCCGCCTCCCGAACAGCCTTCGAATAAGACTTGGGGGAAACGGGCGGTCAAGGTCTCAAGCACGTGATACAGGACTAAGATATAGCGGTGCGAAATCTCGGCTTGTCGATCCGCTGGCCACTGTGGCGATCCGACTTCCGTCATATTGCGATTCATGTCCCATTTGATGTAATCAATAGGGGTTGTGGTGAGCAGATCCGTCATCCAGTCAATTATCCACGCTAAGACGTCGTCGCGCGAGAGATCGAGAACGAGTTGGTGCCGTCCTTCGGCGCGTGGACGATGCGGCACGTGAAGGCACCAGTCCGGATGAGCCCGATAGAGGTCACTCGCTGGCGAAACCATTTCCGGTTCCACCCAGAGACCAAATTGAAGTCCGCGATCGTGCACCTTCTTGGCCAGGCCTATCAACCCCTGAGGCAGCTTCTGGCGGTTGGGCACTCAATCGCCGAGCGAACTGCGGGCGTCATTGCGTTGGCCAAACCAGCCATCGTCCAACACCAAGGTCTCTACTCCTAGACACTGGGCGACGTCGGCCAGTTCGACCAGTTTCTTCTCATCAAAATCAAAGGCCGTGGCCTCCCAACTGTTGAGCACAATGGGCCGTTCCTGGCTTCGCCATGGTTCGCGCATCAGATGCCGGCGATAGAGGTCGTGGAAGGTCTCCGACATCTTGCCAAGCCCTTGGTTCGAAAACACCAGGACGGCTTCTGGGGTCTGAAACGTCTCGTGCGGCGCCAGCGTCCACTGAAACTGGAAAGGATCGACCCCAATCGCCATCCTGGTGTTTTCGAACCCCTCCACCTCCGCCTGGGCCCGAAAATTTCCACTGTAAATCAGCTGCATGGCCCAGACACGTCCTGAGCGCTCGCCGGTCGCCGAGTCAGCCAGGGCTAAGAACGGATTCGCTTGATGGCTCGAGGCCCCACGCCGACTTTCTACCGAGCCCCAGGACGGTCCGTTCAATCTTGCGCTCCCGCCCCCAGGCTCCGACTAGACGAATCCAATCCCATCCGGCTTCGGGCAAGTCCACACTGGCAGACAGCGCTCGTTCGAGGACCAAAGGCCGGGAGGACTGATTATAAAACTTTGCCGAGCGCACAATCGCGTTGAGGTTCGCCAACGCCGTATACACTAACTCGACCAACAAGTCGGCTACCGCGTCGTACAGGACCACGACTAAAGTCTCTGTGGACCGGGGATCATCTACGTAAATTTGGGGGAGTCCTGAAAGCGTCGGCTTGCCAGGCACGTGGCGATACGCCTGGAACCTGAGATCAGTGACGGCCGAGCCGTCGTCGAGGCGAACCTGATAGGCTGGAGAACGGAAATCACCACGGCCCCAAGTCGGATACTCCTGAGGCAACACATCAAACGAAAACTCTTCATGCTCGGGAAACGGTCGGGGCGCAAAGGCTCGCGGGACGAGAAGCTCGCGTCGATGCACGGGCGAAGTCGACCGTAGCTTGGGGCCCCAATACCAATGAGCTAAGGCTCCTTCCTCGGTCGCTTCCAATATATAACTGCTGTCACCGGCGTCCAATTGAAAGTGTCGGCCACTCGAATCGACATGAACCGCCATCGTTGATCCCCTCTTCCGGTTTGAGTGCGTTTTGGTTTTGTGGCCCTGGGTTCTCCTCTCGCTTGCGATGGTTCCAACATCACGCCAAACGCGGAGATCCGTCAGAATCGTGAGAACGTATTTAGAATTATCTCAAGAAAACGCGATAAATGCCTTAAGGTCAGTACGGTCTTGAACACGTTTGGAATGGTTCGGTCTTTGCGGGCCGCGCTGTCATTTCAAGACGCTGTCCCGTCATTCGTTCTACCGCAAGAGTTGGGGTAGCCTCTGAGAAGTTCGGGTGGGATCCTGGCGTTTTTCCACCATGTCACCGATCTCCAAAGCCTCTTCACCGAAGATCAGTCCGGTGATTGGCTCAATGGATGAGACCTTGGCTAATGATACCAAAAAATCTGTACTCATAGGGGTGGTCGTCGTTTTCCGTTGGTCCCAGAAGGAGGCGATTAGAGACTATTAGCGACGATTGGTGAGGATTTTCGAGGCAAAAAACTCCAGGTTGTTAAATTAGGAGGTAACCCTTAGGTAGAGGCATTCTCTTCAAACAGAATGTTTGATGGCTCGTCAAACCACAGCGACGAGTTAGCCTGGCCGAGGCGGATAGCGGCACGGCCTTGGCGAAAAATCCTATCGTGCTGCCATTCTTAGGACGTATCCGCGCGCGGGGCGAGGACGTATACTCACAGGGACCACAGCAAAATGGGAAACGTCGGCGGTTACTAACTACGATCCAGTCTGTTATCGAATCATACCTCTAGCCGAGGGTGCTGCAATGGTCAGGAAGACTCGGGATGAACAAACATCGGGAGAGATCGGCAACGCGCGGAGTCTTAAGCGAACGAGGGGGGCTTTGGCGAGTGGGTTTAAAGGGCGTTTAAGGAGGATCTTGGGCAGAGCCAAAAAGGCCCAGCAAGGCTACCCTTTCGCGTCGAGCCGCCAAGTGTAGAATGAAGCAACGGTTTGGACTGGCGATTTCCCAACGGTACCCGACCTGCCACCAGCGCTAGCCAGGTTTCGACAGTGGTCAGGAGCAAGGAGCGGAGCCAACTTAACAAATGGATCAATCGGAAATGTAATGTATGCGTAAAGTTATTTCATGCGCTGAGATTTCCGTTGGCAGATCTTGCCCTTTCGCTCCCCAAAATGCGCAATGGGTGAACGTCGATTCGACCCCCC
>DAHXNH010000148.1 GCA_027365485.1 Clostridiales bacterium
TGTTCAGCAATTCTTTCAGCCGGGTATCCACCCCGTCAACGAGCACCTTCCGTCGATATTTCGGGCAGAACACGACGTGGTATTTACAGTCAAACGTGATATTATGATGGCTTTCTACAGTGCGACCCATGCCACATCACCCAGGAATATTATCCCATAAATCGATAGATTGCACTAAGTAATCTATGGTGAAATCGTGGAGGTTTTATTCGCAGAAAAAACTCGTGGAGTCTGCCCTCATCGAGAGGACAGACCCCAGCGGCTTTCATCCCCATAGGTAAACCAAGGGGTTTTCCGCCGCTGTTTTATAACTTGTCGGTAGGGATATCGGATGATACAATACGATACGATGACGTTCCGTAAATAGGGGTGGCGCGATTCTTTAGCGCACTGGTCCTTCGATGCCACCGATCTCGTCCGACAGACAAAACCACGAGCGTGCCCTGTTTTGGGGGTACCCTATGCCCGAGTAGTCCGCCCATATCAAGGGGTTCGAACCCATTAACGATAAGCGAAGGAGACAGAGATAATGACTTCGGATGAATCAACGACTGTGGCCCCGGAGATGGACCATCGCCGAGTCCTCCTCATCATGGTCGGTTTGCTGCTTGGCATGCTATTGGCTGCACTGGACCAAACCATTGTGGCCACTGCGCTCCCGACGATTGCGGGAGATTTGCATGGGCTTTCCCATCTTTCGTGGATTGTCACTGCGTACCTTTTGACATCTACCGTGTCGACGCCCTTGTGGGGGAAAGTGGGCGACCAATATGGGCGCAAAAATTTTTTTCAGATTTCGATTGTCATCTTTCTAATTGGCTCGATCCTTTCTGGGATTAGTGGTTCCATGCTGGACCTGATTATGTTTCGCGCACTCCAGGGCATTGGTGGCGGTGGATTGATGGTCGGTGCCCAGACCATCATTGCCGACGTGGTGTCACCGCGAGAACGAGGACGCTATCAGGGAATCTTTGGCGCGGTGTTTGGTGTGACGAGTGTCATCGGCCCTCTCATTGGAGGATTCTTGGTTCAGCACTTGTCCTGGCATTGGATATTCTATGTGAATGTCCCCATCGGAATCGTCGCTTTGATCGTTACCGGCATTGTCTTGCCCGGAACGCTTACTCGCGTTCGTCATGTAGTCGACTATCTCGGTACTGCGCTGTTGACTGCGGTGGCGACGAGCTTGGTCTTGCTGACCACGTTGGCAGGAACGACGTATGGGTGGGGGTCTACACCCATTTTAGCCCTGGGTGCGGGTGCCATCGTGTTTCTGGTCGTCTTTATTTTGGTGGAAAGGCGGGCAGCAGAGCCCGTTTTGCCCTTGCCATTGTTTCGCAACGGAGTGTTTTCGGCGACCAGTGCCATCGGATTTGTGGTCGGGTTTGCCATGTTTGGCGCCATCACCTATCTTCCGCAATATATGCAAGTGGTGCGGGGAGCCTCGCCAACGGCCTCTGGGCTGGAACTTTTGCCTTTGATGGCGGGCCTTTTGTTGACTTCGATTCTATCGGGAATTCTGATTAGTCGCTGGGGTCGCTATAAGATATTTCCCATTCTGGGAACCGGGGCGATGGCGATTGGTATGTACTTGCTGTCGTTGATGGACGTAGGCACCTCTACGCTGGCTAGTGGCCTTTATATGTTTGTCTTAGGTGTCGGGTTAGGCGGCGTGATGCAGGTCTTGGTCATTGCCGTGCAAAATGCCGTAGGCTATGAAGACTTGGGGGTAGCCACTGCCGGGGCTACCTTCTTCCGGTCGATTGGCGGTTCGTTTGGCACCGCCGTCTTCGGAGCGCTGTTTGTGAGCCGGTTTACTATCAACATTAAAAAATATTTGGTCGGCGTGCATTTGCCTAGCGGTTTTAGTGCGGCCGATGGCGCAAGTCCGGCTGCACTAAATAAGCTGCCACCGACGTTGCATTCGGACTATATTCACGCCTTCGCGGCGTCGTTGCATTATGTGTTCTTGGTGGCGGTGCCGATCGCCGTCTTCGCCTTTGTCCTCAGTTGGCTGCTGCGAGAGGTGCCGCTGCGAAAAACGGTGCAAGCCACCAATCCGGCCGACACCTATGCTCCGACGGCAATGCCGGCGGTGCACACCTCGCTGGAGGAACTGGCGCGGAGTCTTTCTGTACTGGCTGAACACGAAAATCGCGTGTATGTTTTTCGCCAACTGGTCGTGCGCGCTGGGGTGGACACAGATGTACCCAGTGCCTGGGCACTGCTTCGGATACGGGATCACCAAGGAGTTGGAAGCCATCGGTTGGCGGAGCAACTCAAAGTTCCGGAAGGTCAATTGGAGCGGGTATTGGATGGCCTCATTGCTCAGGACTGGGTAAAGCGTGGCCAGCCTGCCTCGGGAGAGGCGCCCTCGACGGCACCGATCAATGTGACTGATGCCGGGCAAGTGGTCATCGACCGGCTGAGCCAGGCGTGGCGGGACGGATTGGCGGAACTGCTCAAGGGCTGGGATCCAGAACAGCACGCGGAAGTCAGGGCGATGTTAACCCGTTTAGCCCAAGATATGTTGCTGCATGACTTTGGACCGCGTATCTTTACGACCTCGACTCCGTGAACGGTAGAGAGCCACAGCCTTTCGGCAGTAGCGAACGGGCTGTGGCTGCTATCTTTTAGAGGAGTCGAATACCTATGCTATTCGGTACTACTGCATGGGAAGCCCAATAAAGGCTAAAAGGCTCAAACTCGGGCAGGGTCGTTTGCCCCATCCTTTAGTACCGAAGGCCTCGTTAGCCATTGCTGTCGATGTGCTCAATACGGAACTGACACCATCGGACGACTGGGATCACAGTGGCACAAATCCCTATGGATTTGTGGAGATTGGATCGAATTCGATTGGATGAAGGTCTCTCATCGTGGGCGAGACATCATTGCATAGTGTCTGGGGAAATACCCCGGAAAACAAAGCGAAGAATGTCTTCGACAGTCTTTTCTTGATCAGGAAACCAGGGCTTGCCATCGCGCTGTCTAGCAAACGAGATTTCCAAGAGCGAAGAATAGGCATGGGCTACGAAGACAGGATCGATCGGAGCGATTTCGCCGGTTTCACTGGTCTGACGCAACACGGCAATTAACAGTTCAGGGAGAGCATCCATCAGTTCTCCTAGTTCATTTTGTTGTTCGAGATTGAGATGAGGCTTAGCCTCATCCATCACATCAGCAAAATTAAGTCGCGTGGATGGGGCCCGAAGACGAAGCTGGCTTAGACGCCGCAATCGGTCAGTAAGCGGGTCTGAGCTCTTTAGGATGTGTTCGGATTCATGCAAAATGCGGGTAAGAAGCGACCTCAACGCCGCGGCGAATAAGTCCGCTTTGGTGGAGTAATAGTAGTAGACAGCGGCTTTGGTAAGGTTGGCAGATCGGGCGATTGCATCGACCGAGGTGGCCTCATATCCGTGGTCCATAAAGAGATGAGCAGACACTTGGAGAATCGTCTCTTCAGTTCGGACGTCCAAGTTTTGCTTGGGTCGGCCCGGGGGACGCACAGAATGCCTAGGCAACGATTACCCTCCTAATGGATATTACGTGCGGTCTTCCGATCTAACGCGTGTTTTAGTGAAGCCGGAGTTTCTCTACCGGGAAGACATCACTCTGCCCTCAAGGATACCATGAGTCGACTGGTCTTGATGGAGCCAGGACATTTCTGTGACGAAAATCGCATGGCTTGCACCAAGGACTAGAAATGAGTTTGGGGGCCGGTTTGCGAGCCCACTTGCGCTCTCTAGTACAAAAGGGAGCGATACTGACAGCGTAGAGCTGGGACGCTCGATCTTTGGCCACGGCAAAGGTGCCTTTACTAGTAGCACCTCCCTATTTTGCCCGTAACGGAGTCGAATCGGGCAATTGCTGCGAGGAACCTGCGATCGCGAGCACGCGAAAGCATCGAAAGCATCGAAACCTGCGATATTCCTCGTCGTCGTAGTGATTCACAGACGCCCTATTCAATTCGGTAATCGCTTCGGGACGAATTTTTTGCCGGGCTTCACCAAAGGACTGTTTGGTATACGTCGTCGAGTCGGCCCGGGAAACCGTCCCGTTATGGGATCTGGTCCCCGAAGATCGCCGGCGTGCCTTTACTTTTCACAATAAAGCCTTTCACGATGCCTGTCGCATTATCGCGATCAATGGAGCGCATTGGCTGCGCCAACGGGTGACAGCGATTTACCCAAATCCCTGCCACGAACGGGTGTTGATGCGATGGCTCCTACGTGGTTGGGGATCCTCTAGCTATCACGAGACCACCCTGTGGGTCGAATTGGAGCGTCCTCCTCGAACCCACTGGGCTGAAGTGATCGAGGCACTCTTGGCGGGCTTGAACGCGGAAGATCCCCGGCACCCTGCCAATCCATAAGGTACGTGCGCATTTTGCTCTCCGAGCCTTACGACCGTTGAAATGTTCAGTCAAACGCTAACCGGGAAAATCTGAGGATAGGGTCGGGTTTTTCCGAAACACGAGGCTGAGGGGACCGGAAGTCGTCAGAGAGCGGTGCTTTAGTCAACCTCCAACGACCTTCCGAACCCAAAAAACTCTTTCTTGTCTACAGCCGTTACCTTTGTTGCAACAGAATACACACCGCGGAAAAGTCATCGTCCAATCGACAGGAAAGTTGGTCGTGTCCGCGTTGGATATCCGGGCGTCCATCCGCAAAAACCTCAGCAATATCATAACGGTCGGCCTCGGATATCGGTACCTCCATCCACTCCGAAGAGGTTGCCGCAAACCGATGAATCACAACCAAAACCTGGGTGCCGTTGTCTGCATAGCGAACAATCCCTTGCCATCCCTGGGGATGACGGTAACTTCGAAGCACGGTTCCGTACCGCCTAGTCTTGCCCTCCCGAATGACCGAGGCTACCTTTTTGTAAAAGTGCATACCCTCGTCCACAATACGCCATTGTTCTTCATTCAGGTCATGGATATCCCCAGACAGGCACATACGTCCGAGCATGGTGTTGGCGAGGGAATACACTAAACGCTGGGGGGAATCCGCTTTTCGCAGAACCGCCCAAATTTGGCTTTGGCGTGGCAGCATGACGCGATGCAAATTGGCCGCAATAATCGGGATCTCAGCACATTCGTGGGCATCCGAAAAAGAAGACATGCTGGTTAGGGCGAGCATCGAGGGCTCCAAGCGATGCCCCCCCGAGGCGCAACTTTCAATCACTATATTCGGCACGGATGCTTGAATCTGGCGAATGAAGGCTTGGACTGCGGCCATTTGCTGCCGTAAGCCTTCTCCCAAGGATTCGGCACCGTCGCATCCGATGCCCAAACTGTCGTTATAGTCCAGCTTTAGGTATCCGATGCCATGGTTGATCAGAAAGTCGATGACTTTTTCTTGCAAGTACGAGACCACGAAGGGATCGCGGAAATCCCAAAATCGGCGTTTGGCGATGGTGATCGGAATCCCATCTCGTTTTAAGAAATGATCTGCCATGGAAAAGGCCGTGGCCTTATCACCGCAAACTTCCATCTCAAACCAAATGCCCGGAATCATGCCACAGGACCGAATATGATCAAGAGCTTCATCCAGCCCTTCAGGAAATAATGTACGATTGACCTGCCAATCTCCTAAGCTGTTATACCACGCCCCGCCTTCTCGATTGTACCAACCGGAGTCGATGACCAGATAGCGAATGTCCTTTTCCTTCAATCTCTCCGCAATAGCGAAAAGACTCTGTGAAGAAGGAGAACCCCAACTGGTGCAATATTCATTAAACATCACAGGCAAGTTCTGTTCTGACGGTGGGGCAGAGACTAGTGCGCGCGCCTGAACGGTGGTCAAACGGTGAGCGGCTTCGTCCACATCTCCGCATACCACCGTCAAATACGCGGTCGGAGTGACAAACGTGGCACCAGGCTCCACGCGTTTGGTCCAATGGCCAAATTCTCGGTCGGCAAGCCCGCCCGAGAGCGACAATGAATCATCTCGCCGAGACACTTCCAACTGCCACGATGCAGGATGGGCGACTTGCCCTCCCCAGGTGACTCCATTCAACCGATCTTCTACGAAGACGACAGGAAAATAGTTTCGAACGGGCATGGAACCGACTTGGCCATAGCGAAGGCAACGAACGCCGTGGCCTGACCAAGACGGTTCCAGCCCCAGATCCTCGATCGGAACCGAGTGTAGGCGCCCCTCTGCACTCCAAGCACTGCGCACCCGGTGCAAGATTAAGGCATCAGGAGTATCACCGAGGGAGAACGGCGTGATTCCCGTCAGCGAAAACGACGATAGCATCTCGATTTCGACTGGAACATCGCTATCGTTGCGAAGTGACGTGAACGATTCGATAACGCCATAACGGTGGTCCCAGGTGACATGGTTTTCGATAAGACAAGGATGGGGATGCCGCCAGGATGTGACCACTGTCGTGCTGTTCGGACCTGTGGTCAAAGATTGCCCTGCGAACGTCATGGCGGACACACTTTCGCTGTTTCTCATGGTGTGTCCATGTGCGTAGGCACTCGGATAACCATCGCCTATCAACTTGATCTGCGCCAACGAATCCACGCGATATTGTTTGTCCACCAACCGAGAGGCCATTGAACTCGGCAAAAGAACCAGCCCTAGGTCGAAGGTGTCGGTGTCTCGGACATAACGGACCGTCATGTCGCCAAACTGATACTCATTTAATAGCTCCAATGGCAACTCGCCTTCCTTGGGTTTACCCGACTGGCGGGTATTAATTTCCTCACGTCACTCGTTTTTGGGAAAAGACCCCTAATAGTTCGGGCCCTCTTCGGAAATCCGTAGGTGGACCATAGCTCATAGATCCGTCGGGGTTATTCGTCGTCCGGTTGCATCATAGCTTGTTCAGTGAAGTCTTTCGGTGTCGAGAAAGCACAGATTCAAACCCCATAACGAGGCCCGTTTCGGCCATGTGGCTCGAAGACTTTCATGAATTAGAGTCTTCTCATGGGACCATTACACTAACCAAGCCAGCACATCCCTAAATGTTTTGTAACATATCCCCCATTTTTGGCGGAAATCTTCGTCAGACAATTATATAAAGTACATCGAAATAATCATTCGCGTCAAGTCTATGGAGCAACTCACTTGCCAATGTCCAATTGATCGAGAAATGCTTTTGTGTTAGATTAACATTCTAGTTCATTTGATAACATTGGATGCGATGAGGGTCCATCGTCTAGTCTTTGATATCGGAAATTTGGTCGGCTCGCCAAGACCGGTCGCCGCTACTCCTTGTGGTCTTATCAAACATTGGAATCGTGTACCCAGGCCTCACAGGATCAAACGTTGATGGTTTTGCTTTTTGACTCCTTTCTAGAAAACCGGATTTAAAATGGCTCAAACCGCTCTAGACCGGGTACAATCGACTGCGGTAGTGATAATGGTATTCGTCTCAGTTGCGGAATGTAGATGAGCAAGGGATGGCCTTGTGAGGTTGATTGTGAATCGACCCACGAGACCTGAATCCAAGATAGACAGTCATTTACGCGAGTGATACCCTAAATCATTTGGGAGGGCTCTCATGACTATTCTGAGTTGGAAAGAGGAGCGTACTGGAGTTCTGCTCGAGACGGATTGTGGTCGGCTATGGATCGTGCCGTATGCACCAAATATTATCCGAGTTCGCTACACTTTAGCGGGAGAATTCAGTTCGCACGCGAGCCTCTCCGTGACGGCTGATCCTGGTCCCGAGACCGCGTTTAGGGTTGAAGACAACACGAAAACTCTGGATATTTTAACCGGAGCTCTGTGGTTGAAGATTTCGAAATCGACGGGGGCGTTCACTTTCTACGATGGTGATGGGACTTTGCTCGTGCGCGAGCCTGCCTCCGGTGGCAAACTCCTGGAACCGATCGAAGTCTACAAGCGCAAACCAGATGATGAGAGCGCAAAGACCACAACCGAACAGACGGTTGACGGCGTACGCACCACCGTTAGTGATGCCCCCTTGGTGTTCGACCGAAAAGCCTATCACACTAAACTCTCTTTCGACTGGTTGCCAACGGAGGCTTTGTATGGTCTCGGGTCACACGAAGAAGGACGGTTGAATTGGCGGGGAACGCATCAGTACCTGTATCAGCAGAACACCAAGGTGGCGGTTCCGGTGCTGGTGTCTACGGCTGGCTACGCGGTCTTGGTGGATACCTATAGCCTTGCCACTTTTCATGACGATCAATATGGTTCGTATATATGGACCGACGTCGACGACGAACTGGATTATTACGTTCTCTATGGACCCGAATTCGACCAACTGGTCGACGGGCTTCATTTTTTGAGCGGGCGGCCCACCATGTTACCGAAGTGGGCGTTCGGATATTGGCAGTCAAAAGAGCGTTATGGGTCGCAACAAGAGGTGCTGAACATTGCCCAAGAGTATCGCAAGCGAAACATTCCCTTGGACGTGGTTGTGCAGGACTGGATGTCTTGGCCTGAGGGTCTCTGGGGCCAAAAATCGCTGGATCCGGTTCGTTATCCCGACCCTCATGCCTTGACCCGAGAACTTCATCAGCTGGGGGTGCGGTTAGTTGTCTCGATCTGGCCGAATCTCGACGGGGAGGGGCCGAACCAGAGACAGCTGTTAGCGGCCGGCCACATGTTGGCCAATCGGTCGACGTATGACGCATTTAGCCCGAGTGCCCGTCAGATGTATTGGCGGCAGGCTAACGAAGGGCTGTTTGCGTACGGGGTAGACGGCTGGTGGACCGATAGCACCGAACCGTTTGGCGCGGACTGGACGGGAGCCTTCAAACCGGAGCCGGAAGAACGATTGCGGATGAATGTGGAGGAATTTAAAAAGTACCTCGACCCGGAATACATCAATGCCTATTCCTTGCTTCACTCGCAGGGAATCTACGAGGGTCAACGGTCGGTTACGCAAGATAAACGAGTCACGAACTTGACCCGGTCCGCATACCTTGGGCAACAACGCTATGGGACCATCACTTGGTCGGGGGACATTGCCGCTAATTGGACGACCATGCACAATCAGATTGCGGCGGGCCTTAACTTTTGCGTGACCGGTATGCCGTTCTGGACCCTAGATGTCGGCGGATTCTTTGTTGGGAATACGCCCAAGCCATGGTTTTGGTGCGGAGATTTTAATGACGGCTGCGCGGATTTGGGCTATCGAGAACTTTATACACGCTGGATGCAATGGGCCACCTTCCTTCCCATCATGCGGTCTCACGGAACAGACACCCCGCGGGAAGTGTGGCGCTTCGGAAACCCCGGGGAACCGTTCTATGAGGCGTTGGTGCAGTTTATTCGCCTTCGATACCGCCTCCTTCCGTACATCTACTCGGTGGCAGCGTGGGCGAGCCAACGAAGTTACACGATGATGCGGCTTTTGGCATTCGACTTCCGCAGGGACCCACGAGTAGCAAATGTGGATGACCAGTATTTATTTGGACCGGCGTTCTTGGTTAGTCCGGTGGTGCATCCCATGTACTACGACTCCGGGTCGGTTCCCTTAGCTGATGTTCCTAAACGTCGCCCGGTCTATCTCCCCGAGGGGGCGAACTGGGTGGATTTTTGGACCGGAAGACGGTGGACAGGGGGGCAGACCGTGGAAGCCGACGCTCCTCTAGATATTCTTCCCCTCTTCATCCGTGAAGGGTCCATTGTTCCCTTAGCACCCCTTCATCCCAACACTGATCTTCCCGCGGATGCGGTCTTGGACATTCGGGTGTATTGGGGAGCGTCTTCCACCTTTGTCTTGTATGAAGACGCTGGAGACGGTTATGGATATGAACGCGGAGAGTATTCCACGATAACGGTTGCCTGGGATGATCCTGCGGCGACGATCGTGTTTGGGGAACGCCAGGGTCAATATCCCGGGATGGCGGCCACGCGAGTCTTTCGTGTGGTGATGGTAAGCGAAGTGAACGGAGTCGGTGTGGGTTTTCCCGAAGAACCCGCCGTAACGGTGACTTACCGGGGCGAAGCGCTCCATATCCCAATGCCTAAAGTGGACCCTGTGGTCGAGAAAGGTTTTTAACCCCCAACTCTGAAGAATGGAGGCGTAATTTGAAGCCTCTACCGGGGGCATTCCTGTAAATTCTAAGGGAACGAGGGTTCGGAGGGGAGGGTGGCGCATTCGCCCCCGAAGTGCTGGATGACATGCTTTACACGAAGTGCCGAACGATGACAGACGTGTAGGCAAGCAACTCGGCGGGATCGAGGTCATTCTCAGGTGAACCCGTCATTCTTTCAGCTCCGAAGAACATAATTTGGAAGTGCCTCTGGGTGCCGGGGTCGAGAATGCGCAAAAAAGGGCTCCTCGCTATTTTGTATGGGTAGCCTCATCCCAACGTGAGACGTAGCAGGGATAGTTTGGCGGCCAGCAGATAGATCACGCTAATGAAATGGTGCACATTCTGGTAACCACAAGCCCGAGCTTTGGCCGTTTGTGCCAAGCTATTGATGCCTTCCAAGACCGCATGCGTCCGATGACTCTGAGCATACTGCAATGATGCGCGGCGCATGCACAAACTTGAGCCCCACAGCACCGTGGCGGCGCCGTGGGGCAATCGATCGCAAAAGATCTGGTGGGCCAATGGCGTGCCCTATGAATGGCAAGATCCGAAAACCGGTCCGTGGCCAAAGCCCGTGCTCCATTTCGTGCAGTGTGTCGAAACCTGGACCGATGCCGACGGAGACCATCAGAGCACCTGGACGTGGGGGTCGGAAAAGCCGTTCACTCGAGGCAATGGATTAGAGCGGTGCCATCGGATGGCGCGTCATCGCCGGGATATCGAGGAACACATTCTCGTCGAAAAACACCTCGGGTATACGTACCAGCCCCTCGATTCTCGCGAGTAGAACGCGATGCAGGGATTTCATCATCTGATGCCCATTGCGCATCTCCTCCACATCTTGGTGCTCCATCAAACGGCGTTGTGGCCCATGGTCTTTTTCCTGACCCTACGAGGGACGATGATAAAAACTGGTGGAAGCCGCACGGGATTCCGGTGTGGGTAAAGCTCGGATCGCTCGCCTAGGCGAGCGCACTCACAAGCCCCGGTTGGTATGGTAGCGCGAGCACCGCGAAATCGCGAGTCAAGTGAATAGAAAGAATGACGGTTTCACCCGGGGAATGACGTCGATCCCGCCGGGTTGCTGGCCTACGTCCATCATCGCTCCGCACTTCGTGTAAAGCGTGTCATCCAGCACTTCGGGGGTGAATGCGCCACCGTCCGAACGCTCGTCCCCTTAGAATGTACAGGAATGCCCCCCAGTAGAGGGTTCAAACCACACCTTCATTCTTCAGAGCTGCATTCTGAGCGGGTGGATTTCAACCACATGGTCCCCGATACCCTCGTATCGCACTCATGCGTCACGGTTGCCAAGGTCATCCACCGTAAACACCGTCTCGGGGCGAGGATCAGCTGTCGCGGTGATGCTCCTCTGCGAACCAAATTCGGCCGCCAATGCGTAGCGAACTTGGTTGATGTTTGGGGGGATACGGGACGATCCATAACCGACTACAATTCCTCTCTAGCATCACCCCAGTGCGCCCATGTTCCCAACCCAGAATCTTCACAGAATTCTCCAAGGGAGATGAGATGTAAATCGACACCAGTCAAACAATCGATCAGGTGCCTAGAAAACGAAGAGTTCGCTGCACCGAATTCTTCGGGAGGAGAGCCCTTGTACGATGGCATTCTCAATGAAGGGGAGACTTCATCAGGAGCACAACGACCCCCCACCCAACTTACAGAGGTTTGAGCCATTCTAAAGCCCGTTCAATATAAAGGTCCCAGAAGGCAAAATCGTGACCGCCTGGGCCTTCGATATATGTGTGCTCGATACCGAGGTTAGACAAGAGACCATGGTAACGGCGATTGGACTCGACCAGCCGATCTTCGGTGCCACAGGCCAGGTACATTCGGGGCAAGGCACCGCCATTAACCTTAAGGCGCTCGGCCAAGGCTTCCACATCCTTGTCACTACCGCGAAGCTGCGTGAGGTCCCCGAATACAGAGGTAAAGTATTGCCGACGGGCAAATGCCCATTCCGCATCATCGGTCGAGTCAATCGCCCGGTCAATCACCAAGGCGGAGGACAAAGCGACTACCGCTCCAAACATCTCGTGGTATTTGAGGCCGTTTCGAATAGCGCCGTACCCTCCCATAGATAGTCCGCCAAGCCATGTGTCTTGACGCTCGTGAGAAAGAGGAAGGAGCTTTCGACTCTGAGTCACTAGTTCTTCGCCTACATATTGGCCATAATAGCTATTGGCCGCCTCTTGGTCAACGTAAAAGCTGTTGTCTCCAGCGGGCATAATGACGGCAACTCCCCATCGCTCGGCCAATTCGGTAATCCGGCTTCCAGTAATCCACTGGGTATGATCCGCCATGATCCCGTGCAACAAGTAGAGCGACGGTAGAGGTCGCGCCAGGTCTCGGCTAATAGGTACCACCGCCTGTACTGCGGTCTGCCGGCTTAACGATTCGGAAAACCAATCAATGGTTAACAATGCCAGGTTAATCTCCTCCTTTATCCATTCAGCGGCAACTGGTACACCAAACGTTTCGCCTCCCACGGACATGTGGGCCAGTCCTAGGCCATTTCGGTGTCGAAGCATCACGACCTGATGTCGAGCGGCGACGATGTTATTGTTAAGCACCACGATGTGAATCTAACACTAAAGAAACTATCGATCAATGGTGGATCTACAGCAACTTTAACTCTATACTTGACGTTGATGCTTCTTCCGTTAACTTCAGTTTCGCACCCCCAAAATATTGGTAATCTTTTGCCACTTGGCTCCGACAAAAAAACGGCGGAAACCCGCATGAATACTAGGATTTTGGTATAATTAGGATATGATCCAAATGAGCTTAAAACGGGGGGTTATCATGAGCCAAGAGGTTTCGGGGATCGGAAAAATCCCAGAAAAACACCACGATTCGATGACGAGCGTGTTAATGCAGACCGCCCAGACCTTCAAATTTCGATCTATCGTGCGGAACGCGGGATTCGAGAAGCAACAAGGCTATAGTGTGGTCGAAATTATGACCTTGATGATGTTGCTCCCGTTCCTCCTGGTCAACAGCGTCCATAACTTGTTTGTGAGTGACTTTAAACGGATCACCGAGATGAAGAAGGATACTATCTATCGCTTGAAGAATAACGAACTCGTCCCGTGGCGATCGATTCTATACGGGGTGGTGAAACGCTTTCAAACGTTGACCCATCCGCAAAAACCGTCGCGCCGAATTCAGCGTTTGTGGTCGACGATACGACAGACTCCCGGGTCGGATCTAAAA
>DAHXNH010000172.1 GCA_027365485.1 Clostridiales bacterium
CGGTCGGCATGGATGAACGACGATTGCAGGGAAAATTGAGACCTGTCGAACGTGAGCACAGATTTGATCGTCCAAGTGGCTGCCCCATCGGTGGTGCCATACGTCGGTGACTTGAAAATGATGTACAACAGGCACTTCCGTCCGCTCAAGGCACGTTGCGTTTCCCGATTTTGAATCTAGCTAAAAATCACCATGCTTCGCGGATGTAACCAAAGTCGCAATCTCGACGTTATGTTAAATAGAAGACTACATTGGCAAACTTTCTTGCTTTCAAAGGAGGGCCACAGGCATGGGCAACCTAGGCCGCATTCGACGCACGCGCTCGGGCAACCGCGTCCGACTCAAAGTTGGCCTCGGAATCTTGGGACTGTTATTCGGGGTGGTCAATGTGGGTTCTTCCATCAAAGCTTCCGTCCCGCTGCAGAGAGCGTTTCAGCACATCGACATGTTGTCAATCACGCAGGGATGGGCCTGGTCTCGTTCTCGGATATGGGTGACCACCGATGGGGGGGTTCAGTGGCATCCAGTGACTCCGACGTTTAAGCATGCGGTTGACACGAATGGATTGGTGTCCTTGGCCCCATTATCGTCACAGGCTGCGGTCGTCACCTGGGAACTCGCATCACGCGGTGGATCCACTGCGGTCGACGTGACGACCGACCGCGGCCAGCACTGGCACGAAACCGGCTATGTGCCAAGCTTTTTGTCGCCGTGGGGCTTGTCAGGGAACGCCACCGATTTGC
The DNA here is from genome assembly GCA_027365485.1 of Clostridiales bacterium. Classification (GTDB taxonomy): domain Bacteria; phylum Bacillota; class Sulfobacillia; order Sulfobacillales; family Sulfobacillaceae; genus JAMCVM01. Next base: position 744 of record DAHXNH010000172.1, read on the forward strand.
AGTGGACGTCGCTCACCCGCGGATGGGCCATAGAACTAGGTACCGGCAATGCTTCCGGTAACGAATCGTATTGGCTATGGACCACCGGTAATTCCGGAAAAACTTGGATTCGGAGACACACCTGGAACCCTGGATTGCCCTGGGCTTGGTTTACCTTCTCCTCGACGCGATCAGGATGGATGGCCACGGATCCCGCGCCCCTGCCTATGAGCCAGATCTTTCACACCACCAACGGCGGACGCGCCTGGAAGTCCGTATCCTGGCGGTTGCCGAAGCGCACCCTGGAGTTCTCAGAATTGTCGCCTGCCCTCCCTATCCGTACGTCCCACGGCGAAATCCTTCCGGTGTTGAATCGCACCACCGGAAGGATCATGGTCTTGCAACTGGGCCCCAACCCTCATTGGATTTCGCAGGGAGGGAAAAGCTCGCCGCCGTCTTTCAGTGCCGGATTCACCTCAGCGGTTATGACGTTTGCTCGAGGACAAGACGGATGGTTCGCCCTCCATCATTACCCCACGTTGTGGGCTACCACGAATGGTGGGCAGTCGTGGCACGTCATCAACCGAAATGCTCGATGGCGTAATCTTCGCGCCCTCGACTTTATCTCGCCTCAAATGGGATGGGCGGTGACCACGGTACCCGCTCAAAGGACCGTGCTGTGGCATACGGTGAATGGTGGTCGGACTTGGAGCACGCTTTTTTAAGATAGATTTGTCGCATCGAGCCGACTGTTTCGCGAATCGGCTCGATGCCTCCATTAGTCCAGTCAAATCCCATGAGTTGATCACAAGCATGTAGGATTCTGCTCCCGTCGAATCAGAGCCATCCAAATCCCGGTTCTGGCGATGAGTGCCGTAGCATTTATGGTCGTTGATGTGCATCAAGCAACGCCTTTGCAGCGTCCGCGACATCCCGTGAGGGATTTTGTGGTCCGTATACTCGCGCAGCGACCCATGCGCCGTCCATGAGAATTAAGAGTGCATTCGCCAACGCCTCCGGTTCACGAAGTCCGGCCTGACCGGCCCACTCCAGCATGCGCTCCCGGAATGTTTCCTTATGAGCCCGAGCAAGCTGGTGGGCCTGATGTTCCTGTCCCGAAATTCCAAGGCGGCCATTTGAAAGGAGCACCCCAAAAACTCGGGGCTGGACGCCAACGCTGATACTCCTTCAAACACGGCTGTGATCTTATCCAGAGGCCGGTCGATATCGGCCACCAGCCCATCGAGCCATCGCCAGAAGTTGTCGTCAACTCGATTAAGATAGGCTGCGATCAGCGCATCCTTCGATGGAAAATGGCGGTAGAGCGTCATTTTGGCGACCCCGGACTCCGCGGTGATAGTGTCGATCCCGACGGCATGAAAGCCCTCACGAGAAAAGAGGACGCCCGCCGCATCCAAGATGCGTTCCCGCGCCGACGGTTGCGTCTGACGATCCTTAGCCACGATTTTTCATCTCCTCTCTTGACATAATACAGAACGGTCTCTATACCTTCAATCGGCAACAATACAGACCGGTCTGTATCCTATTAACCGGTCCTCCGTAGGAGAGACTCGCAACATAAAACACTGCGGGGGTTCTTTTTATGAACATCGCGATTATTGGTACGGGAAACGTGGCCCAACCACTGGGCTCTCTGCTGCAGGGCGCGAGCCACCGGGTGATCTTCGGTTCTCGTCAGACGACCGGCGATCGCATCACATCCGTTGAGGAAGCGGCTAAACAGGGTGAATTAGTCATTTTGGCGGTGCCTTATGAGACAGCGTTGGAACTGGCCTCCCGTGCAGACATTCAGCAGGCACTGACAGGAAAGATTGTGATTGACATCACCAATCCGCTGGCGGCAGATTACATGAGCCTTAGGGTGGGTCACACAAGCTCCGCAGCCGAGCGCATTCAGGAGCGGCTCCACGGAGCGCGTGTTGTCAAAGCGTTCAACACTATCTTCGCTGATGTGCTCAGCGCCAAGGTTCAGGGAGAGGCGGTTGCCGCCACCGTATTCGTCGCCAGCGACGATGCTGACGCCAAGGCCCAGGTGTTGACGTTAGCATCCGAAATGGGCTTCGCGAGCGTCGATTCCGGGGCACTCACCAACGCCCGGTATCTCGAGCCCGTGACCGAGTTGGCGATTCAACTGGCTTACGGTCAGGGACTAGGCACCCGGCTTGGATTTCAACTAATCCACGTCGGCAAGTAACGCCGCCCCGAATCGCGTTTCGTGATTTCATGATGGAGTGGTTTCGGACATCCAGCAGGCATTAGGCCGGCTCATTGCCTCATGGCGCAGCTCGAGCAAAGTCGGGGTGGCGGCAGGGCGCCTGCCAGCAGGCGGCCGCAATTGTCGTCAGAAAATCCAATAGGGTCAGGGCGACGGCTCATCGTTCCCTGGCCTGTTGTTCGTTGCAGCGACCTAAGGACCCGCGGAAAAATAATTTGAACGAATTCTTAGTATCTGCGAGTGTTCAACGGCAGTGTGACCGGAAGTTTGTGTCATTTTACGTTAATTAGGAGCGCGTATCAAATAATTCGGCCCTGGATCGCGAAAGAAGCGAGCCTTCGGCGAGCCCCCTGCAAATCCGGAGACTAGATGGTCGCGCTATGGAGGGACGTGCCGCCGAGGGCGGTTTCGCTAGGTGCTCTCCGCCGCTGGCGGAGTGGGTCGAATGATGTAATTCCACTGTCCTTGAAAAGCGTTCCGTTCGATATTAACCTTAGCCAGGGCGGCTTTTGACACTTTCCGGCCGATGTCGTACGTCCGCGCATCCAACACCGCCTTAATCTTGAGGCCGGTCGCATTGGTGGTGTGAGCGATGTACTGAACCACGGTGTTGAAGCTATCGAGGGGTTT
>DAHXNH010000186.1 GCA_027365485.1 Clostridiales bacterium
CGCCTCGTTTCGAGTGCGGGCGGAAGGCGTGGGGGCTCACGTAATCTCTATTATCAATTCTCCAGTGGAAGGTCCCTACTTAAATCAGCAGCAATCGCCCTATCCATGGTTTGGGCAATTCGACTGGACGGTGCAGGTAACGCCCGCGGTGCCCCACATCGTCGTCAGCCATCCGGTAGCGACCGTGACTCAGGCGGTGGGCACGCATTTGACTCTTACCCCGGGATCGGGCTATGTGGGCAGTCATGTCACCTGGAACGGGCAGGGACTGCCAAAGAATGCCGCCTTGACCCTGCAAATGAACACCGAATCTGGCAATCGGGTAACTGCGAGTAGTTATACCGGCCAGTGGATGACTCTGGGTACGGCCAAGACTAACGCCGCCGGTACATTCGTGCAAACTGTGAAGGTACCGGAAGCTTTAGGGGGCCCGGCCCACCCAGTTCGGCTGTTAGACGGCAATCAGGTGGTCGGATCCAGCCACTATCGGATCGTGCCCCACTTGATCGGGGTGAGTCCGGCTGTGGTCCCAGAGGGCCAACCCTTTACCATACACCTCACCGGCGTCGGCTGGACGGAGTACGACAACATTTATGCCGTCGACTACGATAACGGGTACACCGGCTATGGTTGCGGATTTAACAGCAACGGCGATGTGCAGATTATCCTGCGCGCGGCAGGCGCACCCGGCTATCATTTCATTGACCTCTATCCCTCGCCCTATAAAGGTGCCACGGACTTCCCCAACTGGTATGGCATGCCCCAACTGACCTACGCCCAAGACCATCCGGGAGACACCTTGCCCGCCTTTCACGTGGTGATTCGGGTCGTTCAGTAGGCGACCCAATCCTGCCTTCGACGCTCCCAGGATCGATGGCGTCAACATTGGGATTCTCTGCAGAGCGTTTGCCTGCTCGGTAACGAGTGAGGGCAGACGCTCTCAGTCGCAGTGAAAGCCTCTGGCGAAGATCCACCCAAACCCGGAACCCGCCTCGAAGAGCCCCCGTGGACCGAGCAATTTGGGCCGATTGCGCCCCGAACCGAGGACCATTGGACCGATCCTAAAAAAAGGCCGAACTCTTATACTTAAGGCATCACACGATGTGCGGTGATCTCCGCAATCGTGGCGTTTAGCTAGGAGGGGATTTTTCATGGCTTCATTGTTGTTTTTCGCATCTGCTGCACTCGCACTCGTCTTTGCCATCATCTTAGGACTCCGTTTTCGGGCTACTCACGCTCCCGTCTATGCCTGGTGGACCCTCTCGTTTGCCTTTTACGCCTTGGCCTTCATCATGGAAGCGGTGACCGTTTCAGGCAACTGGCATCTCGTCTGGGAATACCAACTCTATATCATGGCTTCGGCCGGATTAGTGGGAGCCATGTCGGTGGGCACGACCTACCTGGCCTTTCCCCGCTCTCGTGTTCCTTTCGGGTATGCTCTCTATTATGGTCTGGCTGAAATCGCTCTCATTGTCTTGACCTTGTCCCACCCGCCGACCTTGCAGGGATCTTGGTACACATTGAACGCTGGCACGCATGCCATCGTGGGTTCTACGGACGTGGTCTATCTCTTGCTTTCCGCTGTCGGTGGCCCCATCGTGGTCCTCGGCGCCTTGATTTCGTGGTGGAAGACGCGAAAATATTCCACGTTGCTGATTGCCGTCGGGGCGCTGATTCCCAGCTTGGCCGGAACTATTGCCTCCCAAAATGGCGCTATCAGCTTGTTTCCATTGATGAACATTTTGGGACTGGTCTTAATCTTTCTCGGATACCTTAATGCGCTGCCCAGTGCTCATGTGTCCCGTCAACCCTCGCACGCCGCTTCGTCTTCTTCGTCCTAAGACATGTTCGGCATGGGTTTAAAGACATCGTGCATTGGTGCGAAATAACGTGACGGCAGCATCGTCTGCCGATAACATTCGGTTCAGCGCGGCCTTTCAGCCAAGCAGTTCAAAAAACGTTAGGAGACACGGTCGTGAATCTATTGCGGGATCCTCTATTGCGTACCGACCTGGCCGGAACTGTCAAGGTGCTCACTCTTCCAGAACTCTTGACCGCTCTGGGCGAAGACGCCGTCGACCACTTGCCTGGCCTGCAGCGCTATCAAGAGGATGCCCTGCACGTCTTTTTGTCTTACCTGGCGGCCACTGTATTAGATCGCCTGCACCAAACGTCTCCTCAGCAAAGCGAAGCGTTTTGGCGACAAGGTCTCAGGCTTTTGGCGGGTGAGTCTGGCGACGATGCATGGACCCTGGTGGTCAGTGAATTGGATCGCCCCGCGTTTATGCAACCGCCCCTGCCTCCCGGCGACCATTTAAAACTCCACCTTAAGGCTGAGACCCCGGACGCCCTGGATCTGCTGATTACCTCGCAGGATCATGACCTTAAACAGCAGCGTGCTCACCAGGCCTATGCGGACGAGTGGATCTATGCCTTAATAAACCTCCAAACCATGAGTGGATATTTGGGTCACGGCAACCCCGAAATCTCTCGGATGCATGGCGGGTACGGCAACCGTCCCATTATCGAATTGGTCAGAAGCCGTCGTTTCGGTGGCCGTTGGCGGGATGCGGTCCTTCGCCTGTTAGACTATCGGCCGATGGTGTTGGCCGCTGGTTATGGGTATGACCCGCAAGGTCAGGTCCTGATCTGGAATGAACCCTGGGATGGCTCCACGATGTTGACCCTCTCCGCCCTCGATCCCTTCTATATTGAGATCTGTCGCCGGGTGCGGCTAACCAGTGGTCCGAGCGGGCTCAAGGCGCTGGCGGTGCCATCGTCCGCTTGCCGAATCGACGCCAAATCGCGACAAGGGGTGGTCGGCGACGCTTGGACACCCATCGACTGTAGCCAACCACAACGGCTGAAAGCTTTGAGTATCCCATCTAGAGGATTCACCGCAAGCTTTCTTCGTCGCCTGGTGTTTAAAGATCAGGTCCAGTTGACCCCTCTTTATTATCCTGCCAGCGATTGGGCCGAAGATGCTTGGCTGGCCGCCTCGGTGCTAATCCACGGCCAGGGCCGCACGGAAGGCTTTCATGAATGCCACCTTCGTATTCCTGCCAGCGCCGAACGGCGTTGGCTCGGGCCTACCATCAGGCAGGACTCGCTGGCAGCACTCAGCCAGTCGATGATGGAACACGTCGGCACCATGCAGGACGCCGTGCTCCGCCCCGCGATCGCCAGCTATATGGAGGCTGGGAAGGGTAATCTTGCGCGAAGTGCGCAAGTCAGCTACCTATGGTGGTCGCGATGGGCTGGCCGCTTCGACGATCTATGGACCGACGCTTATTTCCCCTGGCTCTGGCGCGCCGAAGCTCCGTTTGGGCCATGGCTCACGGGCTGGGCCGCACAACTGCGGGATTGGGCCTGGCAGGTGTTAACCGAAGCGGAGCAGGTGATGCCTCATCAGGCCGGTCGCGGCTATCGAAACGGCTTAGGCGCGGCACGCGCCTTTGACAGCGCGCTTTATGCCCCCAAGCATTTCCCGTTTCTAAAGGAGGCAAGGTATGAACACCTCCCCGCGCCGTGAGCCCCCCTTATCCCACACCATCGGACATATCGCGGGCGTTCTGGGCCACGCTCAATTTCCCACGGGCGATCGAGCGCTTCTTCGTCGAATGAGGCCGGGCCAAACCCCGCCGTTAGTATTTTATCGCTTCGCCCTCACGCACTTGCCGCTTTGGTGGGACCAAGGCGACGCATCGCGCAGAGATTGGACGGTGTTGGTGGCCGGTATGGCAATCATGGGGCCCGATATTCATCGTTTCGATGTGCGTTTAGGCACCGTTCTCCCCCTAACCGGCTTCTCGGAGTCCCGCTTGGATCGACTCTTCACCTCGTCTGGGGATACAAAACGTCTTTTGATCATCCACCTGTCGCAATTTCTTCGATTCCATCACGCCACCGCTAATTGGCTCGAAATTGCACAGCTCCTGCTCACTCGCGACCCGGAGCGCAGCGAGGCCATCCGTCGTCAGACGGCTCAAGCATTTTACTCCACGCCCTGCGGTCCCACTTAGGAGGTGATCTGATGTTCCTGCAGATCCATTATTTAACCAGTTACCACGCAAGTTTACTCAACCGTGATGACGCCGGCTTGGCTAAGCGAATCACCTTTGGCGGTGTGCCGCGACTTCGCATCTCCAGTCAAAGCCAAAAGCGGCACTGGCGCGAGTGGATCACGACTCAGACGACTTTGCCATCGGGATGGCGTTCCCGACATTTCTTCGATCGTATTGTCAAATCACGTCTGATCAACGCCGGCATGTCTAGTGAATTGGCCACCGGATTAGTCCTGCAGTTAGCCAAGGGCCTCCTCCATTCCGCGGGTGAAAAAAGTGCTTTGGACCCCCACACTCTAGCGATGAAGCAACCGGTCCTCTTTGGCGAACCGGAAGCGGCCTATTTTGTGTCGTTGATTCAGCAGGCTGCCGAGGGCGCCGCCGAGAAGGATGCGACCGCTCGACTCGACCAGCGTCTTGCGACAGAGCGAAAAAATATCATCGCTCTGCTCCAAGAAGATGGCCTCTACGATCCGGTCGCGGGCTTCGAAGGGGCATTGTTTGGACGATTCGTAACCTCCGATATACTCGCTCGGATTGATGCTCCGGTCCATGTGGCTCATGCCTTCACCACCCATGCTCTAGATTCCGAGGTGGACTTTTTTACCGTCGTCGACGATCTATCCGAAGCCGGCGAGACTGGGGCTGCCCATGCCAACGATATGGAACTCGCCGCTGGAATCTTTTACGGATATGTCGTAATCGACGTGCCGCTTTTAGTATCCAATCTCACTGGCTGCGCCGCAATTCAATGGCGCAGCCACATCGATCAAGGCGCTTGGGACTTGCTCACGGGATTGGTGCACGCTATTGCCGAAGTCACCCCAGGAGCCAAACTAGGCGCCACCGCGCCCTATTCCAGGGCACAATGCGTGGTCTTGGAAGTGGGAATGGACCCGCCTCGAAGTTTGGCCAATGCATTTTTGAGTCCGGTGCGCTTAGGTGAGCGCGGAAGACACCCGATGGCCCAGTCGGTGGACGCCATGGCAACGTACTTGACCGATATTCAACGCATGTACGAAGACCAGAGTCTTAAGCGTTTTGTGGCTTCACTGCATCCCTGGACCCATGCCTCGGAAACACCCGTTCCCTTGCCGCAAGCCATCCACCAATGCTTTTTGGCTCTCAGCGAAGGAGGTTGATGATGCAGGCGTTAGTGCTGCGCCTTGATGCCCCGCTGATGAGCTTTGGCAGCGTGATCGTTGACCATCACGACCAGATTCATCGATTCCCTGGGACGGCCATGCTCGTCGGTCTGTTGGCCAACGCCCTAGGCTGGCATCACGGCGACTTTGCCTGCTTGCAAGCGTTGCAAAGTCGCCTTGAACAAGCCGCACGGTGGGATATCGCACCGAAACTGCTGGTCGATTATCAAACGGTCGATTTAGGACAACCCCACATGCTAGGCCCGGGCTGGACCACTACCGGAAGCCCCGAGGCGCGCGGCGGTGGGCCAGCCAAGATGGCTACCCATCCGCGCTTGCGCCGCTACTGGATGGATGGTTTGGCGACCGTAGTGCTCACCCTGAACGGGCCCCGGAGAACCCGACCTAGACGCACTCCAAAAAGGGCTGCAGCGCCCTTTACGCCCTCTCTTTATCGGCCGAAAAAATTGTCTGCCCGCACGCCCCTTGTTGGATGCGAAAACGCCGATCCTGGAGGGGGACAATGTTCGAACCATCCTCTGTAAGATTCCTGTCCTCACCCGTCCCGGCGCCGAGACCGGGCATCGATTCTTGGAAGCAGCGTGGCCTGCTTACTTGTCCGATGCTTCGTCCGAGGAAATTCGCCGGGTGTACGATCTTCGCGACTGGGCCAATCAAATTCCTGCGGGCAGCCGCTGGCAAGGCTACGGCCTGATCGGAGTGGAGTAACCGATGGCATTCTATATGATAGAAATCCAAGTCGAGGTCCCTATGCTGCTCCAATTTTTACGAAGTCGAGGTCTTTTCTCCTCGACGGCTGACGACGATCTTGGCTATGGAGTGCATGCCTGGCTCAGGGCCGCATTTGGCGATGGGGCTCCAAAGCCATGGCGTCTATGGGCGGACGGACGACGCCCGGCCCGGATTCTTGCCTACTCCAATCACGATGCCGCTAGACTGAGACGGCAATTCGATGAATTCGCCGAGCCAACGGTAGTTGCCGTGTGTGCCGACCCCGAGCGCTTGATGGCCAGTCGCCAGATGCCGTTATGGACCAGCCGTCGACAATTAGCCTTTGAGGTCAAAGGATGCCCGGTCGGGAGGATGAACACGAGCGGAGTGGAAAAGGACCTCTTTCTCATTCAGGGAGATCCCTCGTCGCCGTCTTGGTTAGACCGCACTCAGGTATACTGCGATTGGCTGCAAGAACGGATGGAGCAAAATCAGGCGGCCACGATTACTACGCTCTCTCTCGACGGATATCGTCTAGTCCGCCAAATCCGGCAAGGTGTGAAGGCGGGCGGATCTCGGCCCAGTCATACCCTGATACGCCCCCAGGCCCTATTTAAAGGATCAGTCGAGATCGGCAACGTCGACGCCTTCCAACGCTTAGTCGCTCATGGGGTTGGACGCCATCGCGCGTTCGGTTACGGCATGATTCTATTACGCCCGCCGTCTTAAACCCAAATCGGGAGCGCCTTGGTGCTCAGGGTTCCTCGAAAGAATCGCACTCCCCGAAGCGAGAGAACCGTCATGCCATGGATATCGCTGGCGTTCATGACAGGAGACGTCGCCCACGCTCACTAGATACTGTGCGCGAATTACGGCGTCCGCCGCAGGAAAACGCCGTCGTGTTGGGAACCCATGATTGAGCCGCTTTGAAGACGCCCACCGCTTTAGCATCACACTGCCAACGTCGCTCCGCGCGCAGTCTCATCGGTAATCCTAAGCAGTCCCCCGACCGCCTCGCAAGTGCGCGTGGTTAGGCCCACCTGCTGTCTTCAGGAAGTTGCCATTGACCAAACCTCTAGCTCCAGGCGTCGCTGCGGTCGGATCCATCCGCTAAACTTTTCGATGCCAGCCCGATTAAGGGCCGCGCCCGGCCTGGCGGTTTTGGTCTACACGGCAAGCGCGGTCGCTTGGGCCATGACATTTTGCTTGGCAAAACATGCTATGATAGATTAAGATTCCGCGTCGTGGCGGGGATCGACCGATGGGAGCGGGATTGACTCTGCTCGCGCATTAGGCTTCCCCGTTAACACGGGGCCGGCATTGAGGCCAATGAGCAATACAAACGGCCTGTTGAGGGATAGGGAATACCAACAGCCCGGGCGGCCTTTTGGCCTCCGGGCTGTTGGTGTGAAGGAAGAATTCTTTACTTGGCCATCGTCGGCGGTAAATACTTGGCAAAGTCCAGAATGTGGGCCCAACCCGCATCATAGCCCGTGTACAGCCAAATCAGTGCCGCTAACCCTAAAATGATGGCGGTAATAATTGTCAGCACTCGATTGTCTCGAAAATGAATGGCGGGCAAGAGCAACACGCCGCCGATGCCTGTGAGCACGAACCCGGCCATGGCAGCGAAGGGATCGGCCCCCAATTTCAGGTCTTCAATTCGAATTCCGATGACAATGGCGTAGATGGCTCCAAAGAATCCATAAATCGCCGGAATATAGGGTTCCCACTCGAAAATGAGAGTCATTGCGCCTGCTAGGAAGACGATGCTGATGAACAATCCCGGCTCACCGTAAGCGACGTTGAACCCTCCCGGCAACGGCCACGTCAACACTAAGGGTAACGATAGTGCGAAGCCTAAAAGGCCGACCGCAAAGAACCCAGCGGCCCAACTCTTGCGCTCTTCTTTAGGGGGATTCACGTAGAGATAATGCGCCAACAAAGCTAAGCCCGCTCCCAAATTGACTAACATCACCGCTAACCAATCATGAAACATGCCACTCACTCTCCTTTTATCCACGGTCCGTGGATTGATGTCCATCGCCCGTAACCTGTAGAATCATTGCACTTTCACTGTAGAGGATTGCCAATCGCAACCATATGCCCATTGGGCCCGAATATTTATGGCCAAACGACCAGACTACCGCGATCCGAAGCCCCCAACCAGGAGACTAGGCACCATCCACCACCGATTGATATCTATTCGATTGTTCCCTCTATTTTCCTTATTTCCACATAGTTGCGTCAGTTATTCTTTGCTAACTTCCGCCGGACTCGCTGAGCTTAGGATACCCCATTTCACTTAAGCTAAGCGGACTGCGATAACCACCTAAGCCCATTCGCGGCCAAGCGTCTCATCCGTACGGGAACGGCTCGATGTCCCTGGCGGATGCCGAAGTCTTGCGAGAGACGGTCGAGGATTTGCATGGTGGTTAGGAAGCCACCGTGGAGGGAGTGGTTCGCCTTCGTCAAGAAAAACCGGATTTTGAAAAGAGCCCTGGAGGCGCCAAAGCGGAGCTCGTCGAAGTCGCCACAAGATCGATGGCTGAAACTCGGAAAAAGGCGACCCAATCCGACTCCTCTGAAAAATCCAGGTTTCTTAAACTCTCTCTGGGCCATGGGATCTCAGGCCCCCGCATGCGGGCTTCTGCCACCCGGGTGGATCATTGTCAAGGCCTGGCCTGGAGCCGACTAGACCAGGCGGTCGAGGTTAGCTGGCTTCGGGGGTGACGGGTTCGACGATCACCCGATACCCCAGGGCTTCTAGGCGTCGAATTTCCCGTCGCACCACTGCACCGGGGTCCCGTTGGTCGAAATAGTTCGCGCCCAGGTCCTGATAGACCACGTCTGGGGCACGCAAAATGGCATAGGCGGCAATCAAAATATGCCGCCCGGTCGCGATAGCAGCCCGCTGCTTGCCCCGCCGTCCGGCTAACCGATGATAGACCGCTCCGAGATACGTCTTCGTTTTGCCGGCGGCATGTCCGCTTTGGGTCAAGGCCGCCCGCAGCGCTTTACTGCCCTTGCGCGTCCGCGTCGGCCGGGCTTTGCCGGCACTTTGGTCTTGGCCTGGACTAAAGCCGGCCCAGGCGACGAGGTGGCCCGCCGAGGGAAACCGTTGCATATCGGTGCCGATTTCGGCGATAATGGTCTCGGCGGTGCGACGCTCAACCCCGGGAATGGTTTGCAACCGGGTGAGGGCGTCGTCAAAATTTGCGAGGCGAGTGGCCACTTCCTCCGAGAGCGCCAGGATCTGGCGGTCCAAAAAGGCCACATGTTGGAGCTGCACGCGGAGCATCAGCCGCTGATGTGCGTCGACCAAGCCCGTGAGCGCCGCGATGAGGGTCTCTCGAGAGGCCCGGATGCGGGGGTCCGCCAAGTCGGCTAACTTCGTGGGATCGGTTTCGCCGTCCGCCAGGGCGGCCAGCATCCGCTGACCCGTGGTCCCCAGCACATCACTGATGACACTGCTCAGTTTTACGTTGGCCCCTTCCAGGACCTTCTGGATGCGGTTGCTCTCCGTCGCCCGGGTTTGTTGCAGACTCGTCCGATATCGGACCAATTCCCGCAGCTCGCGCTGCGGGCGCGGGGGAATATCACTGGCCTTCATGGCCCCAATGCGCAGGAGCCCGGCAATCCATTGCGAATCTTGCGCATCGGTCTTCCGACCCGGCATCCCCTTGATGTGTTGCGGGTTCACGACCATGACCGCCTGAAAGGGATAGGCTTCGAAGAGGTTGACGACCGGCTTCCAATACACCCCGGTCGCTTCCATGGCCACATGGGTCACGCCACAGCTTTGCAACCAATCGGCGAGCGTCAGCAGATCGGCGGTCATGGTGCCAAAACTGCGGGTCTCCGTCAGTGTCGGCGTGATCACCGTGGCCACAATCACCTTCTTGTGAATGTCTAAGCCCGCGCCATGCGTCACTACGACATCCAAGTCCATCCGTCTCACCTCAGATCTGAAGGATCCTCCGACAGCCTCGGAGCGACAGAGAATTCTCCTCTGCGGGCTAACGCATCGCCGGCGCAAGCCGGCGCGGTCGCACCAATCGGGGGTGCTCGACGAGGCCGGAATCCGTCTCCCCTACGAGCTCGTAGCATCAGAGTGAACACGATCTTGGTCGGAGGTCATCTCCATCATAGCGCAATCCCCCCCATTTTTCATCGATGGGAGTGCCCCAGAACTGGGGCATGGCGGTCTCCTCTCGAATTTTTGCCGCGCTGATTGGCGCGTGGTATCATAGAATAAAATGGAGGTGTGGGCATGTTTGCAGGTGTTCCATGGCCCCCGTCCGGATTTGATGAGCTGTCACCCGAAGAAAAGGTCGATTACGTTCAGTCCCTTTGGGACCGCATTACGGCGAGCGAAGACCGGGTTCCGGTGCCCGACTGGCACAAAGACGTCATTCGGCAACGGCTGGCCCACCCGGATGCCAACCGTATGGATTGGGCTCAGGTGCGGGATCAAATCACCCGCGACTTGGGTCAAACGAATCCGAAGGCATGAGCCTCCCGGTTCGTTTGAGTGCTGGTGCCCAACATGATGTGGAAGACACGGTGCAGTGGTATGAAGGGCAGCGCTTGGACTCGGAGGGCGTTTCATCGCGGCACTCGATCGGTTAATCGACCGTGTCTCCGAAAGTCCTCAGCAATTCCCCGTCATTGAAACCGAGGTGCGTCGACGGTAGAAGAGCCGAAGACTTCTTAATCCTTGACGAACTCTCCTCCTCTGAAAAATACCCGCCGACTACTATATCTGGTGTATAGACACGGATAATGCCCTACATCTCGATCAGCGTCTCCGATCTCCCCCTTTTCATCGATGGGGGTGCCCCACCAGTGGGGCATGGCGGTCTCCTCTCTGAGACCCTAAAGCCCTATCAATTCATGACGCCCAGCCATCACTGACCACGGCCGAAGACCGGATGCCGGAAGACTTCTGACTGCCGGAAAAACCCCGACCTGAAGCTCGACTGCAAGGGCATCAGGCCGAGGGGTCGGCCACATGCGGCGTTGGTATCCAGAGCGGCCCGCTACCCAGGAATATTTCGGAAGCCTCCGACGAGGCTCGACGGGGTCCTCAGTGTGGAGGCTATGCTCGGACGTGTGACATTAAAACATCCAGGCCGTGGGATTTTTTGGTCGAGATTCGACAATCAATCGTCCATCGGCGGTATCGCTGGGTCCGCCCGTGGGCCTTTTGGGCCACGGGCGGACCCATACCAGCGCAATCCGAGGACCGTTCGCTGGCGACCGCGGCCGGCTAGATACCAAAAAGGGCTGGCCTGACTCAAATCGTCAGCCCAGCCCTTAACCGTCATGCAAAGCTTCGGTGAGTAAAAGTTAACGCTCCGCGATGGGTTTGACCGTGAGATGCGTCGGCCCGGTGTACTCTGCTCGCGGCCGAATCAAGCGATTGTTGTGATACTGTTCTAGAATATGAGCCGTCCACCCGGCAATCCGGCTAATCGCAAACACCGGGGTAAAAACGTCCACGGGAATTTCCATCATCCGATAAACGGAGCCCGAGTAAAAGTCCACATTAGGATGCAGATGCTTTTGTTCCCGCACATAGTCGCCAATGGCTTCCAGGCGGTTGAAGATGTCCATCGTGCCCTGCGTTTGGCTCATCTCGCGAGAAAAACGCCTTAACACCACCGCGCGAGGATCGTCCGTCTTATACACTCGATGACCAAACCCCATAATTTTCCGCTTTTCTTGAAACGCCTGGTCCAACCAGGGGCGCACATTGTCCAATGAGCCAATCTCATCCACCATACGCATCACTTGTTCATTAGCGCCCCCGTGCAACGGGCCCTTTAAGGTGCCAATCGCCGAGGTCGTTGCCGAATAGATATCCGACAAAGTTCCAGCAGTGACCCGAGCGGAAAAAGTCGATGCATTGAGCTCGTGGTCAGCATGCAAGATGAGGGCGGTGTCAAACGCTTTGGCGTTTTGCCCACTCGGTCGCTTCCCAGTCAACATCCACAAAAAGTTGTCAGCGAGTGCAAGGTCCCGGTCCGGGGCAATGACCGGCAAGTCCTTGCGCATCCGGTCGAACGCGGCTACCATCGTCGGAATTTGCGCCACCAGACGTACGGCCTTGCGCTGATTGGCTTCAGGCTCCATGGCGTCGCCATCAGGATCGTAAATGCCGGCCAAACTGACCGCAGTGCGCAGGGCATCCATCGGCGCGGTCGTCTTCGGCAGTGATGCCAACAACCGCTCGACCGCCGGGTCTAATTGTCGACTTTCTCCTAATTCCCGGAGAAACGTCTTCAATTGCCCCGCATTCGGCAAATTGCCATACCAAAGTAAAAACACCACCTCTTCGAAGGTGGCATGCGCTGACAGGTCGACCGCATCATATCCCCGATAGACCAAACGACCTTCCTTGCCATCAATAAAACACAAATCCGAGGTGAGGGCCACGACGTCCTCTAACCCCGCCTTAAATCCTGTATCTGCCACAGATTACTACCTCCTTGGTCACTCTTGCTTCGATGAGGCGCGTTGCGAAACGAATAGAGAGCGTCTAGATGAACCAGACGCTCCTTATCCAGGCGTTTTAACCGATTTAGCCGCTGAAAGCTCTGGAATCTCTGTTCGCCACACCTCATGGCCATTCACCTGCATGCCTTTCGGCGGCAGCGAGCCGCTTTTCATATGTAGGCGGGCTCTGGTTAGGACATACTCCGACATCTGCCGTTCGAGCAACTCAGGCGTGCGCCCGGCCGGAGGGGAAGGCACTTCGACAACACGAACCGGATAGTGATCTTTACGGTAGACTCCCTCATAGACTCGCAGATCCACTAGCCATTCCGTCTCTGTCTCCGAGATGGC
>DAHXNH010000212.1 GCA_027365485.1 Clostridiales bacterium
GCTCATGCATTGGACCATTTGGATTATTCCCTGGTTCCTTGTGTTCGTAGTGCCAAAGAACCGCAAGAAATAACCACCTCCGTCACGGAGATGGTTATGCTCGTCAAAAAACATCGGCGTTCGGCAGGGTCTCCTTCCGTAGCAAGCGAAAGTGCTGCCAACCCTCCCATCCTGTTTGCGCAGGATGGGAGTTCCTCATCTATCGTTATGCCACACCGTCCCCGAAAATGCAAGGTTGAGAACCGCGGTCTGTCGGTCATCGATTCCCTGTACACCAACGCAACCAGGGCGTCAGCCAAAAAGAAATGACCTTGATCGAAGGCAGCGCACCGACCAACCCTTGGCTTCCGTCTCCTTAGGTGCCTCCTCATTAATCCCTGGAAGCAAAGCCGATTTTATACCCCTTGGCCTCCGATAAAGGGTGCCTCGACGTGCTGATCAACGCTCTCAGACCAGTCTCCAGCCTAACTATGACCGAGGCAACACCTTTTGGTAACCGTGGATCAAGAAGGCGATCCCTCCCGAAAAGCTCGGCATCGCGAGCATCTGCTCGCCTATTGAACCGCCTCTTTTTCGTGCATGCAGACAGCCATGAACAACGGCTTCCTCCCCTGTCCATCTCTACCAAGATTCTTTCCGGTCTAGACTCGCCTCGTACGGCTCCTGCCTCAACCCACTGGCGCATTCCTTTCGTCAGGCTCTCACGGCTGCGCCATCTTGTTGGCATCAGGCACCAATTGCTCGATCGCAGTCAATAGCCCTTGCAAGTACCCGGTCGCAAAGGCCCGCCCTCGTTCACCCCAGCCTTCATCGCCTACCAGCAGCGGCACATGGTCGTCGATGGCAAACCCGGTAAAGTGCTCTTCGACCAGTAACCGCATGATCTCGACCGGATTATAATTGCCCTCGCCTAAAAAGCATTCTTGAAACTCCGGCGCATAGCCTTGCACATCGCGAAAATGGACATAGCGCACGCGGCCTCGCTGCACAAAATATCGCAGCTTCTCGGCTAGACACGGCCCCATTTCGGACCACGTCCCTAAGCAAAAGTCCAGGCCCCACGCCGGACTCGGAAAGCGTTCGGCCGCCCGTTGAAATGCTTCGAAACTGCCAAAAATCCTAGCCACGCCGCCTAATGTCGGCACCGGAGGATCGTCGGGATGGAGCGCTAAGGACACCCCCGCTGCTTCCGCGACGGGGAGTACCGCGTCCATGAAGTAGCAGTAGTTGTCCCAGATTTCCTCGGCACTATACTCGCGACCATGCGTCCACTGAGGCGCCGCCAAAGTCGACTCTCGGTAGACCGACACCACGGCTCCCCCCCGTCCCACCGGATCCCAACTGGTTCGCCACACGCCATTGGCCATCCAGTGGTAGCCTAAGATCGGGATTCCGGCCCGGCCCACATTGCGAATGGTCGCCTGGTAATGGGCGATCTGGGCGTCACGTTCGGGTCCTCCCCAAATGGCCTGGTCATAGAAATTGAGCGGCGTATTCTCGAGCGACTCCACCTTTAGCCCAAAGCGGGCGCACGCTTGGTTGAGGGCCACTAAGTCCTCATATGCCCACTCGTGGTCACCGGGCACTTTGGCCGTATTGAGCACGATGCCAGTCGCCCCCAGCTGTCGACAATAGCGCAGCCGTTCGGGGGTCGGTTCACTAAATTGTCCCAAAGCAATTCGCATTGCATCGCTTCCTTTCGAATTCTAAGTGCCCTCGCTTCGTCGTCTCCTGCACCATGCCACCCGTCCGTGCTTCTTTCCAGGCCGTCCAGTTGAGCGGGCTCGATTCTAAGACCGCCTTCGCTAAGCGTGCCACGCTACCGTCGGACGCCACCCCAACTCACGCTCGGCCGCGGCCGAGGAAATCAAACTGGCTTCCCGCCGAAACGCCTCGGTCCGGGGCACCCCGGGGTAGTACGCGTTCAGGAGGCTCTCTAGCTGACTGCCGGCCAAGTGATTGGCCGCCGTAATATAGTAGGCTTTGGCTCCTATCGTCTCTAAATGGAGACCGCAGCGACACGCTCGGGCCGCATCATCCAACTCTACATAACTCCACAGGAGCTTCGCCGCCAATTCTGGGTCTTCTTCCATCTGGGTCGCCAAACTCTCGATCCCATCGGCAGCTACAATGGTAGGAAAGCGCAATAAAGCGACATGGAGGGCGTAGTGCCGCGCAAACGCTGCGGCATACACTTCCATCGCCGCTTTAGAAACCCCGTACTCTTCTTCGGGTTGTAGCGGATGGGCCTCATCAATCGGCAAATATTGCGGCATAAAGCGTCGCCCCCAGGCTAATCCCAAAGCCGACGCGCTCGATGCCAAGACCATATGGCGAATGCCTGCCTGAGCCGCCTGGCGTAGAACGCGCACGCTGCCCACCACATTGACCAAGGTCAACTGGTCCGCCGAGACGATCCCCGGGGCCGGAATCGCTGCCAAGTGCACTAAGCCGTCACAACCCCGCAACCACTCGGCTAACCCCTCTTCGTCTAAGATATCCCCGCGAGTAAACTGGTCGGACAGCCCTCCGTCGTCGACCACATCCAAATTTCGGATCTGATAGCCCTGGGTGTGCAACTCCCGCAATACCGCTTGGCCGAGACGCCCGCTCCCGCCGGTGACTGCCACCGTCTGCATGTTTGCCCTCTCCTCTCGTCCCTGTCTTGGGGGAGTATCCAATCCTCGAAACAATCCATCCAGGCAATGAACGTCGTGAGGACTCCTTATTCCCGCCGGATCGGCGAGACCTCCGTCACTTCGGGTTCGACGTCAGTATACGGCATGGCGAGCGTCGATTACGCCTTACATTTTCAAAGCACCGCTCGACATGCCGTTGACAAAATACTTCATGAGAGCAAAGAACAGCATAGCAATCGGTACCGCGGACAAAGTAAATGCCGCTAGTTGAATGTTCACCGCATTGATATCGGGGGCCATCGCTGGCGGCGTAAAGTTGGCAATCGCCAACGATACCGTGTGTTGGGTCGAATTCAGCACGAGGCTCGGGAAGACATAATCCCCATAGATGCCCACGATCTGCAAGAGCGCCAAGGTAATCAGCATCGGCACCGCTAACGGCAACACAAAGGGTCAACGCCTCGAAGACTTCGACCGGTCCTATTGGAAGCGCGCGGAGCCGAGGGCACGAGCTTAAAGCGAGGCTCTGGTCCTTGAATCTCACCCAACGGACTAACGTATGCACCAGTGCATTGCGCGCTCGACGGTGCCAGCAGCCTTCCACTAGCCTTAGGACGCTGGCATCGCCTACAACGCTAATTCCGCCTACAACGCTAATTCCGCCATCAATGGATAGTGATCGGAAGGATAACGCCCCTGGAACCGGTCCCTGACCACCACTGCCGACTCGACCGTGATTTGCGAGGAGACGAACAGGTAGTCAATCATCGGTTCTTTCGTGCCGCTTTCTGGATGAAAGCCGTGAAACGTTCCCTCAAAAAGGTCATCCTTCCGTAAGGGGTATGCGCTTCGCAAGGCGGGTCGCAGGTCACAGTGCCCACTCTGATTAGTCGATTCCACCACCTGAACCACGCGACTGGCAGGCGTCGCATTAAAGTCGCCCATCAACATCATCGCCTGTACGTGACCACGGTGTTCCTGCATCACGTCCAGGATGAGAGCGACGCCACGCTCGCGCGCTAATTCACTGACATGGTCTAAGTGGGTATTGAATACGGCTAAACGAAGATGGGGAGCGCGCCGCGATTCGAGCAATCCCCATGTGCAAATTCGCGGTAGCGAAGCATTCCAACTTACGCTACCCACCGATTGCGGCGTTTCGGATAACCAGAACGTCTCTTGCCTCACGACCTCAAAGTCGCTTAGACGATAAAACAGCGGGCACTCCTCGTCGTTGGCTCGCCGGGGTTGACCAAAGCACGCGTAACCCGGCAGCATTGCTTGAATCTCCACCTGCATCGAAGGCAGCACCTCCTGCAGGCCCAGCAGGGACGGACGCGTTCGATTCAGCAGCTCAGCGACTAACGCGCTCCGCTTAGGCCAGGCATTCATCCCGTCCTCGGGATTGTTAAATCGAACATTCCAGGTCATGACACTCCACTGCATCCACCCTTCCCTCCCTCTGGAGTTTGAAAAACCGGAGTGCTCGGCCGATTGCCTGGGTCGCGCCGATTTCGACACGTACTCTATTCCTCTTGGGGCTCCACCGATTCCGACCGCCGCGAGCGTTCGGTGGTAATCGCTGGACATTGGTCGCGATTGGCGGCCGATGTGTCATCGCCGTCGGTGGACCTCCTCTGGATCGAAGCCTGGCAAGATATAGCATCCAGGCGACGGCTGACAACCGCATTCAGATGAGCGGGTTCCCCCATCGGCTTCGATTAGGTCAAAAGCCTTGGCAATAAGATGCCGCCCTTTGCCTCCGTCCATCATCCTTCACCGTGTTACTCAGTCGGACTACCTCGTTCGTTGTCCGAGCCAGGTAGTCCGATGCAATCCACGCAGGATCCGGTGTTGGTTCCGCATCCGAACAATCTGTCGGCCCGTGAGCAAATGCCCACCAAGCCCCGATCCACCATCTTGTCGAAGGGCCGGGTATTCCTCTCAAATGATTGACGACCGGTGCGGCTCGCCGCGGTCCACTACCAGGCAAATGCCTCCGGGGCGGGTCCGGGACGCAACGGTCGCCCTTGGTTGATGTCAAACACGTGATTTAATTGTTCCATCACCTCAGCGCTCAACTGCAGTTCTGATGCGCGATCGAGTCCCTCAAGATGGTCCAAGGTGCGTACGCCAATAATGGCGGAGTACACTCCGGGGTTGGCTAGGGTCCAGGCCGTCGCGACCACCGCTTCGGACTCGCCTATCTCGCGGCAAAGGGCAGAGAACTGCCTTAACTTCTCCCGCAATGGGGCTCCAACGCCGTACTCGCGCTCGACCGACTGGGTGCGCGAGCCTTCCACCATCTCCTTCGGACCGGTCAATAGGCCGCCTGCCACGGGCATGTAGACCATGATGCCAACGCCGAATGCTTGGGCGGCGGGAATCACTTCCAACTCTGGATAACGACTCAATAGATTGTACTGGGCTTGCTCGGACACGATCCCGATGTGTCCCCGTTGCTCGGCAATGGCTTGGTATTTCGCCAAGCCCCATCCCGGAAAGTTGCTGGTGCCCGTGTATAAGACCTTGCCACTTTGGATGAGGTGCTCAAAGGTATTCCAATATTCAGCCCCTGAGATGCGTCGATCAATGTGATGGACTTGATAGAGATCGATGTGATCGGTCTGCAGCCGACGGAGAGAATCCTCGGCATGCTGTCTTACCTTATAAAAGGAGATCCCTGGCGCTTCATTCGGCGCAAGGTTCCCGCCCCGCGCGACCGCTCCATACACCTTGGTGGCCAGCACAATCTGTTCGCGACGGCCTCCGCCTTGATGGAGCCACCGTCCGATAATCTCCTCCGTTCGCACTGCCTCACTGCCATAGACGTTCGCGGTATCAAAGAAGTTAATCCCCAATTCTAACGCGCGATCCATGATCGCGAAGGCCTCTTTTTCTTCCGTCTTGCTACCAAAATGCATGGTCCCCAAACAGATGTTGCTGACCCGTACGTTGGCTTTTCCCATGTGTCGATATTGCAATGTCTC
Source organism: Clostridiales bacterium (assembly GCA_027365485.1). Classification (GTDB taxonomy): domain Bacteria; phylum Bacillota; class Sulfobacillia; order Sulfobacillales; family Sulfobacillaceae; genus JAMCVM01. The sequence continues at coordinate 5,630 of DAHXNH010000212.1, forward strand.
CACTCCCTCTATCCGCACGCAGGCGGTTCCTGCCCTCGCTCCGAGGCCACTCCGCTCCAAAGCTCTCCGCTGTTGCCGACGGCTTCGGCCATGGGGAGGCCTGAAGGCTCGGCAATTTCTCTGATCGAATTCCCCGCAACGAGCTTGAATCCCCTCGATCACGGTCCCCAGCCCGCCGCGTCGAAAGGACCTCCGTCTTGTTTTGAGAACGTCTCAACCATCGCCTATCCATCCCTCACGCCGGAGCCCTTTGACTATCGGACGGCTAAGAGGTCTCCGCGCTGAGTTCCCGACCTCGTTGCACAATCACGACAGATCGGGCTGACCCAACGGGGCCTAAGTCTGCCCGCCTTCACTGATTCCCCGAACCACGACGGTTTGTTCCGGTTACCCCACGACATCCGTGTCATCAAGGGTCGTCTCCGTTGATGCGCAGGCTGTCGATACTGGGCGCGGAGCCAACTTCACGGTTTGCGACCACAGCTTGGTTCGTCCCCATCCCTTGCTAAAGAAAGGTCCCCAGCAGCAAGCCGTTCTGGATACCACCAACACCTCGACCCGCGAGCAGTATACCATACTGGAGTTTCGCACCTCAAAACATCCGCCGTTGTCGCCGTGGGGCACCGACAACCGACCGCATGAATAGGAGAGTGGTGCTTTTCGGATCGGATCCAACGGCATCGAAAAAATGGGGGGTACCCGGTGTCAAGAGGTTTCGCAAACGACCGCTTACAGATGGCGTGTGTAACGAGTCCACCGCATCCGTTCACCCGCCAGTGTGACCATGCGATTGCCGGTGGGGCCACCGTCATCGAATATTCAGGGCAAAATGATGTCTGCAAAGTCGTAATGCTTGGGGATCGGGAGTTTTTATTGTCTCCCTGTGCGTCTTTCAATCCACGGAACCACCAAATCTAATGCTTCCGGTCCCTCGCACGAAGCTTCGGCCAATCTCATTAGCCTCTAGAATCCGAATTGTATGACCTGTCATACAACTGTCCAACGCAACATCGGTCGGACCGGCGAAGTGGCTTAAAGGAAATACGCTTCCGTCAAGGAAGCCAGTGAAGACTCATCCCTACAACGTGACTGATATGGGGTATATATTTGGTGAACTCGGTACGCACAGCGGGGATTCGTCCAAAATTTTCGAGGATTTTTTGTGAAAAACGGGCCCAAGGGGCTGGATTTTCTGTTTTGCTTGACGTATCATGAGCCGCATGAAACGAATGAGGCCACCTTGGAAGCGATCCCCCCATACCCGTCCGGAAGTGAATTTTCAGCCGTCCTTGGACGGATCGCCGGTGTGGGCGTATCTGAGTGTCCTACGAGAGGCTATCGAAGATTTACCATGGGCTTATGACTCCACCGTGGAGGCAGTACTGCGCCTTCGCACAGAAAATCGGAGCCTGAGGGGGGCCCTTGAAGCCGCCAAAGTGTTTTGGCCAACTCGTTTTGGCATCAGTCTGACCAACTAGCCTGGCAACGGATTTTCCCCAGTCACCGTGTCCGAGCGCATGCTAGCCGAACTTGAGCTCAGGCCCTTGAATCATTCGGGATTGGCGTAGGCTCATGGTCCTGAGCCGTACGCCAATCCCGAATTCCCGCCCTTGGGGCGGCTGAAGCAGCATTCTCGAACGACGGTCCGTTGCCCGTCCGATGGCATGAAAGTTAGCTGAAGTGATGGCAAATTGCATTAGCGCCAACAGCCAAAGCCAAACTGATCGAATTCGCTCACCCGTTCTATGGTCGGAAATCCGAAAAAAACGCCCCGATCCGGCTCCCATGGTAGAAACTGTCGCCACGGAAACGGGTGAACCTACGGCAGCACCAGCGGTGGAACGGCTTCCTGACGATTTCTTACTGCCCGAGGAACCCCGACCCGAGCCTCGTCGGCGCGGGCAACAACCCGGAACCGCCGTCCATGGTCGGCGGCGTTATCCTCTGTGGCCGGCGAGCCATCGGTATTTCGAAGCCTCTGACGAAGCCCAACGGTTCCCTCGGTGCGGAACCTATGCCCGAAAGTGTGGCATCGACACTTCGACGCAGTGAGAGTTCGTCGCCGAGATTCGACCAGAGGTAGCCCACCCGCAGCGCTATCGCCGGGTCGGTGAGTGTGGGGGGCACGATGGGGTCGAGAGCGATCGAAACGCCCTCGCCGAAGGGGCGGATCTCACTCCTCCAGCCGCTGATCCTCGTGAAGCTTCTGAGCCTAAAACCGCGGCCGCGGTTCCTCGGGGCTTTACGGTGCCCAGGCCCTTGAGTATGATTCCCCGCGGACTCTTTACCCCCCAATGGCTCATCCCAGTGTTGTCCTGGAAATATCTCTGGGAGGTCCCCCTTTATCGCCTGCGCCAAGTCTGGTAGACCAGGGGGCCGATATTGCGGCTGGAAGTCTGGTGGGAGCGCTCCTACCCCTGGGGCCGATCTTCGAGCCTTGGTACAAAGCCCTCAAAAAGTCCATCAAGCGGAACCGTGGTGTCATGCGGATGAAACCTATCGGGAAAGTGTTCGCGGAACCCTTGGGCAAGGCGGGGTCTCGATGGTGGCTCTGGGTGTTCAGCGATAGTTGGTTTTGTTCCCCCACTCGATAAAGACCTTCCATGCGGTTTCATCGGCGTGCCACCATGGCTCGCGCCGATTGACCACCCGGATGGCGTCATATAATGGCTGCAACCACGGACCGACGGCCTGGAGCACCCCCACTAATGTGCCCGGGGCAATCGGAGCCTTTTGAGTCTCCCAGGCCTGACACAGTCGGGCAAGGGCACCCCCAGACATCCTTCCAGGTCAGTAACTGGACCACAAAATCCAACCTAAACCGCCCGCGAGGCACCACGGTTAATGGCGGCGGGGTCGTACACGCACGAGCCGCCCCCGACACGATCGTCATCATGGGCTCGACGGCCAAGGCCGGCATCACCTGAGCCGAAGCAGGCATCGGTTCGGGTGGAGCCGAGTGAGCGGCGGGGTAGGATTCGACGGCCTGTTCGGCCAGGACGAGGGCCGCGCTCTCTGGTAGCGAGGGTTTCGAGGCTGTTTGTTCAGTCGACGTCATGACCGGGGCACCCGTGACCGGAGGAAAACAGCCACAGGTGCGTCGATAGCGAACCTGATGCACGGCAACCAGTTCCAGTTGCACGCGAAAGTCGACGAGTCGGGAGTCCTCCGTCCCGGCCCGTTCGGAAGATGCTCCACAGCGCGGACACGGGAGCGCTTCATCCGAGGCCTCAAGATATTCATGGCGAACTGGCAGTCCACTCTGCGTGGGATCGAAGCGAGTCCGGCCGTGTCCAGGTTGGCCAGCCTGTTGACCGCGCGGTCATTTCGCGCCCGGTTCCATCGGCGTCGATTCAGGCAGGCCGACCCTTAGGTCGGCTCCGCAGTTGGCTGCGACTCCGGGCTCGGCGGCGTCGAGAGGGATTCTCCGGCTTTCATCCCGGGGGTCGCCCGCCCAAGATGTCCACTTGGCTTGACGCTGAATGGGCAATTTAGCGCGGCAGGTTCTCCCGCTTGAGGGATGACGAGGTTACGAGTTGCAATACCGAATATGCACGAATATTGAGCCAGAATTTTTCTCCGCATAGTGCGTAAACCAGTTGGTCTGCAGATCCAATACACCATTACCCGACTGGCCAAAGAGCAATACCGTCACTTTTTTTCCGTGGTCTACTGGGTGGCGCATGACTTGCGCCGGTTCCCATTTCAATCAACGTTACCCCGACCACTGTGGCCACGACGGCTGCGACCAATTTCATGTTTTTCACGGACTACGTCCCTCCTTTATCAGGGTCTCGGCTGAATCCGAGACTCGCCGAAAATTGTCCTGTTGTACCGACCACCATCTCAGAGTCCGAGATGGTCGCAACCTGTCTCATCACTACCGCACATCAAGCAGGTCATGGGCCAAGATGCGTTCTGCGACTTCCATGGTCTTTAATGCGTCGGCGAAATGGGACGACGGTAGCGTGTGAGCCTTCACTGCGTCGATGAATTCCCGATGTTTGGCTTGAAAGCCCCCGTAGACATAAAACTCGGGGCTACCTGCGACTTGACGAGCATCCCACGCAGTGCCCTGCTCGTGGCCCTCTTCATACACAACCGCGCCCTGTTCATGTTCCGCTTGTACCCAGATGCCAGGAGCATGGATCTCAACTGAAAAGCACCGACGGCCGCTTGCCCAATTATTCATCAACATGCCGACCACGCCTGTGTCAAACTCGATGAGCGCGGCCACCAAGTTGATGTCTGGGACTTGGATTCGGCGAGTCGTACTGACCACACGCGTTACCTCTCCACCGCCGAGCCAACGGAGTGTATCAATGGCGTGAACGGCATCATCGAGGATATGATCGCGCGCATTGCGAAATGGCTTCACCGAGTATTTGTAAAAGGAACACACCGCGAGATTTATCGCGCCTTTTTCGATGCAGCGTTGATAGAGTTGCGTCACCATAGGGGAAGACCGGCGTTGAAACCCAACTTGAGTCACACAATCGTAGGTTTCCGCCAAGTCGGCCAATATCCTGGCCTGATGCCAGGTCAGTCCCATGGGTTTTTCGATAAACAACGGTAAATGATGTTCCAAGCACCACACCCAAATATCGAACATCAGATGAGGCTGACCGATGACATAAATCGCTTGCGGGTTCGTCTGTTCTACCATCGCCTGGTAATCGTGGAACCGTCCGGTGATGCCATACCGATCCGCCGTATCTTGCAAGCGCGTGTCATCCAAATCGCAGATTCCCACGATATCCACATCAGATAAGGACGCCAGCGAAGGATAATGCACCATATTCGCCATATGCCCCGCTCCAACCACGGCCACCCGCACTTGGTCACTCACGCGAAGGCCTCCTCTCGTATACCGACGGCCGCCATCAACTGCTTCACATAGTGAACGTCCCGGGTCACAAGGGGATCTACTAACTCCTTCGCGGTATACTCGGCCGTAAGACAAATGGGGCCGTGATACTGGCGTTCCTGCAAATACGCAATGATCCGCGGCCACGAGGCGAGCCCATGGGGTCCTGTGGTGAAATATCGTTGCCACTCCGATTGGTCTGCTTCGGGACCGGACACCCGGCGATAGTATGCATTTTTCAGATTGACCATGATAAGATGCGACCAGACGAGTTCGAGACCCACTTCTGGTTCGCGCCCAGTAATCGCATCATGGGCTGCATCCCAAATGGCTCCCACGTATCGGGGATCCCGATCCTTCAGCATGGTATATAATTCTGCCGAATCAGCAATCAAATTACTATGGTGCGGTTGAACGCCGATCTGGACCCCAAACCGTTCCGCCCAGCGCGTCCACTGGTCGAGACGTGCGGCAAACTCCTTCCAAGATAAGAGATAGCCCGACGAGTGCAGATCGGCCATAACCCGGACCACTGGAATCTTCGCCGCCGCACAACTCGCCAATAGGACCTCGGTCGGGTCGGCGGCCACACTCAACACGCGCACGCCATATTTCTGTCCAATTGTCGTCAATTCAAGAAGCCCTGACTCCGCCCGGTCAGGCTCCACCTGAAAACCCGGCCGAACCGGAAACTCAACACCTTGCAACCCCAGCTCACTCACCATCTTCATCAATTCGTCAATACTTAAGTCTCGCCAAGGTTTAGTAAACACCCCTAGAGCCACTGAAGCGGTTGTCTGTATTTTCACAATTTCACTCCTTTGTAAGGATGAACTAAGCTGATGCTAGAACGGATTGTTTGTTTTGTCAATGTTTACGCGAAACTAATTGTTTTCGCAGTCCAAAACGGTGCCCGTTCCGAAACGGAGAGGGTTTCTCAAGTGCCCGCCACATTGCACGCACTCGCTCACACCAACAAATCACGGAGATCGCGCTCTGGGATCCAGCCCTACTGGGCTGGCCGAATTCCACGAGAATTTCCAGAACCCCTTGCGATTATCGTCGGTTTTATTCATAATTGACCTCGATATTTGTTCGTTATTTCTGGCCGCCGGCTCCCGTTCTGGCGAAAGAACGAACCAAAAGGGGATGTGACGATGAACGTGGACATCCGCAGCACACTCGGGGATTCGGTCGAGACCAAAACCAGAGATAGCAAGACCCTGATTATTCAGGCCATTCGCAAATGGGGCCCCATCTCCCGAGCGCAGTTGAGCGAGATATTGGGTCTTAGCCGGGCCAGCATTTCAGAGGCGTTACAAACCTTATTCAAAACCGATTGGCTCGAAGAATGCCGCGTCGAGACAGACACTCCCGGCAAAGGTCGACCCGCTCTAGTTTTAACGCTAACGCCCATGCGCCGTCTCGCACTGGGAGTGGCCTATCGCGACGGGGCGTGGACGTTGGGGGCCTACGATGCCAACGGAGACGCCGCCAAGACCCAAAGCTATCCCGTGCCTGAAGCCGACCCCGATCGTGTGTTCAGGGCGCTACCAGCCTACCTGGACGTATTTGTTCAGGAGTTGTCCTTGCCGGTCTTCCCCTTTCTAGGCATTGGGGCACCAGGACTGGTGGATATGGTGACCAATCAAATTGAAAGCGCAGCCGATTTAGGTTGGGCGCATGTCGACATTCTCAGCATACTCAAGGATTCCCTGCCGTGGCCGATTGCCGTCATTAATCGCCATCGGGCCCGCGGTTTAGCCGAGTGTCGCTATGGAGCCGGAAGAACGTATGACCACGTTGTCTATATCGGCGTCGGATCGGGTGTCGCCGCCGGCATTTACACCGACCGCGAATTATTTCAAGGCTCGTGGGGAGGGGCCGGCGAACTCGGCCATTTAGTGGTGGACATCAATGGTCCTTTATGCGCCTGTGGCAATCGCGGATGCTTACAAACTCAAGTGTCGGAATCGTCCGTCTTGATGAAAACTCGAAGTCTATTGCGCGACGGCCATCCCAGTCAATTACGCGACCTCGCAGTTCACGATATTGCGTTGCTTGAGATTGAGGCGGTATGCCAGGCCGCGAGTCAGGGGGACGCCGTCGCCAAATGTGCCATTGAAGACGCCGCCGACTACCTTGGCGTGGCCATGGCCAACCTGGTCAATATCTTAAATCCGGACTGTATCATTATCGGTGGTCACATTGCCTCTGCGTATCCACCCTTTGTCGAACGAGCCCGCATACAAACCCAAGGACGCGCCATGGGGCCTTTGGTGCGACGACTCGAGGTACTTCCGGCCAATTTGCTGGAAAACGGCGACGCTCTAGGCGCCGCCATCTATGCCATGGACACGCTCTTTCATTATGCCCTCTCTGTCTGAACGTCTAGTAGTCGATGGTCATTGCTGGCCGTTTGCAACCGAACAACCGAGGAGGATGCGCAATGTTATCCGTAACCCAACAACAGCTCATGAACGAAGACGGATTTCTGGTATGGCAGGTCCAATCAACCCACGTTCCCTGGGACCCCGACCACACCGCGCTGCTGATCTGCGATATGTGGGATCACCACTGGTCGCGTGGAGCAACCAAGCGCACAGGCCAACTCGCTCCTCAAATCGATGCGTTGGCCCGTACCTTGCGCACCTGCGGAGTATCGATTGTCCACTGTCCATCCGGCACGATGAGCTTTTATGCATCGACTCCGGCCTATCAACGTCTTCACGCCGAGCTTCCGCCTCCATTGCGCAACGTGTGCCCACCGTCGTACCCCACCCTCCCCATCGACGATAGCGATGGGGGCTCCGATACTGGGGAGTTGGTCGACGAAGCGGTATGGACGCGCCAACATCCCACCATTGCCATAGATATGGACCGTGATATTGTCGGAGAAGACCCACAATATCTGTTTGCATATTTACGCCAACACTTGATTCAAACTGTCTTAGTTGCAGGGGTCCACACAAATATGTGCGTGTTGAACCGACCTTTTGGGATCAAACAGCTAACATTGCATGGATTTCAGCCGTATCTCGTAGAAGATTTAACGGATGCGATGTATAATCCCGCCCGTAAACCATATGTCTCCCACGACGCGGGAACGCAGTTGGTGGTGCACTACATCCAAAAATTTATCTGTCCCACGGTCACCTCCAGGGCGATTCAAGAAGCCGTAGCGGCGCCCCTGCCGCCGTCTTTGCATCCGCTACCTGGCGTCGAAATTTGATGACGGGCCCTTAGCGCGCAGACCACCGTCATGCGAGTGCGTGGTGGCAACCGAACGAACTCCTGGCTAGTTCAAGAGAAGGTTCCTGGGCCCTGTGCCACCGCCCACTTGAGAGAGAGTCGACCCTCAACCGAAGGGACTCCACAGCCACACCGGTTTCGATCAAACACTTTATGGTTCAAAGGAGGGACGCATTTATGCCGTCAGGTTACAGCGGGTTCGCTGCACTGGGTCCCGAAGCCCTTGGCCTTGGTTGCTGGCCTTTGGGCGGCGGAGCATACTGGGGAACGTTGGAGCAGGTCACGGCGACCCGAATTGTCCGTCGCGCTCTCGACGGAGGTATTCGGTATTTTGATACGGCAGAATCTTATAACGACGGGGCCAGCGAACAAGCCTTGGGACAGGCCCTGGGATCGGATCGGCACCGGGCCATCATTGGCACCAAAGTGAGCCCGGAAAATGCCCAGAACCCCGGGGTGCGGGCCGCCTGTGAATCTAGTTTGCGGCGATTGGGTACCGACTATATTGACCTTTACATGTTGCATTGGCCTTTACCCCTCAGCCCTGATCCCGCGTCTCGCCACCTCGTCGAAGACATCTGGGCGACTTTTCTCGCGCTTCAGGATGAAGGCAAAATTCGCGCCATTGGTTTGTCTAATCACGGCCCCCAACAAATGCGCCAGGTTCAGGCGCTATCCGTACCCATCATCAGTCAGGAATTGCCCTACAGCCTACTCTCCCGCGCCATTGAATGTGAGATTTTGCCGATCTGCCAGCAGCAACATTATCGCGTCATTGCCTATTCTCCCTTACAACAAGGCTTATTAACTGGCAAGTATGCGTCCTTTGATGCCATTCCGCCACAACGCGCTCGATCCCGCCATTTCCATTGGTCACGAGGCCAAGGCCAAAGCCGGCACCACGGCTCTGGTGTCGAAGAAGCTCTAGAGCAGGCATTGGAAACTCTACAGACTTTAGCGAACGATTTGCGGATATCCCTCAGCCAGTTAGCGCTGGCCTGGGTGCGAGCTAATTCCGCCATCGATTTGACGATCGTCGGGGTCCGCACGGTCGAACAACTGGAAGATCATCTCGCCGCCTCTGCAGCCCTCTGTCCACCGTCCATTCAAGCGCAGATGAACGCCGCGACTCAAGGCGTGTTCGACGCGCTAGGGTGTAATCCGGACTACCATGAAGACGCCGTCCGTAGTCGTATTCGATAACTCAACCGGACCACCACGACCGTGGTCCGCAGCATACTTGGAGTCTGAAACGCGCGGCGAGCTATTAGACTAACCAGAAAGGCGGTTCGGGTCCTCTTCGCATCATGGAACGACCCCGCCTCAGAATAGGAGGCATCCTAATGTTGTCAGGTTAAGAATTTTCCAATCAATTGTTCGCGCACTATAGCGGCCGATTGATTGGGTTGATGATCTCGGTTGTCGGCAGTTAAGCGCTTCCCGCCGGTAAAAAAGCTGAATCTTCCATCCACCTTCCAGTATTCAGGCACGGGAGGTAGTACTAATTTCCAGTAAAGCGTTGGATCTTATCGATGCCGTCGGTCAAACATTTCAGGATTTACGATTTCGGGAGCGATCTAAAGAATGGTCGAAAGATTTTACCCGCGACCGCAAGGTCGGGTTCGTCGGGGTCATATCGATGACTTTAAACCAGCCGACGCGACCACGTATACGAAACAGTCCTTTGGCGAAGCGCGGCAACAAATTCGTCCCGAAGCGTTTACCGAACTGAATACGGCGTTTGTGAATCCGTATTACGACGACGAGGAATATCGCACATTTCGCGGCTTTCGCGTGCTCGCGATCGACGCCTCCTCTAAGCCACTGCCTGATTCGCCCCTGTTGCGGGCCGAATATGGGGGTGCTACCGGTAAGGGCCCCTTTTCTGTGGCCAAGGCCCGAGCGTCCCCACTCTACGATGTCTTGAACGGCATCGTCGTCGATGCCAGGATCGCTCCCTTGTACGGGGGAGCGCGAGTTGGCTCGCCAACATGTGGATGCCTTTCTGCGACTGCCGGATCGCCAGATCGCGACCATCATTTTGTTTGATCGCGGCTTTCCGTCGCTGCCCTTGCTCTTTTATCTGATGACCCATCACATCCGCCCAGTGATGCGCGTGCCGGTGAGCTTTTATCCCAAAATCATCGGTGCCGCTCGGTCTAAACCTTAGGTCACCCTCACGCTATCCTCCGCCCAGGCGCGCCCAGTGCGCAAAATGGGGGTCGACGCGACCGCGGGCACCGCGGTCCGGCTCCGAGTAATCAAACTTCTCTTACCCACCGGTCAGATCGAAACCCTAGTCACCACGTTAACAGAAGAAGAAATGCCGGAAGAAGCCTTTGGCGAATTGTATACCCTGCGGTGGAGGATCGAAGTCCATGATGGCCAGGAGAAGTGTCCGTGAGTGATCGAACAAGACTACCATGCGACCATCCTATTCGCGGATTTGAGCACCACGGTCAAGCAAGAAGCCGAACAGCGATGGGACGCCCACCGCGATCAGTATCATCGAAAGTACGACCGGTATCGGATTAACTATAGCTTAAGTTTCGCACCCCGAGAATACACTAAATGTCCTCGACGTCACACCGACAAAAAAGCCGCGAAACCCGTATGAATACGCGGTTTTGCTATAATTAGAGGAGAATCCAAATCGGCCCGAAATGAGAGGGTATTATGCAACAAGACTTGTCGGAGATTGGAAAAGTCCTCGAAACGCACGAGGATTCCCTGACTACCGTGTTGTTGGATGCGGCAAAGACCTTGAAATTTCCATCCAGTATCAAGAAGGCCGGCTTCGAAAAGGCTCAAGGGTATGGCGTGACGGAAATTATCATGCTGATG